>DASZEJ010000069.1:0-2998 GCA_035940955.1 Solirubrobacteraceae bacterium
TCACCGGCGGGCAGGTCGCCGTCGACCGCCAGGCCGACGGCTCGTTCGCCGGCACCGTCATCCGCGCCACGCGCTTCAGCCAGTGCACCCACCGCGCCGGCGAGCGGATGTGGATCGACGTCCGCCCGCAGCCCGACGGGCAGTACTTCGGCAGGCACCAGTGGTTCGACACGTCGACGTGCGCCCCGATCGAGCGCGGCAACATCGCGCTGCGGGTGCTGCGCCGGCCGGACGGCGCGCCGTTCCTGCGAGTGTGCTTCGCCCGCCCGGAGAACCCGGAGAAGCAGCCGAGCATCGCCGAGGACGGCACGTCGACGAACACCGACGTCGAGTGCAACGACTCGGACTTCGTGTCCCCCAGGCCGAGCGAGCCGCCGAGGCTCAGCGACATCGTGACGCTGCCGCGGCAGGCCGGCCGGTGCGCGAGCCGGCGCCGCTTTCGCATCCGGCTCAAGGAGCCGCCGGGCGACGCGCTCGCCAGCGCGCGGATCACGCTGAACGGCCGGCAGCTGCGGGTCGTGCGCCGCGACGGGCGGCTGACGACGGTCGTCGACCTGCGCGGGCTGCCGCGCGGGCGCTACCGCGTCCGGATCGTGGCGCAGACCTACCGCGGGCGGACGATCCAGGGCAGCCGCCGCTACCGCACGTGCGGCAAGCGCCGCCGGATCGGGACGGTCGGCCCGGTCTGACCCGGCCCGCACGCAGGCCGCTGAAGCGGGAGGTCGCCCGCCGCTGGCCCGAGCTGGCGGAGCAGGCCGACGCGCTGATCGCCGCCGGGGCCGTCCACGTCGGCGGCCTGCCGGCGACGAACCCGCGCACGCTCGTCGCCGCGACCGACTCGGTCCGGCTCGCCGGCGACGAGCGCACCCTGCGCGGACGGGTGAAGCTGGCGGCGGCGCTGGAGGGCTTCGGGGTGGACGCGCGCGGGGCGGTCGCGCTCGACGCGGGCGCCGCGGCGGGCGGCTTCGTGCAGGCGCTGCTCGACGCCGGCGCCCGCCGCGTCTACGCGGTCGAGGCGGGGTTCGGCCAGCTGCTCGGCTCGCTCGCGCAGGATGAGCGCGTCGTCAGCCTGGAGCGCACGAACGTCGGGGCGCTCGACCGCGCGCTCGTCCCCGACCCGCTCGACCTCGTCACGCTCGACGTCGGCTACCTGCCGCTCGCCGCCGCGGTGCCGCAGCTCGGCGTCCTGCGCTTCGCGCCGGGCGCGCGGCTCGTCGGGCTCGTCAAGCCGAAGGACGAGCTGGGCCTCGGCGCGCTGCCGGCCGACCCGGACGGCGCGGTCGAGGAGGCGGTGGCGCGGGCAAGCGCCGGCATCGCTGAGGCCGGGTGGGAGGTCGCGGCGACGATGCGCTCGCCGGTCACCGGCGCCCGCGGCGCCGTCGAGGCGTTCGTGCTCGCCCGCCGGGGCTAGCTCGCCCGCCGGCGCGCCTTGCGCTCGGCCAGCTCGTCCGCGGGCGCGAGCAGGTCGAGCGCCCGGCTCAGCCCGCGGTGGAAGCGTCGCGGCGTCGTGCCGGGCGCGAGGTGGTCGGACTGGATCTCCACCGTCGGCGCGCCGAGCCGCTCGGCCAGCGCGCGCTGCATGGTCGGGGGCACCAGCAGGTCCATCGTGCAGACGACCACCGCGGCCGGGACCGTGACGTCGCCGATCCACGCGCGGCTGTCGAAGCGGCCGATGTCGCGCCCGGCCTCGGCGATGTCCGACGGCGCGCCGCGGCGCAGCTCGCCGACCACCCACGCGGTCGTCGCGGGGTCGCCCTGCGCGAGCTGCGCGACGACGAACTCCCACGTCCACTTCGGCGCCAGGCGCAGCCACACCTGGAAGACGCTCATCGAGTACCAGACCGCCTGCATGATCGGGCTCGACTTGAACTCCGCGCTGGTCGCGCACAGCACGACGCCGCGCAGCAGCTCGGGATGGCGCAGCGCGAGGATCTGCGCGATGGCGCCGCCCATCGAGTAGCCGACGACGACGACCGGGCCGGTGTCGAGGTGGTGCAGCAGGGCGGCGGCGTCCTCGGCGCACTCGTCGAGGCGGAACGGCGTCATCGGCCGCGTGCCGTGCCCGTGGCCGCGCGCGTCGAGCGCGACGACCCGCCAGCCGTCGTCCTGCAGCAGCCGCCAGGTGCGGAACCAGTGCGGGTCGGACGGGACGAGCCAGCCGTGCAGCAGCAGGATCGTGCCGCGCGCCCGCGCGGTGTCGGGCGGCGGGCCGGTGTCGCGCCAGAAGAGGTGGCCGTGGCCGTCGACCTCCTGCACGTAGCCGCTGGGCAGCGACGGGCGCGGCTCGTCCAGCGCGGTCCCGCCGCCGCGCAGGAACGGGAGCAGCACGCGCGGCTCGGCGGCGAGGCGGCCGATCGCCTCCGCGTAGCCGCGGGCGGTCGTCAGCGTCTCCACGGGCGGCGACGATACAGGCGCGACCGGCGCCTCGGTCGCGGTCGCCGCAGCGCGAGGGCGCCGGTCAGCGGTACAGCCGCTCGACCTCGGGCGGGTTGACCCGGCGCTCGCGCAGGACCCACGGCAGCCCCGCCGCGGCGCTGGCCACGACCTGCGGGTCGGGGCTCTCGCGCAGCACGCGCACGGTCTCCCGGGCCGCGACCGGCAGCGGCCGGCGCAGCCACGCGGTCCACAGGCGGTTGCGCGGACCGGTCACCGGGCGGTGGGCGCGCGTCGCGTGCTGGCGCGCGACGGGCGCGTGGTGCAGCACCGCGCGCGGCTCGTAGACGAGGTCCCACCCCGCGCTGAACAGCTGCATGGCCAGCAGCTCCTCCTCCCCGCCGATCCGGAAGCGCCGGTGGTAGCCCCCGACGCCGAGGAACGCCTCGGTGCGGGCGATGAGCGAGGTGGCGAGGAAGCCGGTCACCTGGCCGGTGCGGCCGTGCGCGGCCGAGACCGGGTCGAGCCGGCCGCCGGGCTCGACGACGACCCGCCCGACAACGCCCCCGGCGCGCGGCGCGGCGCGCAGGCGGTCCGCCGCGCGGTCCAGCGCGCCGGCCTCCCA
>DASZEJ010000070.1:0-4047 GCA_035940955.1 Solirubrobacteraceae bacterium
CTCGCCGTACGTGAGCCGGCGGCCGGCGGCGACGACCGCGAGCCGGTCGGGGTGCTCGGCGGCGCGGTCCAGGAAGCCGTCGTGCAGCCGGCGCTCGGGGAGGTCGACGGCGGTCGCGTTGAACCGCGCGCGCCGCTCGCGCTGGTCGGGCGGCAGCTCGACCGGGAACGGCGCGTCCCACCACGCCGGCTCGGCGGCCAGCCGGCGCAGCAGCGCGACGTACGCCTCGAACATCGCCTCGACCATCCCCTCCGGGAACAGCCCCTCGACCCAGTCGAACGACATCGCCAGCCGCCCGCCGCGCTCGAGCACCTGGTGGTCGAGCCACACCTGCGGCGTCTGCGAGATGGCGTAGACCTGGCGGCCGAGCCGGTCGAGCCCCTCCTCCTGGTCGATGCCGAGCACGCTCGTGAACACGATCGGCATCAGCCCGTGCGAGCGGCCGGCGCGGGCGCGCTCGCGCAGGACGCGCACGCCGTTGACCTGGCGGTGGTCGAGGTCCTCCCACAGCTGCCGCTGGGCGGCGAGCGCCCGCTCGCGGAACGACCCGGCGCACGCGGCGTCGACCGCCAGCATCGTCAGCGAGGTGAAGTCGCCGACCAGCTCGGGCATCTGCGGGTGGACCGGCGGGCGGTGGTAGGTCGTCACGTTGAGCGTGAAGCGCGGCGAGTCGGCCCACGCGGCGAGCACCTCGGAGAACGCCGCGCACAGCACGCCGGACGGGGTCAGCTCCTCCTCGCTCGCGCGGCGCTTGATGCGCTGCCACTCCTCCGCGGTCAGCTCGTCGTGGCGGCGGACGAAGTGGACCCGCTCGAGCGTCTGCGGGTCGGCGGCGAGCGGCAGCTCGGGCGGCCCGGGAAGGTCGCGGCCCAGCCAGTAGTCGAGCGCGCGGCGCAGCTCGGCGGAGCCTTCCAGGCGCTCGAGCGCCCGGACGTAGTCGCGGAAGCTCAGCTCGAGCGGCGCCAGCTCCAGGTCGGGGTCCTCGTAGAAGCGGACGAGGTCGCGGCCGAACAAGGCCCAGCTCGCGGCGTCGGCGACGAGCAGGTCGATCCCGAAGTGCACGCGCGCGGTGCGCTCCCCGGTGATCGACACGCGCACGTCGAGCAGCGGCCAGGTGTCGGTCTGGACGACCTGGTGGGACATCTCCTCGCGCCTTCGCTCGAGGCGCTCCTGCGCGTCCGGGCCGCGGACGTCCTCGACCGGGACCTCGATCGGGGGGACGTCCTCGAGGATTTTCTGCCTTCCCTCGGGCAGGACGATCGCGCGCAGCATGTCGTGGCGGGCGATCACGCGGTTGAGCGCGCGCTCGAAGCGGGGGACGTCGAGGTCCTCCGTGTCGATCTCGGCGTAGTAGTGGGTCGAGACCTCGCTGAGCTGGAACAGGCCGGAGCGGCCGACGAGGTAGGCCTGCTGGATGTCGTTCAGCGCGAACGGCTCGTGGCGGTGCTCGGGGTCGGGCTCGATGCGCAGGCTGCCGGCGAAGCGGGCCTTCTCGTCGTCCGCGGCCGGCTCGCGGGCGGTCGCGGGCGCCTCGCAGATCGCGCCGCGCTCGCCGTCCTGCGCTCCGCCGTCGCCGTCGCCGCCGCCGCCCACGACGGCGTCCGCCAGGCCGCTCACGGTCATCCCGCGCATGAGCGAGCGCAGCGGGACCTCGACGCCGAACCCTGCGTGCAGCTCGTCGTGGAGGCTCATCGCGACGAGCGAGTCGAGGCCGAGGCGGTTCAGCGGCACGCGGGTCGGCACGAGCGGCTCGTCGAGGTCGAGCAGCGCGGCGACGCGGGCGGAGGCGGCGAGCTCGACGGCGGCGGTGAGCGGGTCGGCGGGCGGCTCGCCGAGCGCGTCGCTCAGCCGGCGGGCGAGCGCCTCGACGGCGTCGCGCCTGAGCGGGACGCCGTCGACGCCGAGGTCGAGGCGGCCGTCGCGGACCATGTCGGCGAGGGCGTCGGCGGGGCGGTCGCCGGGCGGCCGGTCGTCGTCGTCGTCGCCGCTCGCCAGCGTCGCGACGTCCGGCAGCGCGTCGCGGTCCACCTTCCCGTTGGCGGTGAGCGGGATCGCGGCGATGGTCGCGATCGCGGTCGGGACCATGTACTCCGGCAGCTGGGCCGCGACGTGGTCCTGCAGCTCGCGCTCGCTCGCCTGCCGGCCGCTCTCGGCGACGACGTACGCGACGAGGCGCCGGTCGCCGCGCGGGTCGCCCGCGGCGGTCGCGACCGCGGCGCGGACGGCGGGGTGGCGTTCGAGCGCCGTCTCGATCTCCCCCAGCTCGATCCGGTGGCCGTGCACCTTGACCTGCGCGTCGCGGCGGCCCAGGAACTCGATGTCGCCGCTCGGGCGGTAGCGCCCGAAGTCGCCGGTTCGGTACAGGCGCTCGCCGGTGCGGGGGTGGAAGACGAAGGCCGCGTGCGTCTTCCCGGGGTCGCGCCAGTAGCCGCGCGCGAGCCCCTCCCCCGCGATGTACAGCTCGCCGGGCACCCAGTCGGGGCGCGGCTCGAGCCGCTCGTCGAGGACGTGGAAGCGCTGGTTGGCGAGCGGGCGGCCGTACGGGATGCTGTCCCAGCCCGGCTCCGGGCCGGTCGTCGGGTGGAAGTTCGACCAGATCGACGCCTCGGTCGCGCCGCCGAGGCCGTACACGCTGAGGTCGTCGCCGCCCATCGCTTGGAGGCGGGCGGGCAGCGTGACCGGGATCCAGTCGCCGCTCATCATCACGACGCGGAGCGCTTCCGGCAGCGGGCGGTCGCGGCTCTCCAGGTGGTCGGCGAGCAGCTTGACGAGCGCGGGGACCGAGCTCCACAGCGTGACGCCCTCGGCCTCGCACAGCTCCGCCCAGGCGCCGGGGTCGCGCGCGCTGGCGGGGTCGGGGACGACCACGGCTCCACCCGCGGCGAGCAGCCCGAAGACGTCGTAGACCGAGAGGTCGAAGCTCAGCGACGAGATCGCGATGGCGCGGTCGTCCGCGCCGACGCCGAACCGGCGATTTATGTCGAGGACGGTGTTGAGCGCGGCGCGGTGCTCGATCGTCACGCCCTTCGGGACGCCGGTCGAGCCCGAGGTGAAGATGACGTACGCGACGTCGGAGGGCGTGGTGTCGATGTCGGGGGCGGCGGCGTCGGCGTCGTCGTCGTGTTGTGCGACGACCACCGGTTGGACGCCCTCGGGGAGCGGCAGGCGGTCGACGAGGTGCGGCTGGGTCAGGACGGTGCCGACCTGGCCGTGCTCGACGAGATACCGGACCCGCGGCTCGGGCAGCGCCGGGTCGATCGGCAGGTAGGGCGCGCCGGCGCGGAGGATCCCGAGCACCGCGACGACCTGCTCCCACCCCTTCTCCATCGCGACGCCGATCGGCCCGTCCCGGCGCGCGCCGCGGTCCGCCAGGCGGGCGGCGAGGGCGCGCGAGCGGGCCTCCAGCTCCGCGTAGGTCAGCTGGGCGTCCTTCGCGACGACCGCGACGCGGTCGGGATCCTCGGCCGCGCGGTCCAGGAAGGGCTCGTGCAGGCGGCGCTCGGCGAGCGGCCCGCCGGTCGCGTTGACGGCCGCACGCCGCTCGCGCTGGTCGGCGGGAAGGCGGACGGGGAACGGGTCGGTCCACGCGGGCGGCTCGTCGGCGAGGCGCCGGAGGAGGTCGCCCAGAGCGTCGGCCATCGCCTCGACGACGCCCTCGGGGAACAGGCCCTCGACCGCATCGAGCGAGACGGTCAGCGCACCGTCGCGCTCGGCGGGCCGGCAGTCGAGCGCGGTGCGGGGCGGCGGGTCGCCGCCGGCGCGCCAACCGTCCGGCGCGGCGCCGCGCGGCGGGCCGCCGTCATCCGGGCGCCCGTCCACGGCGGCGCCACGCGCCGGGCCGCCGTCGAGCGCGGTGCCCGCCGGCGCGGTGCCGCGCGCCGCGCTGCCCGCATCGAGCAGCTCGAACGCCACCGCCGCCCCGCTGGGCGCGGGCGCGGCGGCGGCGTCGATCGCCTCCCAGAGCCTCCGCTGGACCGCGCGAGCACGCGCGACCAGCGACTCCCCATCGGAAGGCCCGCCCGCGACGGCGATCGGGCCCACGCCACC
>DASZEJ010000071.1:0-11876 GCA_035940955.1 Solirubrobacteraceae bacterium
GAGCGCCGCGACCGCCCCGAGCATCGTCGCGCGGCGGCGGGCCGCACCCGCCGCCTCGCGCGCGCTGGCGCGGCAGCGGGCCGCACCCGCCGGCTCGCGCGCGCTGACGCCGCGATGGGCCGCACCCGCCGCCGCACGCGCGCTCACGTCGCTCCCACCCGCGCTCGCCGCGCCGTCGCCAAGCCCGCGACGCCGGCCAGCAGCCCGAGCGCGCCGAAGATCAGCGCCGCCACGGCGAGGCCGGTCGACGCGCCCTCGTCGTCGTCCTCCGCCTCCGCGCCGCCCGCTGCGGCCGCCTGGCCGCCGCCGCTCGCCCGGCCGCCGCCGTCGGCGGCGGCGCCGCCGGCGCCGTGCTGCGCCTCCGCGGCGACCAGCTCGACCTGCGGCGCCGGCTCCTCGGCGTCCGGCGGGCCGATCCAGCGGACGGTCTCGCCGTTGTCGTAGGTCTGGACGGCCCTGAACGTCAGCGTCTCGCCGGGCTTGTCGGGCAGCGCGACCGACAGCCCGAAGTCGACGAACTGCCCCGGCTCGATCCGCTCGCCCTTGCGCGCGCGGAACGTCACCGTGTCGACCTCCTCGGTCTGCTTCTCGCCGAACACCTCGACCGGCTCGGCGAGCTTGCGCTTCGCGACCTCCGCGGTCCAGCCGTCGCGCGGCTCGGTGCTGAGGAAGATGAAGCCGGGCGGGAACTTCACCGCCACCTTGGTCGTGCCGGCCTCGTCGCGCTCGTTCGGCACGCGGACGTCCAGGCGCGTGAACTCGCCCGCCGGCGCCTGCCGCGGCTGCACGGTGACGTGCGCCTGCGCGGGCGCGGCGGCCAGGGTGGCGGCGAGCGCGGCGACCGCCGCGGTCGTCGTGGTTCGCATCGTGTGGTCCTCTCGGTTCTCGTCGTCGTCGCGGCGGCGCGTGCCGGGCACGCGCGCCGACGGGCGCGCCGTGCGGCGCACCCGCGGTCATCGGGGGGACTAGTTGACGGCGAGCGGAGGGCCGCGGCCGGCGAGGTTGCGCGCGAGGACGTCCCGCGGCGCGCCGGGGACGGCGGCGAAGGGAAGCGGCGCCCGGGACGGAGCGGCCGCTGCCGGCCGCGGCGGGACGATCGCCAGCGACCACGCGTCCGCGGCGGCGGCGCCGCGGAGCGCGAGGGCGAGCAGCGCGCCGACGGCCAGCGCGGCCGGCCCGGCCGCCCAGGCGCCGTGCGCGAGCAGCAGCTCCGCGAGCGCCAGCTCGTGACCGTGGCCGTGGCCCTGGGCGCGTGTCAGCAGCGCCTCGGCGGCCTCCTGCGCGACGAAGATCGCGAGCAGCGCGGCCGACAGCGCCGGCCACAGCACGCGGCCGCGCGGCGGCGGGGCGGCCGGCCGCCGGTGGACCCGCAGCGCGCGGACGGCCACCTCGGCGACCCCCGCGAACAGCAGCGCGACCAGCGCCGGCGTCAGCCAGTCCAGGTACGCGTGCGCGCGCTCGTCCGGGTGCACGCCGGCCGCCGCGTAGACGGCGCGATGCACGACGACCGCGCCGACCAGGACGAGAACGGTCGCGCGCAGCCGCCACGCAGGGATCCCCATGCGGTCGCATTCTGCCATCGCGCCGGGCGCGGCGAGCCGCTCGATGGGAGGGGCGGGGCGGGCGCGGGGCGCGCCGCTCGATGGGAGGCGCGGGAGGGCCGGGGCGCCGCTCCGCCCGATGGGAGGGGCGGGGCGGGCGCGGGGCGAGCCGCTCGATGGGAGGCGCGGGAGGGCCGGGGCGCCGCGCCGCTCGATGGGACGCCGGGACGCCGCGGGCCGGAGCGCTGCGCCGCTACCGCCGCGCGCCGCTACGGCCGCGAGCCGTCGCCGTCGTCGCCGTTCGCCGTCGCGTACGGCGCGAAGCGCTCCGCCACTCCCACCGGGACGTTGGCCCGCACGAGCACGCCCTCCGGCGTGTCCTCCCGCTCGAGCTCGCCGGCGAGGTCGTGCAGCTCGGCGAGCCGGCCGCCCTCGGCGTACGGCAGCAGCAGCTCCATCGGGCGGCGCGTGCGCTCGAACTCGGCCTCGATGCGCTCGCGCAGCGCGTCGAGCCCCTCCCCCGTCGCCGCGCTGACGAGCACGCCGTCGGGGTGGCGGAACCCCAGCTCGCGCCGGCGCTCGGCGGACAGCAGGTCCGCCTTGTTGAGCACCAGCACGCGCGGGCGATCGACCGCGCCGATCTCCTCCAGCACGTCCTCGACCGCGCGGATCATCTCGAGCATCTCGGTCTCGTCCTGCGACGCGTCGACGACGTGGAGGACGAGGTCGGCGAGCTTCGTCTCCTCGAGCGTCGCGCCGAACGCCTCGACGAGCTGGTGCGGCAGCTTGCGGATGAACCCGACGGTGTCGGTGAAGAGGTACTGCCGGCCCGACAGTCGCGCCGAGCGGGTCGACGGGTCGAGCGTGTGGAAGAGCCGGTTGCGGACGCCCACCTGCGCGCCGGTGAGCGCGTTGAGCAGCGTCGACTTGCCGGCGTTCGTGTAGCCGGCCAGCGCGACGTTCGGCAGGTGCGCGCGCTCGCGCTCGGCGCGCATCGTCTGCCGCGACGCCCGCACCTCGCCGAGCCGCCGCCGCAGCGCCGCGATGCGGTCGCGCGCCAGCCGCCGGTCGATCTCGATCTGGCGCTCGCCCGGGCCGCGCGTCGCGGCGCCGCCGCCGGCCGCGCCGATGCCGCCGGCCAGCGAGTCGAGGTGCGTCCACAGCCCGCGCAGCCGCGCGAGGTTGTACTGCAGCTGCGCCAGCTCGACCTGAAGCTTGCCCTCGGCGGTCGCCGCGTGGTCGGCGAAGATGTCGAGGATGATCGCGGTCCGGTCGACGACCGGCACGCCCAGCTCCTTCTCGAGCGTCCGCTCCTGCCGCGGCGACAGCTCGTCGTCGGCGGCGACGAGGTTCGCCCCGGCCTCCTCGATCAGCGCCTTCAGCTCCTCGACCTTCCCCGGCCCGAGGTAGCTGTTCGGATGCGGCCGGTCGCGGTGCTGGACCATCTGCCCGATGACGTCCACGCCGCCCGTGCGCAGCAGCTCGCGCAGCTCGCCGAGGTCGTCGCCCTCCTCGAGGACGGCGATCAGGAAGGCGCGCTGACGGTCGCGCGCGAGCCGCTGCTCGTTGGTGGGCACCTGTCCATGGTAGACCCGCGCCGGCGGGTCCCCGGCGGCGGTACGCTCGTCCCGCGTGAGCGACTACACGATCCTGCGGGCCGTGGACGCGCCCGACTACACCGGCGACGCGCCCGGGGCGTTCCTCGGCTACGGCCGTCCGCTGGGCGCCGAGCAGGTCGCCGTCAACCTGCGCGTCCTGGCGCCGCGCACGGCGCACGTGCCGCCGGGCGGCGACCCGACCCGCGGGCACAGCCACCGGACGATCGAGGAGATCTACTTCGTCATCGCGGGCGAGATCGCGATGAAGCTCGGCGACGACGTGACCACGCTCGGGCCGCGCGACGCGGTGCGCGTGCCGCCCGCCACGCCGCGGGCCGTGCGCAACGACTCCGACGAGGAGGCCGCCTTCCTGATGGTCTCCGTGCGGGTCGAGGACCTCCGGAGCGAGTCGGTGGGCCACGAAGGGTTCTGGCCCTCCTAGGCGAGCGCGACCCGCTCCGGGCGCGGGAGCGGCGCGTACACGTCCGCCAGCCGCTCCACCGGAAGGACGATGATGCCCTCGTCCGGGTCGCCGACCCAGCCGCCGAAGCCCTCCGCCAGCGACCGCGCGGCGAACGCCGCCGCGCAGGCGTCCAGCTCGTCGAGCGTGCGGCGCCACAAGTCGCCGGTCACCCCGCGCGCCTGGAGCGCCTCGACCCTTGCCTTCGCGCCGCCGGGCTCGCGTTTGGGCGGCGGCCGGTAACCGAGCAGGGAGCAGAACACCGCGTCCGGGAAGGTCTCCGCGAGCCGGCCGTGGCGCAGCGCGCCCGCGCCGACCGGGCCCTCGACGGCACCCCCCGCGGGCGGCCCGGTAGAGGCCGAGCGCGCCGCGCAGCGCGGCGAACAGCTCGTAGCCGGCGCCGATCCACGACTCCCAGCCGACGAGCGGCTGGCCGGCGGCGGGCACCGGGTAGAGCGGCAGCCCGCGGCGGCGCAGCAGCGCGTCGCACACCCGCGCGCGCTCGTAGCGCCCGTCGGCGAGCCCGAGTTGCGCGCGCAGCGGCCGCCCGGCGCAGAGCAGGTCGCGGCGCGGGCCGGACGGCGCGTCGATCGCCACCGCCGCGTCACGGCCGAACGCCAGCACGGTCCGGGCCACGTCCGCAACCGTCCCCGGCTCGTAGAACGTCGCGCCCAGGCGCCCGCGGCCGCGCTCCTCCAGCACGCACAGGTGCTGGCCCCGCCTCCCGCCCGACACGTCGATTCCGCAGTAGCGCACTAGCCTCCCGCCTCATGCTCGCGCAGCGCCTCGCCCAGCGCACCCTCGAACTGGTCGACGTCCCCAGCGAGTCGCGCGACGAGGCGGCGATCGCCGCCCACGTCCTCGACGTCCTCGGCCCGGTCGGCGCGCGCGACGCCGGCGACCTGTGCGTCGTCCTCCGCCCCGAGGCGGAGATCCTGCTCGCCGGCCACTTCGACACGGTGCCCGCCCAGGGCAACCGGCCCGGCCGGATCGAGGGCGACGCCGTCCACGGGCTCGGGGCCGCCGACATGAAGGCCGGGCTGGCGGTCATGGTCGAGCTGGCGCTCGACGGCGCGCCGTTCGGCTGCGTCTTCTTCCCACGCGAGGAGCTGCCCCACGAGGAGAGCGCGCTGACCCCGCTCCTCGACCGCGAGCCGGCCCTGCGCGACACGCGGCTCGCGATCGTCATGGAGCCCACCGCGAACGCCCTGCACGCCGGCTGCGTCGGCAACGTCAACGCGCGCCTGATCGCCCACGGCCGCAGCGGCCACTCGGCGCGACCCTGGACCGCCGACAACGCGATCCACCGACTCGCCGACGCGGTCCGCGCCATCGCCGCCCAGCCGTACGAGAAGCGCGAGTTCGAGGGCCTCACGTTCACCGAGGCGATGTCGGTCGTGACGATCGAGGGCGGGATCGCGCTGAACGTCGTCCCCGACCGGGCCGAGGCGCAGGTCAACTACCGCTACGCGCCCGGCCGCGCCCCCGACGAGGCCGAGCGGAGGCTGGCCGAGGTCGTGGACGGCGTGGACGTCGAGGTCTTCTCCAACGCGCCGTCGGGCGCGGTGCCGCGCGACAACCCGCTCGTCGACCGCCTGCGCGCGACCGGCCTCGCGTGGGAGCCCAAGCAGGCGTGGACGCCGGTGGCCGAGTTCTCGCAGGCCGGCGTCGACGCGATCAACTTCGGCCCCGGCGACCCGCGCTACGCGCACACGCGCGAGGAGCAGGTCGCGATCGACGCGCTCGTGCGGTCGTACGAGACGCTGGAGGGCCTGTGCGCCTGAGCCCGGTGCTGGCCGGCGTCGGGACGTACCCGTTCGTCCGGCTGACCGAGGCCAAGCGGCGGCTGACCGCCGCGGGCGTGGAGATCGTCGACTTCGGCGTCGGCGAGCCGCGCGAGGAGACCCCGGCGTTCATCCGCGCGGCGGTCGCGCGCGAGATCGAGGCCGAGCCGGTGAGCTCCTACCCGCTCGCCGAGGGCGTCCCCGCCCTGCGGGCGGCGATCGCCGCGTGGGTCGGCCGCCGGTTCGGGGTGCAGCTCGACCCCGACACGCAGATCGTCCCCACCTACGGCTCCAAAGAGGCGATCTTCGCGCTCGCGCAGGTAATCGACGGCGCGGTCGGCGTCCCCGCCCCCGGCTACCCGGTCCCCGCGCGCGGCGCCGCGTTCGCCGGCCGCGAGGTCGTCGACGTCCCGCTGCGGCCCGGGAACGGCTGGCTGCCCGACCTCGACGCGCTGCCGTGGGACCGCCTCGGCCTGCTGTGGCTCAACTCCCCCGGCAACCCGACCGGCGTCGCGGCGCCGCTCGACTTCCTCCAAGACGCCGCCGAGCGCGCCCGGCGCCACGGCGTCGTGCTGGCGTGCGACGAGGCCTACAGCGAGATCTGGTTCGACGGCCCGCCGCCCGCCTCCGGGCTGCAGGCGGGCACGACCAACGTGATCGCGTTCAACACCCTCTCCAAGCGCTCCTCCATGCCCGGCTACCGCAGCGGCTTCGCGGCCGGCGACCCGGAGCTGATCGCCGCGCTAAAGCGCTACCGGCCGAACGTCGGCACCGCGCCCCAGACCTTCGTCCAGCGAGCGTCGATCGTCGCGTGGGAGGACGAGCAGCACGTCGCGCAGACGCGCGCCCGGTACGCCGCCAAGCGCGACGTGATGCTGCCGGCGCTGCTCAACGCGGGGCTCGAGCCGGCGGGCGGGGACGCGTCGTTCTTCCTCTGGATGCGCGCGCCCGAGGGCTTCGCGGACAGCGCGCTGGAACGCGGGATCGTCGTCGCGCCCGGCGAGTACCTCGGCGCCGGCGGCGAGGGCTACGTGCGCGTCGCGCTCGTCCCGACGCTGGCCGAGTGCGAGCGCGCGGCGGCGCTGCTCACTGGCCTGCGTGCAGGATCGCGTTGAGGCCGCCCCACGTGCCGCTGCGCTGGTGGGCCTCGACCGCGCCGGTCACGCTGTTGCGGCGGAACAGCAGGTTCGACGCGCCGCTCAGCTCGCGCGCCTTGACGATCTCGCCGCCGGGCAGCGTCACGCGCGTCCCCGCCGTGAGGTAGAGCCCCGCCTCGACGACGCACTCGTCGCCCAGCGACACCCCGATCCCCGCGTTGGCGCCCAGCAGGCAGCGCTCGCCGATCGAGATGACCTCCGTCCCGCCGCCGCTCAGCGTGCCCATGATCGACGCGCCGCCCCCGATGTCCGACCCGTCCCCCACGACGACGCCCGCGCTGATCCGCCCCTCGACCATCGAGGCGCCGAGCGTGCCTGCGTTGTAGTTGACGAAGCCCTCGTGCATGACGGTCGTGCCCTCCGCGAGGTGGGCGCCAAGGCGGACGCGGTCGGCGTCCCCGATCCGCACGCCGGTCGGGACGACGTAGTCCGTCATGCGCGGGAACTTGTCGACGCCGTGGACAGCCAGGTGGATCCCGTCGATCCGGCAGCGCAGCCGCACGCGCTCGAGCTGCGCGAGGTCGACCGGGCCGAGGCTCGTCCACGCGACGTTGGTCAGCGCGCCGAAGACGCCGTCGAGGTTGACCTCGCGCGGGCGGACGAGCCGGTGGGAGAGCAGGTGCAGGCGCAGGTAGGCGTCGACCGGGCCGGACGGCGGGACGCCGAGGTCGTCGAGCACCGTGGTGACCGGCGCGACGCGGACGCCGCGCAGGTCGTCGACCCGCTCGTCGTCCGGCAGCCCCTCGACCGGGACGGGGTCGGCGGCGAGCACCGGCGTCGGGTACCAGGCGTCGAGCGTCCGCCCGGACACCAGGTCCATCGTCGTGAGGCCGTGCGCGGACGCCGCTGTCATCGCGCGGCCACGGTACCGTCCGGCGCACGTGCCGCGCATCCACCCCGTCGCCGCGCCGCTTCGCCCTGCCGCGCTGGGCGCCCTCGTCTGCGCGGCGCTGCTGCCGGCGACGGCGCTCGGGCACGGCCGCGGCCCGCTTCCTCCCACCGCGGTGATGAGCCCGGCCGGCGCGATGGCGCCGTGCCCCGGCGAGCCGATCCGCGGCGACCGCGTCGTCACCGGGACGTTCACGCCCGAGCAGATGGGCTCCTACGTGCTCGTGCCGTTCGACGTTCCCGAGGGGACGACGAGCGTGCGCGTCAAGTACTGCTTCGACCAGCCCGAGAGCCCGGCGTCGGCGCAGGTGCGCCACACGCTCGACCTCGGGCTGTACGACGCGCGGCCCGCGCCGGGCGCACTGTGGGGCGAGCGGGAGTTCCGCGGCTGGGGCGGCTCGTCGCACCCCGACGTGACGATCTCGCGCGAGGGGTTCAGCTCCGAGGCCGAGTACACGGCCGCGCCGCGCAAGCCGGTGCCGGGGAAGACGACCCGCGGCTACCTGCCCGGCCCGATCCCGGCGGGCGAGTGGGCGGCGGAGCTGGGCGTCGCGAACGTCGTGCCGCAGTCGCAGGGCGACACCGACGGCCAGGTGGCGTGGCGGGTCGAGGTCGAGCTGTCGGCCGACCCCGCGCACGCCGATGAGCCGTACGTGCCCGCGCCGTACGACGACGCGCCGGCGTCGCGCGAGGCGGGCTGGTACGCCGGGGACCTGCACGTCCACGCCGAGCACTCGGCGCTCGGCGACGCGACGATGCGCGAGACGCTCGACTACGCGTTCGGCCCGGCGAAGCTCGACTTCCTGACGCTGTCGGACTACGTCACGAGCTCGGCGTGGGGCGAGATCGGGCGGGTGCAGCCCTTCTACCCCGGCAAGCTCGTCGCCCGGTCGGCGGAGGTCATCACCTACAGGGGCCACCTGAACAACCACGTCAGCCGGCGGTACGTCGACTACCGGACCGGCCCCGTGCTCGAGCGGCTGGCCGACGGCGCGCTCGTGCAGCGCCGCGCGGCGCGGCCGCCGCGCGAGCTGTTCGCGCTGGTCCGCGAGGCCGGCGGCTTCACGCAGGTCAACCACCCGACGATCTTCCCGTCCGACGTGCCGCTGTTCCGCAGCGTGTGCCGCGGGTGCCCGTGGGACTACTCGGACGAGGAGACGGGCTGGCCGCTGGTCGACGCCTACGAGGTCCACACCGGCCCGCCGGGCAACGACGCCGGGCCGAACCCGTTCACGCTCACGGCGATCGACGAGCTGGACCGGCTGCGCCGCGCCGGGCACTGGGTCGCGGCGGTGGCGGTCAGCGACTCGCACAACGCGGGCCGCACGCCGAGCCCGGTCACGCAGGCGCCGGTCGGGACGGGGACCACGGTCGTGTACGCGCCGGAGCTGTCGGAGGAGGGCATCCGGTACGGCGTGCAGCACGGGCACACGTACGCGAAGGTCTTCGGCGCGGCCTCGCCGGACCTGCGTCTCGAGGCCCGCGCTCCCGGCGGCGCCGAGGCGATCATGGGCGACGGCCTGCCCGGCGACCGGGCGACGCTCGTCGCGCGGGTGATCGGAGGGTCCTCGCGCCACACGCTGCTCGTGCTGCGCGACGGCCGGCAGATCGCCAGCGTCCCGGTCGGCGGCGCGGACTTCCGCCACGAGCTGCAGGTGTCCGGTCGCGGCGACTACCGGATCCAGGTCATGCGCGGCAGCGCGGTCGAGGCGCTGACGACGCCAATCCGTCTCGGCGCCGAGCACCCGCCGGTGCGCGACCCGCACGGCGTGCCGCTGCGCCCGTCGCTGCGGCCCGGCACCGCCCGGCGCCTCGTCGTCCGCGCCCGCCCGAGGAGCGTCCGGGCGGGCCGCCGCTCGCGCGTGCGCTTCGTCGTGACGGCCGGCGGCCTGCGCGTCCGCGGAGCGAAGGTGTGGCTCGCCGGAGCCCGCGCGCGCACCGGCCGCCGCGGCCGCGCGACGATCCGCAAGACCTTCGTCCGCCCCGGCCGCCGCCGCGCGCTGGTCACCAAGCGCGGCTTCCGGAGCGCCCGCGTCACGATCCGGGTGCTGCGCGCGCGCCGCTGAACCCGCCGCGCCGGCGGTCGACCACACGGGGCGTGACCCCTCGCGTCCTCGCGTTCGCCGCGGTCGGCCTGCTCGCCGCCGCGGTCCTGCACGTCGCGACGCCCGCGCGCGACGCGCGGCCCGCCGCCGCCGCGGCGAAGCGGTTCGCGCCGTTTCCCAAGCGGCTCGTCGCGACCGCGCCGCCGGTCGCGCCGCAGACCAGCGCCTCGTGGGAGCGCGTCGAGCAGCAGCTCGCCTCGGTGAACGCGATGTGGCAGCCGCTCTTCGCCGCCGCCGGCGACCGCTACGAGGCGCCGACCCTCGTCCCCGCGGGCGAGGACGGCTGCGGCGCGCCGTCCGCCGCCGCCGGCAACTGGGCCGGGCTCTACTGCACGGCGACGCGGAACATCGTCATCGACCTCGACAGCCACGCCACCCGCCACGCGGCCACCGGCGGCTACGTCGCCGACGTCGTCCTCGGCTACATCGTCGCCCATGAGGTCGGCCACCACGTGCAGACGCTGCGCGGCGCGCCGCGCACGGACCCCGGGCCGCGGGTTGAGCTTCACGCCGACTGCCTCGCCGGCGTGTGGGGCAGGGCGGCCGGGCTGCCGCTCCCGCCGACGTGGAAGTACGCGAGCGACGCCGAGCACGGCACGGCCGCCCAGCGGATGCGGTGGCTCGCGCGCGGGCACCTGCACGGGCGGCCCGCCGACTGCGACACGATCTGGGCCGGCGAGCCGCTCTAGCCTTCGAGCAGCTCGCCCCGGAACACCGGCACCGCCCAGCCGGTCAGGTCGACGTGCAGGTCCTCCCCCACGTCGACCTCGAGCTCGCCGCCGTCGAGCCGCACGGTCACCGGCGAGTCGCCGCCGCGCAGCACCGACGCGATCGCCGCCCCGCACGCGCCCGTCCCGCTCGACATCGTCTCGCCCACCCCGCGCTCGAAGATCCGCGCGCGGATCACGCCCGGCTCGACCTCGGTCCACCAGGACACGTTCGTGCGCGCCGGCGCGAACAGCTCGTGGCGCTCGATCGGCGGGCCGATCGCCGCCAGGTCGAGCGCCTCCAGCTCCTCGACGCTCGCGACGCGGATCGCGCACTGCGGGTTGCCGACGACCACCTGCTGGAAGCGGAAGCCCTCGACCTCTCCCTCGATCCCCAGGCGCGCGCGGCCCATGTCGACGCGGCAGGTGCGCTCGTCGAGGATCGTCGGGCGGATCTCGCCGGCGACCGTCTGGATCGAGAACTGGCGCGCGGCGGTCCACCCGTTGCGGTGCAGGTACATGATCGCCTCGCGCGCGCCGTTGCCGGACAGCTCGGCCTCGCTGCCGTCGGGGTTGAAGATGCGCAGCCGCGCGACGAACCCGGGCTCGTCGGGCGGCAGCAGGACGAGCACGCCGTCGGCGCCGACGCCGGTGTGGCGGTCGCACAGCGCGCGCACGGTCGCGGCGTCGAGCGGCTCCTCCACCACCAGGTAGTCGTTGCCGAGCGCCTGCCACTTCTCGAACCTCACGGGACGATCCTCGCAGCGACGTCCTCCGGGCGCGCGCCGGTCACGTCGATCAGCTCGACGCCCGGGAGCTTCCTCATCCACGTCAGCTGCCGCTTGGCGTAGTTGCGCGTGCGCCGCTTCATCGCCTCGACGTCGCCGGCCAGCAGCTCCTCGAACCCGAGCGCCTTGCGCGCGGTCTCCGACGCGCTCGCGGCGTGCGCCCGCCGCACCTCGTCGATCGCGCCGGCGGCGACCATCGCGTCGACGCGCCGCTCGATCCGCTCGTACAGCGCGTCGCGGTCCATGGTCAGGCCGGCGAGGCGGGTCGGGTGGCGGGTCTCCGCGGTCCAGAGCCGGTTCGGCCCCTCCGGCGGCTCCAGCTCGCCGAGGTCGTGCAGCTCGAGGAAGCGGACGATCCGCGACCGGTCGCGCGCGTCGACGCGCTCGGCGGCCCACGGGGCGCGGCGGGCGAGCTCGGCGTGCAGCGCCTCGGGGCCGCGCGCGAGCATCTCCTCCTCCCACCGGCGGCGCAGCTCGGCGGGCGGCGCGGGCTTGAGGTCGAGGTCGGCGAGCGCTGCGCGCAGGTAGAGCCCCGTCCCGCCGACGACGATCGGCGTCGCGCCCGACGCGAGCAGGTCGTCGATCTCCGCGTGGGCGAGCCGCGCGTACTCGCCCGCGCTGAACCGCGCGTCGACCGGGAGGAACGAGACGAGCCGGTGCTCGAGCGCGCGCTGCTCGTCCGGCGTCGCGACCCCCGTGAGGACCTCCAGTCCGCGGTAGACCTGCAGCGCGTCGGCCGACACGGCGACCGGGCGCCCGCCGCGCTCGCGCAGCCGCGCGGCGACCGCGAGCGCGACGCCGGTCTTCCCGACCGCGGTCGGGCCGAAGAGCGCGTAGAGCACGGCGCG
>DASZEJ010000072.1:0-27859 GCA_035940955.1 Solirubrobacteraceae bacterium
CAAGGTGGGCTCCGGCAGGCGGTCGCATCTGCGGCCGCCTGCCGGCGGGGCGCCTGCGACGGAAGCTAGCCAGCAGGCCTCGCCGGCGGCGCACCCCAGTCCGCCGGAGCGGCGCGCGCGCCGGCCGTTACCCCGCACGACGCCGCCGGACGCGACGTTCCTGCTACCAGGGCGTCGCCGTCACGACGGCGGGAGGCGCCGCCCCGGCGACGAGCAGCGCGCGATCGCCCGCAAACTGCTGCAGGGCGCCGGCGCCGGTGGCGTCGTCAGGCGCTTGCAGAGGCCGGAGGTGTCGATGGGGTTCGCACGGCTGCTGATGCTCGCCGAGGAGCGACTGCTCGGACGGGGGCTCGCCTCACTCCTGGAGCAGCCCGCGCGCATAGAGGCCGGAGTCAGCCAGGAAGCGGCGGCACATGCGGCCGGGATGGCCGTCGGGACGGTGTCGAAACTCGAACAGGGCAGGACGGACCCCGGGTTCAGCACGATGACTCGCCCTTGCCGCCGCTCTCGGCGTGCAGCCGTCAGAACTGTGCGAACCGCCGAAGCGCGGCGCTAGCTGCTCTCCGCCGTAGCGGACTCGTGGGGGACCGGTGGGGGACCGCTCAGCCTCGCGTTCTGCCCCGTCTGTCGGAAAAGCGTCCTAAGCGTGTCCTGCGTCTGTCAGGCGTCCGAGCATCACCGCGGCGACAGAAAGCCGCTTGTTTGCAGCGAAAAAGCGGAGGGGGAGGGATTCGAACCCTCGGTAGCGGGGTTGCCGCTACAACGGTTTTCGAGACCGCCCCGTTCAACCACTCCGGCACCCCTCCGAGGCCTGCGACAGGCGGAGCGGGAAGGGTAGCGCTCTACCGCTCTACGGCTGCTCGACGGCGGCGCTGCCTCCGCCGCGGCGGACCGGCTCGGCTGCCGCGAGGACGCGGCCTCCGGTGAGGAACTCGAGGGCGGTGACGGCGCCGATCTCGCCGGCCGGGGCGAACTGGTGGCCGTACTGCGAGGCGAGCGCCTGGCCCTCGGGCGAGGCGGTGAACGCGGCCTCGGCGAGCGTGGTCGGGGTGTTGCGCTGGGTGGCTCGCGGCGCGGCGATCGCGTCGGGGAGGGAGCGGCCGAGGTCGATGCGCTCCAGCAGGACCTGGAGGACGGTCGTGATGATCGTCGAGCCGCCCGGCGACCCCACCGCGAGGAAGGGGCGGCCGCGGTCGAGGACGATCGTCGGCGACATGGAGCTCCGCGGCCGCTTGCCGCCGTCGGCGCGGTTGGGGTGCGTCGTCGAGTCGAAGTTGAAGTCGGTCAGCTCGTTGTTGAGCAGGAAGCCGTACCCCGGCACGACGATCCCGTTGCCGCCCGTGCTCTCGATCGTGAACGTGTACGAGACGACGTTCCCCTGGCGGTCGGACACGACGAGGTGCGTCGTCGACCGGCCCTCGTGGTCGCCGGCGCTCAGCGTCTTGACCCGCCGCTTGAACTTCTTGCCGTCGTCGTACGGGTACGGGTCGCCGGGCGGGACCGGGCTCGTCGCGGCGGTGTCCTCGTCGATCAGCGCGCGGCGCTCGGCCGCGTAGCCGTCGGACAGCAGCCCGCGCAGCGGGACGTCGAAGAACGCCGGGTCGGCGAGGTACGCCCCCCTGTCGGCGAACGAGAACCGCGACGCCTCGAGGAAGAGGTGCAGCGCGCGCGTGCGGTCGGCGCCGAGGTCGCCGTAGCCCTCGAGGACGTTGAGCGCCTCGCCGACGGTCGACCCGCCGCTCGACGGCGGCCCCATCCCGAAGACGTCGAGACCGCGGTAGCCGACGCGCGTCGCCGCCCGCTCGGGCGCCGTGTACTTCTTCAGGTCGCGCTCATCCATAAGCCCGGCGCGCCAGACGTGGTCGGCGTCCGCGGCGATCGGCGGCGTCCGCACCGCGGCGACGATGGCGTCGGCGATCGGCCCGCGGTAGAACGCCCGCGCCCCGCCGCGCGCGATCAGCTCGTACGTGCGGGCGAGATCGGGATTGCGCAGCACCGAGCCGACGTCGCGCGGCGTGCCGTCCGCGTCCAGGTAGATCGCCGCGGTCGACGGGACGTCGTCGAACCACGGGACGTTCGGCTGCGTCTGGTCGGCGAACGTCTGGTCGACGACGAAGCCCTCCCGCGCGACCTCGATCCCCGGCTCGAGCGCGCGGGCCAGCGACCACGTCCCGTAGCGCTTGAGCGCCTCGTGCCAGCCCAGCACCGTCCCCGGCACGCCGGCCGACAGCCCGCTGTAGCGCGCCGCGTTGAACGCCAGCGGCGCCCCGTTCTCGAAGAACGAGTCCGGCCGCATCGCCTCGGGCGACAGCTCGCGATGGTCGATCGTCGTGACGCGCCCCTTCGCGGTCCGGATGACCATGAACCCGCCGCCGCCGATGCCGGCCGAGAACGGCTCCGTCACGCCCAGGACGCCCGCCGCCGCGACCGCCGCGTCGACCGCGTTCCCGCCGTCGCGCAGCGCCTCGATCGCCGCCTGCGTGGCCAGGGCGTCGACCGTCGCCGCCGCGCCGCCCGCCCCGACGGCGGTCGGCTGCTTGTCCTGAGCGACCGCGGTCCCCGCCAGCGCGAGCCACGCGCACACCAGCGCGACGGCCATCCCCAAGCCCCTGCCGGCCATGGGCACCACATGCCCGCGTCGCGCGCGCGGGAAACGCTCTCAGCGCCGCCCGCGGAAGAACGCCCGCAGCAGCTCCGCCGACTCCTCCGCGAGCAGCCCGCCCGACACCTCCGGCCGGTGGTTGAGCCGCGGCTCGGCGAGCACGTCCAGGACGCTCCCGGCGGCCCCCGCCTTGGGGTCGACGGTCCCGTAGACGACGCGCGGCACGCGCGCGAGCACGATCGCTCCCGCGCACATCGCGCACGGCTCGAGCGTGACGTACAGGACGCTGTCCAGCACCCGCCACGACCCCAGCCGAGCGGCCGCCTCGCGCAGCGCCAGCACCTCGGCGTGCGCGGTGGGGTCCGAGCGCAGCTCGCGCTCGTTGCGCCCCGCGCCGATGACCTCGCCCTCGCGGACGACGACGGCCCCGATCGGCACGTCGTCGTGCTCGAGCGCCCGCTCGGCCTCCCGCAGCGCGAGCCTCATGAACCACTCGTCGCGGGGAAAGAACCTGGTCGGCGCGGTCATGGTCTCGGAAACTTTGGCCGACAAAGGGCGTTAGAGGCTTCTGCGCCCGCCGAATGACCGTCCGCCGCCACGCCATCGCCCTTCTGGCCGCCCTCGTGGCGGCAGCGCTGCTGCCCGCCGCGCCGGCTTCGGCTGCGCGGATCGTCCCGGGCGAGGTGGTCGTCAAGCGCGCCGGCCAGCCGGCGACGGTCGAGCGGGTGGCCGACGTGCGGGCCGCGCTGCGCAGGCTGCGCGCCGCGCCGGGCGTCCGCTACGCCGCGCCCAACCCGGTCGCCCGCGCGGCGGCCACCGCGTTCATCCCGAACGACCCGGGCCGCGGGCGCGGGTGGCAGGCGGTGCAGTGGAACTTCCTCCCCGAGCAGGGCGTGAACGCCCCCGTCGCGTGGCAGCACGCGATCGACGCCGGGGTCCCCGGGGGGCGCGGCGTGACGATCGCCGTGCTGGACAGCGGCGTCGCGTACGCCGACCGCGGCCGCTTCCGCCAGTCGCCGGACTTCACGCAGACGCGGTTCGTCCAGGGCCACGACTTCGTCGAGCGCGACGCCTACCCCAACGACGAGAACGGGCACGGCACGCACGTCGCGAGCACGATCGCCGAGTCGACCAACAACGGCATCGGCCTCACCGGCCTGGCGTACGGGGCGTCGATCATGCCGGTCCGCGTGCTGGACGAGCGCGGCGAGGGCGACGCCGCGACGATCGCCGACGCCGTGCGCTTCGCGGTCCGCCGCGGCGCCGACGTCATCAACCTGTCGCTCGAGTTCGGCACGGACGTCATGGCGCGGGAGATCCCGTCGCTGCTCGACGCGCTCGCGTACGCGCGCAAGCGGGGCGTGCTCGTGGTTGGCGCGGCAGGGAACGAGGGCGACAGGATGATCGCCTTCCCCGCGCGCTCGACGTACGTGCTGAGCGTCGGCGCCACGACCGAGCACGGCTGCCTGTCGGACTACTCGAACCTCGGCCGCGGCCTCGACGTCGTCGCCCCGGGCGGCGGCACCGACGCCGTCGAGCACGACCCGACGTGCCCGGCGAGCGCCACGCCCGGCCGCTCGATCCTGCAGCTGACGTTCGACGGCGGGTCGGTCCGGCGGTTCGGCCTGCCGGCCACCTACGAGGGAACGTCGATGGCCGCGCCGCACGTGACGGCGACGGCGGCGCTCGTGCTGGCGACGCGCGTCCTCGGCGCCAAGCCGTCGCCGGAGCGGCTGATCTCCCACCTCAAGGCGACCGCGCGCGACCTGGGCCCGCCCGGGGCCGACACGCGCTACGGCGCGGGCCTGGTCGACGCCGCGACGGCGACCGACCGGCGCTCGCCGTCGGCCCTGCGGCTGCGCCGCCGCTGACCGCCGGCTACGTCGTCCGGATGATCAGCACGCTGCACGGCGCGTGGTGTGAGACCTTGTTCGGCACCGAGCCGAGCAGGAACCGCCGCGCGCCGGTCATGCCCTTGTTGCCGACGATGATCAGGTCGGCCTTCGTCTCCTCGGCGACGTCGAGGATCGCGTCGGCGGGGTCGCCCTGGCGCGCGAAGCGCTCGGCGTCCACCCCGGCCTCGGCGGCGATGCCGGCGGCGTCGTCGAGCGTCGCGTCCACGTCTTCGCGCGGGTTGATCGACCACTGGACGTCGTCGGGCGCCTGCTGGCGCTCCTCGCGGATGCGCTGGCCCGACACCGGCTCGTAGGCGCTCACGAGCTGGACCTTCGCGCCCACCGCCTTCGCCAGGTCAACGGCCTGCCTGACCGCCTCCTTCGCCGTCTCAGAACCGTCAGTCCCCACCACGATGGAACCGAACATCGCCGTCCTCTCGTTCGCCCGCACCGACGGGGCCGGACTCTAACCGCTCGCGCCGTCCGTCCAGCGTGCGATGCTCGGCGCTCAGACCAGCCGGACGACAGCGATGACGATGCCGACGAGGACGAAGAAGACGATCGCCGCCTGCACCCAGAGCCAGAGCGGGTTCACAGAGGGGCGAGTCTAGTTGGGGCCGGCGCTGACGCCCCGGGCGCGCGCGCTCCTCGCCGCGGTCGAGCGCGAGGTCTCGGCAAGGCTGGCGGAGCTGGAGCGCGACGCCGGCTGGGTGGCGCCGCGGCGGGCCGCCGCCCCGCGACGGGCCGAGCCGGCGCTGCTGCTGGCGCTCGAGCTCGGCGTCGCCGGGCTGTCGCGCGACGAGGTCGCGCTGCGGCTCGGCGTGGCCGACCCCGAGCCCGTCCTAGACGCCGTCTTCGGCCCCGGCACGCCGCCCGGCACGCGGCTTGCGCGCGCGGCGTAGCGCCGCGACAGCCAGCGAGCCGGCGAACAGGCCGGCGGTGATCAGCAGCCAGCGGGCGAGGTAGTCCGGCGGCTCGACGCCGGTCACGCTGCGGTACAGGCCGGGCGCGCGGCCCGAGATGAGCGGGAACCACGCGAGCAGGAGCAGGCCGCTCAGCAGCGCGGGGACGCGGACGTGGTTGATCGAGACGCCGGTCCGCTGGGTCGCGCGGTCGAGCAGCGCGTAGGCGGGATAGAGGACGAGGTCGTGCAGCACGATCGCGCCCGCGAACCAGAGCAGGATCGTCGTCGCGCCCCGCAGGTCGGCGAGCTGCAGCGCCGCCCAGCCCGCGACCGCGAACGTGATCGCGAAGCCGGCGAGGTGCAGCGGGCTCTCGCCGTAGCGGGCGGCGAAGCGGCCCTTGCGCTCGTGCTCGGGCGGCGGGCCCTGGCGCGGGGTGTCGCTCACGCGCGCACCTCGATCGACGCGACCCACTTGGTGTTGTGGACGCCCGGGGCGCCCGGGACGATCAAGCGCGCCGGGAACCCGTGGTCGAGGCTCAGGTCCTCCCCCTCGACCCTGAGGGCGAGCAGCGAGCGGTCGTCGCGGGACTGCGCGCGGTTCAGCGTGACCTGGCGGAAGCCGCCGCTCGGCTGGAGCGACTCGACGAACAGCTCGCGCGGCTCCTCGACGCCGGCCAGGCGCGCGAGGTCGCGCAGGCGCACGCCGGTCCAGCGGCGGGTGGCGGTCCAGCCCTCGACGCAGGCGATCGGCAGCGTCGCGCTGGTCTGCGGCAGGGCGAGCAGGTCGGCGCGGGAGAGCTCGCGGCCGTTGAGCTTGAGCCGGTAGGCCGGGCCGACCATCTCCGGCGTGACCCGGGCGCGGCGGGCGGTCTTGTTGACCTGGAAGTCGTTGGCGCGCGCGGACCCGCTGCCGCGGGGGGCGAGCGGCGCGAGGCTGCGCAGCGGCCCGCCGACCGCCTGGCCGATCCCCTGGAGCGCGAGCAGCAGCGACCCGCCGCCGACGACCGCGAGCGCGCCGCGGCGGGAGATCGTCCCGTTCGCGGGCACCGGTTCGCGCAGCGGCGCGGTCACGCCCTCCTCGCGCAGCGTCCGGCGGACCACCGCGAGCTTGCCCGCGACGTGGACGGCCAGCCCGGCGAGGAACACGATCGCGCCGTAGTAGTGGGCGGGGACGAAGGCGAAGTCCCACGGGTACCAGTACTGGAGGTTGACGATCCCGGTGGCGAGCACGAAGAGGCTGCCGCCGACGAGCAGGGCGAGCCCGGCGCGCTCGAGGGCGTGCGCCGCGCTCCGGACCGGCGGCCACTCGAACAGCTTCGGGATGACCGTCCAGAGCTTCGCGAGCAGGATCGGGAGGAGCAGCAGCCCGCAGACGACGTGCAGTCCCTGGTTGGCGGCGTACAGCCAGTCGGCGGCGGGCCAGTTCAGCGTGTCGTCGAGCAGCCGGGTGAACGGGTCGCGCGCGAACGTCTCGTTGCGGCCGAGCTCGGACTCGTAGGAGACGTGCGACGCGAAGCCGGTGAGCGCGGTGACGGCGGTCAGCGGCAGCAGCGCGGCGCTGAGGACCGACGCGAGCCACGGCCCGCGGATCGGGCTGCGCCAGAAGTCGCTGCGGAACGGCCCGGGCGGCGGCTGGTCGGGGAACAGGCGCATCGAGGGTCATGCGCAGCATCCCACCCCCGTGGATGACCGTTCTGGCGCTACCGGCGCGGGTCGAAGCGCTGAAGCGTGCCGTCGCTGCGGCTCGCGACGAAGACGCGGCCGGTCGGCTCGTGGACGGCCACGGAGTTCGGCTGGCGCACGGTCGGGTAGCGGTCGACCGGGCGCGGCGCGCCGTTCGCGGGCAGCCAGACGACCTGGTTGCGCGCGGTGAGCGTGACCCAGAGGCGCCCGCGCGTGCGGTCGATCGCCATGCCGTAGGGGGCGCCCGGGAGGGCGACGCGCCGTACGAGCTCGAGCCGCGGGCGGGTGCGGAACAGGAGGATCGCGTCCCCGGCGGTGTCGGCGACGTAGACGCGCCCGCCCGCGCCGGCCTCGACGTGGGTCGGGCCGACCCCGGCGGGCGCTTCGTCGAGCGGGCGGCCGTTGGCGTCGAACAGCGCGAGGACCCGCTCGCGGACGGCGACGAGTGCGACCGGCCCGCCGGGGATCGCGGTCAGGCCGCCGGGCTGGAGCGGGGTGGTGACGGTCTTCGCGGGACGTCCGTCCTCGACGATCGACAGCGTGCTGGCGAACTCGTTCGCGACGAGGACGCGCCCGGCGGTCGCGTCGGCGTCGTGCGGGCCGTCGCCGGCGGGCGTCGCCTGCGCGGGGCCGCGCGGGAGCGGCACCTGGACGAGCCGGTCGGCGCTCTCGACCGGGACGAGCACCGGCCCGCCGGGCGCGGCGAGGCGGAGGTGGCGGGCGGCGCCCGGGAGCGGCACGCGCCGGACGACGCGGCCGTCGCGGTGGTCCACGAGCGCGAGCTGGTCCGGCTTCGCGCTCGCGACCGCGACGAGCCCGGTGGCGCCGTCGGCCGCGACGCCCTCGGGCCGCCCGCCGACGCGGGTGACGCTGCCGGCGGGCCGCTTCGACGGGGCGGGGGCGCGGGCCGGCTCGGCGGCGGGCGGGAAGTCGCGCGGGTCGTCGTTGGAGCCGCAGGCGGCGAGGGCGGCCGCGAGGAGGAGGAGCGCGGAGCAGCTGACCCTCATCGCGCCGCAGTCTGCCCGTCAGACTCCGCGGCCGTGCGCCGGGCGCTCCCTCCGCTGACGATGGCGTTCGTCGCCGCGACGTTCGCGGTCGGGCTGGTGCTCGACGCGCGCGGGGAGCGGCTCGGGACCCCGCTGCCGCCGCTCCTGTTCGACGTCGATCCCGAGGCGACGCTCGGCTGCGCGCTACTCGCCGCCGCGCTGCTGGCGGGCGGCGTCGCCGCGGTGCCGTGGCTGCGCGGGCTGCGCCCCGGCGCGTTCGCCGCCGCGCTGCTCTCGCTCGCGCTCGTCCTGCGCCTGGCGGTCGGCGCGGCGCGCTACGGCCCCGCGGCGTGGGACGCGCCGTTCGAGGAGTCGTTCGAGGCGAAGAACGAGTACCTCGCCGCCCTCCCCGCCCTGCGCGACGGCGCGGCGTGGTTCCTCGACCGCTTCGCGGAGCTGGTCCCGGCGCTGCCGCCGCACGCCGCCGGCCATCCGCCCGGCCTGCTCCTCACGCTCCACTGGCTCGGGATCGACACGCCCGAGGCGGCCGCCGCGCTGCTCGTCGGCGCCGGCGCGCTCGCCGTGCCGCTCACCTACGCGCTCGCCCGGCGGCTGCTCGGCGACGAGGACCGCGCGCGCGTCGCCGGCGTGCTCGCGGCCTTCGCGCCCGCCACGACGCTCTACGGCGTCACCTCGGCCGACGCGGCCTTCGCCGCGCTCGGCGCCGGCACCGCGCTCCTCCTCCTCGCCCGCCCGCTCGCGGGGGCGGCGGCGCTCGCGGTCGCGAGCTTCTTCTCGTACGCGCTGCTGGCGATCGGGGCGTGGGCGGCGCTCGTCCGGCTGCGCGACGGCGGCCCCCGCGCCGCGCTGACGCTCGCCGCCGCGTGCGCCGCCGCGCTCGCCGCGTTCTACGCGGCGCTCTACGCGCTCACCGGCTTCGAGCTGCCGGCCGCGCTCGACGCGGCGGACGGCGTCTACCGCAGCTCGGTCGCGCGCCTGCGCCCGTACGCGTTCTGGGTCTTCGGCTCGCCGGCCGCGTTCCTCGCCTTCCTCGGCCTCCCGATCGCCTGGTACGCCGCCCGCGCCGCCGGCGCCGGCCGGTCGGCGGCGCTCGCGCTCGCCGCCGTCATCGCCGTCAGCGCGCTGGCCGGCTTCACGAAGGCCGAGACGGAGCGGATCTGGCTGATGTACGTGCCGCTCGCGTGCGTCGCCGCCGCGGCCGCGCTGCCGCCGCGACGCGTGCCGGCCGTCCTCGCGCTGCTCGCCGCGCAGACGCTCGCGGTCGAGCTGCTGTTCGGGACGGTCTGGTGAGCCGAGCCGCTCAGAACCGCTGGCGGTCGCGCCCGGCCTCGTACACGCCCGGCACGCGCGGCGCCGTCGCGATCACGAGCACCCGCCCGCGCCCGCGGGGCGCGCGCATCGTCACTGTGAACTCGCCGCCGGCCGTCGTGAGCACCGTCCGGCGCGACACGCGACCGCCTCGCCGGGCGGAGATCGCGATTCGCCGCCCCGCGCCCTCGCCCGCCAGCCGGCCGAACACGGTCAGCCGGCGGCCGGTGCGACCGAGGGCGAGGATCTCCACGTGCGCCGGGCCGGGCGCGATCGAGAGGCGGTCGTACGGGCAGCCGCCGGCCGGGGCGGTGTCGAACGAGGGCGGTGCGGCGTCCTGCGTGCGGCCGAAGAGCTCCGTCCACGCCGGGCCGTAGCGGCCGCGCGGCGCGAGGCCGACGCCGAGGTGGATCGGGTCGGGCGAGAGGACGGCCTGGCAGTGGCCGGGGCTCGCCATCCAGCCGTCCATCACGAGCCGCGCCGTCACGTAGCCCGACGCGACGTTCTCCGACAGCGTCGCGTACGGGTAGCCGGCCGCCGCGGCGCGCTCCCCCGGCCCGGCGCCCTCGGGGCTCTCGTGCGCGAGGTAGCCGCGGGTGGCCATGTCGTCGCTGTGGCCCTGCGCGGCGGCGTCCAGGCGCGGGTCGCGCGCGAGCGGCGGCAGCCCGCGCACGATGCGCTCCGCGTTCACGATGCACGCCACCGCCGCCTCGGCCGCAGCGGGCGCCCGGAGGACCGGCGCGTCCGCGCCGGGGCAGCGCGGGGGCGCCTCCTGCGCGCCGGCGGAGGGCGCGAGGGCCAGGCCGGCGAGCGCGGCGGCGGCGGCAATCCGCACGGGGCCGAGCCTAGCTCCATCGCACCGGCGGATGGTGCAGCGGCATCTGCAACCGTGTCCCTGCCATGCCGCTCCGCCCCCCGCTGGCAGCCCTCGCCATCGCCGGCTGCCCTCTCTTCCCGGCCGACAACCACTGGAACCAGCCCGTCGACCGCCTGCCGGTCCACGCGCGGTCCGACGCGATGATGCGCAGCATCGGCCTCGACCGGCCGGTGCACCCCGACTTCGGCTCGGGCCGGTACGAGGGGCGTCGCATCGGCATCCCGTACAGGGTCGTCCCGCGCGGGCTGCGCCGGGTCCGCGTGCGGTTCGAGCACGCCGCCGAGTCCGACCGCGGGCCGTACCCGATCCCGCGCGACCCGCCGATCGAGGGCGGCTCGGACCGCCACATGCTGCTCGTCGAGCGCGGCACCTGCCGGCTCTACGAGCTGTTCGACGCCCGCCGCGGGCGCCGCGGGTGGCTCGCCGGCTCCGGCGCGATCTTCGACCTGCGCTCGAACCGGCTGCGCCCGCGCGGCTGGACGAGCGCCGACGCCGCCGGCCTGCCGATCCTCCCCGGCCTCGTGCGCTACGACGAGGTGCGGCGCGGCGCGATCCGCCACGCGCTGCGGTTCACGGTCCAGCGCACGCGGCGGGCGTTCGTGTACCCGGCGCGCCACTTCGCGTCGCCTCACTCGAGCCTCGACCTGCCGGCGATGGGCCAGCGGCTGCGGCTCAAGCGCCGCGTCGACCCGAGCGCGTTCCCGCGCCAGTCGCGCGTCATCGTCCGGGCGCTGAAGCGCTACGGGATGCTGCTGGCCGACAACGGGTCGAGCATCTACGTGACCGGCGCGCCGAGCCCGGGCTGGGACAACGACGACCTGCGGAGCCTCGGGCAGCTCACCGGGAGCGACTTCGAGGTCGTCGACACGCGGGCGATCGGGCGCCCGCGCGGGGGCTAGCGGAGGGCCGCGCGAGCGAACTCCGCGACGCCGTCGGCGAACGGGACGCGCGCCGCGAACCCCAGCTCCACCCGCGCGCGCTCGGGGCACGCGAAGACGTGGCGCACGTCGCCGAGGCGGAACTCGCCGGTGACGACGGGCGCGGGGGCGTCCGGGCCGGCGGCGCGCGCCAGCTCGCGGGCGAGGTCGCCGACCGTCCGCGGCGTGCCGCTGCACACGTTCAGCGCGCCCGGCACCGGCTCGTCCGCCGTCAGCGCGAGGACGTTCGCGTGCGCCACGTCGCGCACGTGGACGAAGTCGCGCGTCTGGCCGCCGTCCTCGAACACGCGCGGCGCGCGGCCGGCCTCGAGCGCGCTGCGGAAGATCGAGGCGACGCCCGCGTACGGCGTGTCGCGCGGCATCCGCGGGCCGTAGACGTTGTGGTAGCGCAGCGCGGTCACCGGCACGCCGGTCTCGCGCGCGAAGGCGCCGGCCAGGTGCTCCTGCTGGGCCTTCGTCGCCGCGTAGACGTTGCGCGGGTCGAGCGGGGCGTCCTCGGGCACGCAGCGCGGCTCGAGCGGCTCGCCGCAGGCCGGGCACGGCGGCTCGAACTCGCCGCGGGCGAGCGCCGCGGTCGACCGCGGGCCCGGCCGCACGACGCCGTGCCGCGCGCAGGCGTAGCGGCCCTCGCCGTACACGACCATCGAGCTCGCGAGCACGAGCCGCCCCGCGAACCGCCGCGCCGCGAGTGTGCGCAGCAGCACAGCGGTGCCGACGTCGTTGTGGGAGACGTAGGCCTCGATGTCGCCGAGGTCGACGCCGACGCCGACCATGGCCGCCTGGTGGCAGACGTGGTCGACGCCCGCCAGGCACCGGTCGACCGCGTCGGCGTCGCGCACGTCGCCCTCCACCAGCTCGGCGCGCGGGTCGAGCGTCGCGCGCGCGCCGTCGCCCCACGCCAGCGGGTGGAAGTTGTCGAGCACGACCACGTCGTGGCCGAGCTCGAGCAGCTCGTCGACGACGTGCGAGCCGACGAAGCCGGCACCGCCGGTGACCAGGACGCGCATCCCTATAGGTTCCCGCGTCGTGGTCGACGTCGTCCTGCCGGTGCTCGACGAGCGCGAGGCGCTGCCCGGGGTGCTCTCCGCGCTGCCGCCCGGCTACCGCGCGATCGTCGCCGACAACGGGTCGACCGACGGGTCCGGGGAGCTGGCGGAGCGCCTCGGCGCGACCGTCGTGCGCGAGGAGCGCCGCGGGTTCGGCGCAGCGTGCTACGCGGGCCTGCTCGCCGCGGAGGCGGACGTCGTGTGCTTCATGGACTGCGACGGCTCGCTCGACCCGGCCGACCTGCCGCGCGTCGCCGGTCCTGTGCGCGAGGACCGCGCCGACCTCGTGCTCGGCGCCCGCGACGTCGCCCCGGGCGCGATGCCGCCCCACGCGCGGGTGGCGAACCGCGTGCTCGCGCTCGAGCTGCGCCGCCGCGCCGGCGTGCGCGTCACCGACCTCGGGCCGATGCGCGCGGCCCGCCGCGCCGACCTGCTCGCGCTGGGGATCGAGGACCGGCGGTTCGGCTGGCCGCTCGAGATGGTGATGCGCGCGGCGCGGGCGGGCTGGCGGATCGAGGAGGTGCGGGTCCCCTACACGGCGCGCGCCGGGCGGTCGAAGATCACCGGGACGGTGCGCGGGACGCTCCGGACCGTGCGCGACATGCGGGCGGTGCTGAACGAGACGTGAGCGCGCTGCCGCCAGGGCCGGCCGAGTCGCCCGCGGTGCAGACCGCGCGGTGGCTGCTGCGCCCGATCGCGTTCCTGGAGTCCTGCCGGCGGCGGTTCGGCGACGCGTTCAGCATCACGTTCCTGGGGTTCCAGACGCCGATGGTCATGCTGGCCGACCCCGAGGCGATCCGCGCGCTCTACACGGTGCGCGAGCACGGGCTTCCCCCGGGGCGGACGGTCGCGCTGGCGCCGGTGATGGGCTCGCGCTCGCTGCTGCTGCTGGAGGGCGCCGAGCACATGGCGCGCCGGCGGCTGATGCTGCCGCCGTTCCACGGCGAGCGGATGCGGGCGTACGAGTCGACGGTGCGCGAGGTCGTGGCGCGCGACCTCGAGAGCTGGCCGGTCGGGCAGCCGTTCGCGCTGCACCCGCACATGCAGGGCGTGACGCTCGAGGTGATCCTGCGCGCGGTGTTCGGCGTGACCGACGCCGGGCACCGCGAGCGCCTGGCCGAGCCGCTCGGGCGGCTGCTGCGCGGCGCGTCGTCGGTCGGGCTGCAGTTCGCGTTCATGCTCGCGCGCCGGGTCGGCGGGCCGGACCCGCTGGAGCGCCTGCGCGAGCTGACGCGCGAGATCGACGCGCTGCTGCTCGCCGAGATCGCCGAGCGCCGCGCCGACCCGCGCGACGACATCCTGTCCCTGCTCGTCGCGGCGCGGTTCGAGGACGGCGAGCCGATGGACGACCGCGAGATCCGCGACCAGCTCATGACCCTGCTGCTCGCCGGGCACGAGACGACGGCGACCGGGCTGGCGTGGACGTTCGACCTGCTGCTGCGGCATCCGGCGGTGCTGGCGCGGCTCGTGGCCGCCGTGGACGGGGGCGACGACGCCTACGTGCGTGCGGTCGTCTCCGAGTCGCTGCGCCTGCGCCCGGTGGTGCCGCTCGCGGGCCGGCGGCTGGCGTCGGAGCTGCGGGTGAACGGGCACGTGCTGCCGCCGGGCACCGACGTGACGCCCGCGATCTGGCTCACCCACACGCGGCCCGACGTCTACCCCGAGCCGTACGCGTTCCGGCCCGAGCGGTTCCTCGACGGCGCGCCGTCGACCTACGCGTGGATCCCGTTCGGGGGCGGCGTCCGGCGCTGCATCGGCGCCGCGTTCGCGGAGATGGAGATGCGGGTCGCGCTCGCCGAGATCCTGCGGCGGCGGACGCTGCGGCCGGCGTCGGGCCGGGCCGAGCGGGTGGCGCGGCGGAACGTGACGTTCTCGCCGCGCCGCGGCACGCGCGTGGTGGCGGCGGCGCGCGTCAGCGCCTGAAGACGATGTCGCGGTCCCGCCACAGGTCCTCGCCGGGGCGCGCCTCGCGGCCGGCGTAGAAGACGAAGTAGCCCGTCGACTCGCGGACCTCGGCGACCGGGACGCGGAGCGTCTCGCGCTCGTAGCGCACGCTGCCGAGGCGCACGGTGTGCTCCCCGCGCTCCTGTGCCCGATCGGAGCCCGGCGGGGGAAGCGGCGTGCCCGGCGGGTCGGCCAGCTCGGCGATCACGGCCCACGTGCCGGCGTCCTCCTCCTGCACGGGCAGCAGGCGGACCTCGCCCCGGATGCCCGCGTCGCGCAGCTCCTGCGTGAGCGCCTCCTGGCCGGCGGCCACGTCGGCGATCCGCAGCACGAGCCATCCGTCGTCGCGCTCGACCGCGAGCGCGGGGGTCGTCGCGTCGCGCGGCAGGATCGCCGGCGTCGTGGCCGCGACGACCGCGACGGCCGCCGCGACGTAGGCGACCCGCGTCCGGCGGCGCCGGCGCTCGAGGGCGGGCGCCGGGACCGAGCGGCGAAGCTCGGCGACGAGCGGCCCGCGCATCCGGCCCGCGCGGGCCTCGGCGTCGGGCAGGGCGGGCGGCTGGAGCGTCCTCATGACGGGTTCCTCTCGGGTCGGGGGGCGAGCGGGCCGCCGGCCCGCGTGACGGACAGGCGCCGGCGGGCGCGCGACAGGCGCGAGCGGACGGTGCCGACGGGAAGGCCGAGGGCGCGCGCGGCGTCCTCGTACGAGAGGCCGCTCCAGACGCACAGCGCGAGCACGTCCTGCTCGCGCCGCGGCAGCGCGGCGACGCCGGCCAGCACGGCGCGCATCTCCTCCTGCCGCGCGAGCACCTCGTCGGCCGGCTCGCCCTCGTCGCGCCCGCGGGCCATCCGGGCCAGCGCGGCGGCATGGCGGCGCCGCGACCGCCACTGGTGGCGCACGAGGTTCGTGGCGATGCCGTACAGCCACGGCCGCGCCTCGTCCTCGGCGCGCAGGACGCCGCGCCGGCGCCACGCCTCGAGGAAGACGGCCGACACGAGGTCCTCGGCGAGCTGCGCGTCCGCCGTGCGGCGGAAGCAGTACGTCAGCAGCTCCGCCGCATGGCGGTCGAAGAGGCGCTCGAAGCGAGCGGCGTCGGCATGGGCGTCGGCGCGCATGGCACCTTCTACATGGCCGCAGGGCGCGAGAAGTTCCCGCGCCGCGTCGAGGTGGAGCGCGCGGGGCGCCCCACCTCGATCGACGGCCCGCGTGCTACCAGGCGACGTTGTCGAGGTAGACCGAGCCGGTCCAGCCGGACCCGTTGTTGATCTGCAGGCCGATCGCCTGGAGCGGCGTGGACGTCCCGGCTGGGACCGTGAAGAACACGGTGTTCCAGCCGGTCTGCAGCGGGACGTCCGCACCGAACGTGTTCGCCCAGCTGCCGTTCGAGAGGTACGGCTTGGCCGTCACCGAGGACGGCGCGCCGGACGGCTTGTACACGTGGTAGGAGATCGTCGTGCCCGGCCCGGCGCCCGTCGTGGTGCGGACCCGAGCGGCGGGGTAGCCGGCGCCGGTCAGCGAGAACCGGAGCGAGCGCGCGCCCTCGAAGGCCACCACCGTCGAGGAGCTCAGCGCCAGCCCGGGACCCCAGGCCAGCTCCCAGCCTCCGAGCGTGCCGTCCTCGAACCCGGACCGGACGCTCGCGCCGCGGATCTGGTCACCCCGCCGGGCCAGGACCTCGTTGCTGGGGTCGGACGGGCCGATGCCGTAGCGGCCCGTCGTGTCGTTGTAGGTCGACGAGCTGGACTCGAGGATCTTGTCCCAGACCATGAAGCCGTCGACGCCGCCGGCGATCTGCGCGCCGAGCTTCGCGTCGAAGAAGCCGGCCCGGCGCTGCAGCGTCGTCGCGGTGATCGCCCCGCCGGTCGAGCCTCCGGCCGAGCCCCCGTTCGCGTCGACGTCGGCGACGATCCCGACCTCGCCCTCGAACATCGGCTTGCCGAGCTGGTTGCACTGGTCGATGCGCAGCTGCAGCCCGTTCCACTGGTCGCCCGGGATCGCCTGGTTGGCGTGGTCGTAGTCGTGGTACTCGCACATGTCGACCGCGCCGGCGTGGACGTACTGGTACTCGGCGCCGCTCGCCCCGCACTGGCCGGACCCGATCGTCCCGAGCGACACCAGGTGGTTGGGGTCAGCCGCCTTGACGGTGCCCACCATCTCGTCGGCGAAGCTCCGCAGGATCACCGACGAGCGCGTGCGCAGCGTGCCGGTGCCGTCGTCGACGAGCGTCGCGTTGCAGCTCTGCTGGTCGTTGTACGACGTCTCGGCCTCGTTCACGAGCTGCCAGAAGGCGATCGTCTTGTTGCTCGCGTAGTGCGCCGCGACGGCGGACGCATAGCTCTTGAACGACGTCGAGTAGCCCCACCCGGCCTGGCGGAACCCGTACTCGTAGAAGCCCTCGTCCTTCTTCGCGCCGCCCGAGGGCTCGCAGTCGGCGTAGTTGTTCACCAGCACCGGGATGACCTTCATCCCGCGCGCGGCGGCCGCGTTGAGGAGCCGGTCGAAGTTCGCCCACCCCGTGCTCTGGTGGTACGACTGGAAGAACCACGTCCGCACCACCGTCGCACCCGCGTTGCGCATCTGGTCGAGCAGCGCGCCGACCTGGGCGTCGCCGATCGGGGTTCCGCAGGTGTACCCGGCGTCGCTGTCCGAGGTGAGGCGGTAGTTGTTGGCGCCGACGAAGCCGAACCGCTTGCCGTCGAGGACGAGGTCGGTTCCCGAGCGCTCGACGTAGCCGGGGGCCGCCTGGGCGGGCGCCGCGGTCGCCAGCGCGGCGAGCAGCGCGGCGGACACGAGGAGTCGCTTGAGGGACGTCCGACGGCGAGAAGACATGGTTCCCCTTCGATGAGGTGACGAAATTGCGCAGGTTTGCCTCGTGCGATTGACGTCTGGCAAGCGCTGCGCAAGTCTTTTGTCGACATACGGGCCGCCCGACTTGAGCGGCGCTCGCCGCTACGCCAGCACGAGCCGCAGCGGCAGCGACGCCATCCCGTAGACGCCCTGCACCGTGTCGAAGTCGGGCTCGGAGGTCAGCTCGAAGCGCTCGACGCGCGCCGCGAGGAACGTCAGGGCCTCCTGCAGCTCGGCCTTGGCCAGGTTCGCGCCGAGGCAGTAGTGGATGCCGGCGCCGAACGTCAGCGGCTTGGTGGGCTCGCGGGTGACGTCGAAGCGGTCCGCGTCCTCGACGCCGTCGCGGTTGGCGGTGACGGTCGCGACGAGGACGATCGTGCCCTCGGGGAACGTGACGCCGCCGTACTCGACGTCCTCGCGCATGATCCGCGCGGTGAACGGGGTGATCGGCTCGTAGCGCAGCGCCTCCTCGACCGCGCGCGGGACGTGCGCCTCGGGGTCGGCGCGGACGAGGTCCCACTGGTCGGGGTGCTCGGCGAAGAGCCGCACCGCGTGGGCGAGCTGGGACTGGGTCGTGTCGACGCCGCCGACGAGCACGTTCAGGACGAGGTTGACGAGCTCGACGTCGGACAGCCGGTCGCCGTCCTGCTCCTCGGCGATCAGCGTCGAGACGAGGTCGTCGCCCGGCGTCGCGCGCCGCACGCGCAGCATCTCGCCGGCCCACTCGTAGAACTCCGCGCACGCCTGCTCGACCCGGTGGCGCTCGGCGAGCAGCGTCGGGCCGTCGAACTGGCGCTGGATCCAGTTCGACCACTCCGCGAGGCGGGGCGCGTCCTCGCGCGGCGCGCCCATCACCGCGGCGATCGTGAGCGACGGGTACGGCTTCGCGAACGCCGCGACGAAGTCGCACTCGCCGCTCGCGGGCACGGCGGCCCACAGCTCGTCGAGGAAGCCGCGCATCACCGGGCGCCAGCGGTCGGCGGCGCGCGGCGTGAACGCCGGGTTGACCAGGTTGCGCAGCCGGCGGTGGTCGGCGCCGTCGATGTGGAGGATGTTGCGCTCGATCTCCTCGTGCAGCGGGCCCTCGCTGATGTCGAACAGCTCCGCGATCTGCTTGCCGGGGAACGTCGCGCTCTTCGTGCGCAGGAAGAAGCTCGCGGCCTCGCGCTCGAGGACGAGGTAGGCGAGCGGCGTGCGCGCGATCCACCCGCGCTCGCGCAGCGCCGCGACCGCCTCGTGGTAGGCGGAGCCGCGCAGGTCGGGGTCCATGTAGTCGAGCTCCGGGAGCTCCATCTCGGTGACGAGCGGCACCGGTGGGAGTATGCACGCGATGCGCGCCACGTCAGCTCGCGATCCCCGCGTGGTGCGCGCGGCGCGGCTGCTGCGCGACGCGGGCGCGCGGCGGGACGAGGGGGCGTTCGCGGTCGACGGCGCAGAGCTGCTGCGCGAGGCGGTCGCGGCGGGGATCGAGGTCGAGGTGGTGCTGGCGGCGGACCCGCGGGAGGCGGAGGCGGCGCTCGGCGGCGAGCCGGCGGAGGGACCGGCGCCGGCGCCCGGCGCCGCGATCGTCGCCGCCGCCCCCGACGCGCTCCGCGCCCTCGCCGCGCTCGGCCAGCCGCCGCGGCTCGTCGCGATCTGCCGCACGCCGCCGCCCCCGCCGCCGGGGGTCCCTCCGCGCAGCCTCGTCCTCGCGCGCGTCGCGGGCGCGGGGAACGTCGGGTCGATCGTCCGGACGGCCGCCGCTCTCGGGCTGCCGCGCGTCGCGCTCACGCCGGGCTGCGCGGACCCGTGGTCGCGCAGGGCGCTGCGCGCGGCGATGGGCGCGACGTTCGCGCGCGGCCTCGTGGCGACGGAGCGGCCGCTCGGCGGCGCGCGCGGGCCGCTCGCCGCCGCGGTGCCGCGCGGCGGGCTCGACCCGCGCGACCTGCCGGCGGACGCGAGCGTCGTCCTCGGCTCGGAGGCGGACGGGCTGAGCGACGCCGAGCGCCGCGCGTGCGACCTCGCGGTCACGATCCCCGCGCACGGCTTCGAGTCGCTGAACGTCGCGGCCGCCGCCGCGATCCTGGCGTGGGAGCTTGCGCGGCGGGCGCAGGGGCGGGCGTAGGGTTGGCCGATGCCCGACCGCGCGCCGCCCCGCCCCATCGCCCGCGCCGTGCTCGCCGCCCGCGTCGCCGTCGAGCGCGCCGGCGACCTGGTCGTCCCGTCCGACCTCGCCGCGCTCCAGCGCTCGATCGGGTTCGCCGGCGCGTACACGATGCGCGCGCTCGCCGAGCTGGAGATCCCGGAGGCGCTCGCGAGCGGCCCGCGCACCGCGGCCGACGTGGCCGCCGAGAAGGGCCTCGACGCCGACGCCCTGCATCGCGTCCTGCGCTTCGCGGCGCTCCACGGCCTCGTCCGGCTCGACCGCCGCGGCCGCTTCCGCCTCACGCGCACCGGCCAGGTGCTGCGCGGCGACCACCCCGCGTCGATCCGCCCGTGGGTCCTCTACGTCACGAGCGACGCGACCCAGCGCGCGTGGGCCGGCGTCGTCGACACGATCCGCACCGGCGAGCCCTCCTTCCCCGCCGTCCACGGCGAGTCGGTCTGGTCGTGGTTCGAGAAGCACCCCGACGAGGAGCGCCGGTTCGCCGCCAGCATGCGCCGCGTCACCGAGCTCGACGTGCCGGCGATCGTGGCGGGCTACGACTGGCCGCGCAGCGGCACCGTGTGCGACGTCGCCGGCGGCGTCGGCACGCTGCTCGCCGCCGTGCTGAAGGCGCGGCCGGGGCTGCGGGGGGTGCTCGTCGACGCGCCCGGCGTGCTCGCCGAGGCCGAGAGCCACCTCGACCGGGCCGGCGTCCGCGACCGCGTCGAGCTGAGCGAGGGGAACTTCTTCGAGCACGTCGGCGCGCGGGCCGACGTGTACGTCATGAAGGACGTCCTGCACGACTGGGACGACGAGCGCTGCCGCACGATCCTCAGGACCGTCCGCGCCGCGATGCCGCCGCGCGCCCGCGTGGTTCTCGTCGAGACGCTGCAGGAGCCCAACGACGTCGAGCCGATCGCCTCGTTCATCGACGTCCACATGCTGACCCAGACCGACGGCGGCCGGCAGCGCTCGGTGGACGAGCTGCAGGCGCTGCTGCGCGACGCCGGGCTGACGCCGGGGACGGTCCGCCGCACGGCCGGGCCGGGCCTCGTCGAGGGGATCGCGCCCGGTTAGAGCTCGGCCGCCGGCATGCGCAGCGGCACGCCGCGCAGCGCCTGCCACGCCGCGAGCAGCACGAGCAGCGAGTTGACCGCGTGCAGCCCGCCGAGCGCGCCGACGTCCTCGCCGAAGACGCCCAGCAGCACCTGCAGCAGCATGAGCCCGACGAGCGCCAGGCTCGCGGGCCGCGCCTCGCGCCGGCCGGCGATCGCCAGCACCGCGAGCAGCGCCGCCACGACCATCAGCCCGTTCCCGATGCTCTCGTGCGGCGTGTACGTCGTCACCCCGTACGCGGCGAGCCCCGCGAAGAAGAAGCTCACCACCGCGACCGCCAGGAACCCCGCCGCCAGCGCGCGGTGGATCGTCGGGACCGAGCTCACGCCCGGCATGCTAGGAACCGGGCCATGAAGCGCGCACTGGTCAACGGCGTCGAGCGCCAGACCGAGATCTACCGCGACGGCGTCAGCGGCAGGCGCCCGCGCGTGCCCACCGACGCGACCCAGCTCGAGGAGCGCGCCCGCGCCGCGATGGCGCCCGAGGCGTTCGCGTACGTCGCGGGCGGCGCCGGCAGCGGGCAGACGATGCGCTTCAACCGCGAGGGGTTCGACCGCCACCGGATCGTGCCGCGGATGCTGCGCGACGTCTCGCACCGCGACACGAGCGTCGAGCTGTTCGGCCGCCGCCACGCGTCGCCGCTGCTGACGTGCCCGATCGGCGTGCTGGAGATGGCGCACCCGGACGCCGACCTCGCCGTCGCCCGCGCCGCCGCCGCCGAGGACGTGACGATGGTCATCTCCAACCAGGCGTCGACGCCGATGGAGGAGATCGCGGAGGCGCTCGGCGACTCGCCGCGGTGGTTCCAGCTCTACTGGAGCACGTCCGACGAGCTGGTCGAGTCGCTCGTCGGCCGCGCCGAGGCGTGCGGCTGCGAGGCGATCGTCGTGACGCTCGACACGACGCTGCTCGGCTGGCGCACGCGCGACCTCGACGTCGCCTACCTGCCGTTCCTGCGCGGCAAGGGGATCGCCCAGTACACGAGCGACCCGGTCTTCCGGCGGATCGCGGAGAGCGGCGACGCCGCCGCGCCGGTCGAGCAGCCCGCGCCGACGCCGCAGGCGATCAGGACGCTCGTCGAGCTGACGAGGAACCACCCCGACCCGTTCGTGAAGCGGCTGACGAGCGGCAGCGCCCGCGCCGCCGTGCAGACGTTCGTGCGGATCTACTCGCGCCCGTCGCTCACCTGGGAGGACCTCCCGTGGCTGCGCGAGCGCACCAGGCTGCCGATCCTCCTCAAGGGCATCCTCCACCCCGACGACGCGCGGCGCGCGGTCGACGCGGGGATCGACGGGCTCGTCGTCTCCAACCACGGCGGGCGCCAGGTGGACGGCGGGATCGCGACGATCGACGCGCTGCCCGGCGTGGTCGAGGCGGTCGGCGGGCGCGTGCCGGTGATCCTCGACAGCGGCGTCCGCGGGGGCGCCGACGCGTTCAAGGCGCTCGCGCTCGGCGCGACCGCGGTCGGGATCGGGCGCCCGTACTGCTACGGCCTCGCCATTGCGGGCGAGACCGGCGTGCGCGAGGTGCTGCGCAACCTCCGCGCCGAGCTGGACCTGACGATGGGCCTCGCCGGCTGCCGGTCGGTCGCGGACATCGGGCCCGAGGCGCTCGCGCCGGCCTGATGCTCCAGGTCCGGCCCGGCCTGGCGATCCCGCTCGACGAGGTCGTCGTGCGCGCGAGCCGCTCGTCCGGCCCCGGCGGGCAGCACGCGAACGTCACCGCGTCGCGGATCGAGGCGTCGTTCGACGTGGCCGCGTCGCGCACGCTGACCGCCGAGCAGAAGCGCCGCGTCGCCGAGCGCTGCGGCCCGCGCGTCGTCGCCGTCGCCCAGGACGCGCGCAGCCAGGCGCGCAACCGGGAGCTGGCGCTCGAGCGCCTCGCCCGCCGGCTCGCCCACGCGCTGCACGTCCCGCGCGCGCGCCGGCCGACCAAGCCGACCGCGGCGTCGCGCCGGCGCCGGCTCGAGGCCAAGCGGCGGGCGGGCGAGAAGAAGGCGGCGCGGCGGCGGGTCGACCCGGAGTGAGGGTCAGGCCAGCCGCCTGCGAAAGCACTCGTGCAGCCGCGGCTCGCGCCACTCGCGCGGCACCGTGCGCTCGATGCGCAGCTCGGCGCGCCGCTCGTGCAGGTCGAGCGTCGCGACCTGGTTGTCGAACCACGGGCCGTCGGTGACCCGCCAGCGGACGTGCCCGGGCGGGCGGACGCCCGCCGTCCGCGCCAGTGCGCGGCCGATCGCGTGGCCCGCGCGCGAGGTGCCGAACCGCACGGCGTGGCGCTCGCGGTCGTCGAGCGGGTTGCGGAACGGCGAGCACACCGCCTGGTAGACGGCGCTGCGCACGCCCGCCTCGCGCCGGAACGCGACCTCGGCCAGGTACGCGTGGTGCACGTCGCCGGACAGCAGCACGATCGACGCCGGCGGGTCGCCGTGCAGCCCGGCGCCGACCTCCTCGATCCGCTTCGTCAGCCGGTCGAACGACTCGCCGAACGCCGCCCAGTGCTCCAGGTCGCCGGCCCGCCTGATCTTCTCCGCGGTCCCCGTGAACCACGACCCGTACGCGCCGGCGCACGTCGCCTCGTTCCACGCCTCCAGGTAGTGCAGGCCGTGGCCGAGCAGCACCGGCAGCGTCGTGGCGACCACCAGGTGGTCGTGCCCGCCGACGAGCTGCTCGCACGCCCAGTCCCACTCGTGCGCGTCGAGCATCGAGCGCCGGCCGTCGGAGAACGTGCGCCCCGCGCGCGAGTCGAGGACGAGCACCCGCACGCCGCCGTAGTCGCGGCAGTAGCTCCAGCGCGTGCCCGCCGTCTCCCGGTCGGCCTTGATCGCGAACGGCCGCAGCACCTCGGCTCCGTCCTCGGCCGCGCGCACGCGGTCGTAGAGGTCGTGCTCCTGGTGCAGGTGCGACGGCTCGAGGTTGCCGATGTGCTGGTAGACCCAGTACGACGCGAACGCGCCGCGTATGCGCTCGTCCCACCACGGCTTGCGGCGCCAGTCCTCCAGCCACTGCGCCGAGATGTTCCAGTCGTCGTGGACGTCGTGGTCGTCGAACAGCATCGCGGTCGCGACCGTCGACAGCAGCCAGCGCATGACCGGCTCGCCCCACGACTCCCAGTACAGCCGCGTGTACTCCTCGAAGTCGGCGACCTCCTCCCCCGGCGGCTCGCGCGTGTCGCGCCGGGCGCGGATGAACTCGAGCGCGCGCGGCGAGACCTCGTCGGCGTAGACCTGGTCGCCGATCATGAGCAGGCGCGACGGCCACTCCTCGATCGGCTGGTCGCGCATCCGCAGCGCCAGCGCGTACAGCGCGTCGACCTCGCGCCCGCGGTCGTCGTCGTCCTTGCTGAGCGCGTAGGGCGGCTCGTGCGGCGCGGCGACGCGGCAGGAGCCGAACGCGATCCGCGCCGGCGTCTCCTGCGACGGCGTGCGGATGACGCTGGGCGGGAAGCCGGCGGGCGCGGCGTCCGGCCAGACGCGCTCGCCGTCGAGCCTGACCTCGTACTCGGTGGCGCTGCCCGGCTCGAGCCCGCTCACCACCACGAGCGCGTAGTGGTGGCCGCTGACGTGGAACGTCCGCTCGGTGCGGCCGAGCACGTCGACCTCGCACGGCGCGTCGGTCTCGACCCACACCGTGGCCTGCGTCTCGTCGACGTAGCGCAGGACCGGGCCGAGGATCAGGGCGGGCACCCTGCCATCCTCTCATCCGATGACCGCCGACGCCGCCCCTCGCCGGAGCCCGCGCGACCAGGGCCTGCTGCTCCTGGCCGGGATGGCCGCGCTGATGTGGGCGGTCGAGATCGTGGATGCCGTCGCGTTCGAGCTCGACCGCAACGGGATCGTGCCGCGCGAGCTCGACGGGCTGGACGGGATCGTCTTCGCCCCGTTCCTGCACGGCGGGTTCGGCCACCTGATCGGGAACACGATCCCGTTCCTGCTCCTCGGGGCGGCGATCGCGCTCGGCGGCCTGGTCCGCGTCGCCGCCGTGACGGCGATCGTTGCGCTCGTCGGCGGGCTGGGGACGTGGCTGACCGGCCCGGACGGCACAGTCCACATCGGCGCCAGCGGGATCGTCTTCGGCTACGCGGCGTACCTCGTCAGCCGCTTCATGTGGTCGCGCCGCGCGCTGGACCTGCTCCTCGGCCTCGTCGTCCTCGCCGTGTACGGCACGACGCTGCTCGTCGGGCTCGTCCCGACGCCGGGCGTCTCGTGGCAGGGCCACCTGTTCGGCGCGGTCGGCGGCGTGGTCGCCGCGCGCGTCGTGCACCGGCGCCGCGCCGCGTCGTAGAGTTGTTCAAATGTCCGCGCTTGAGATAGTCGACCTGGTCAAGCGCTACCCGACGGGCACCGAGGCGCTGCGCGGCGTGTCGCTCGAGATCGGCGACGGGGAGTTCTTCGGGCTCCTGGGCCCGAACGGCGCCGGCAAGTCGACGCTGATCCACTGCACGACCGGGCTGGCGACGCCGACCTCCGGCTCGATCCGCGTCTTCGGCCACGACGCGCTCGAGCACTACGAGCAGGCGCGGCTGGCGGTCGGGCTGGCGCCGCAGGACCTGAACATCGACTGGTTCCTCACGGTCCAGGAGACGCTCGAGTACCACGGCGGCTACTTCGGGATGCCGCGGCGCGACCGGCGCGAGCGCGCCCAGGAGCTGCTGGAGGCGTTCTCGCTGACCGCCAAGCGCGACGAGCGCACGCGCACGCTGTCGGGCGGGATGAAGCGCCGGCTGATCCTCGCCCGCGCGCTGATGCACCGCCCGCGCCTCCTGATCCTCGACGAGCCGACGGCGGGCGTCGACGTCGAGCTGCGGCTGGAGCTGTGGCACTACGTCCAGCGGATCAACGCCGAGGGCACGACGATCCTCCTCACCACGCACTACCTGGAGGAGGCCGAGCAGCTCTGCGACCGGATCGCGTTCATCAACGACGGGCGGATCGTCGCGACCGGCAGCAGCGGCGAGCTGGCGGCCACGTACGGCGTCGCGTCGCTGGAGGACGCCTACCTGGAGCTGGTCGGGCGCAAGGAGCTGTCGCGCGCCCGCCTGGACGAGGTCGCGTGAGCGCCGCCCAGATCCGCTTCGCGACGCTGCTGCGGCGCGAGGTGAGCCGCTTTTTGAAGATCAAGCGCCAGACGGTCGGCGCGCCGCTGCTCGAGACGTTCCTCTACATCTCCGTGTTCGGCGCCGCGCTGGGGTCGCGGATCGACTCGCTGCACGGCGTCGACTACGTCGTCTTCATCGTGCCCGGGCTGATCATGATGGCGTGGGCGACGAACGCGTTCGCGAACAACTCGTCGTCGATCCTGCAGCAGAAGTTCCAGCGCGCGATCGACGACCAGCTCTCGTCCCCGGCGTCTCCGCTCGAGCTGCTGCTCGCGTTCTCCCTCGGCGGCTTCCTGCGCGGGATGACGGTCGCGACGCTGACGTTCACCGCGGCGACGATCCTCGTCGGCGTCCCGGTCGAGCACGCGCTCGTGCTCATCCCCGCGCTCTTCCTCGTCGGGTTCTTCTTCGCGCAGCTCGGCGTGCTCGTCGGCGTGCGGGCCGAGCAGTTCGACGACGTCTCGTTCGCCCAGACCTTCGTCCTGCAGCCGCTGATCTTCCTCGGCGGCGTCTTCTACTCCGCCTCGCTGCTGCCCGAGCCGTTCGAGACCCTGACCCGGTTCGACCCCGTCTACTACATGATCGGGCTCGTGCGGTACGGGTTCCTCGGGTTCTCCGACGTGAACGTCGGTCTGTCGCTCGTGCTGCTCGCGCTGGCGACGGGGGCGCTGTTCGCGCTGAACCTGACGCTGTTCAGGCGCGGGTACCGGCTGCGGGCCTGACCCGCCGGCGCCCCGCCGCCACCACCGGCGCCTCGCGCCGGATCTCCTCCAGCAGCCGGGCGCTGAGCTCGCCCGGCGACTCGCCGTCGACGAGGCCGCCGCCGGCCGGGCGGAAGAACCGCACGCGGACGTCGGGGCGGGTGGGGAAGCGGGCGATGTCGGTCGAGCCGCGGATCGTCACGCACACGACCTCGGCCTCGGGGACGGCGGCGGCGAGGCGGCCGAAGCCGCTGCGCGCCCGCAGGGGCTGGCCGCGGCTGATCGTGCCCTCCAGGAACACGCCGATGCACGCGCCCGCGCGCAGGTCGGCGATCGCGCGGTCGAAGGCGCCGGCGTCGCCGGTGCCGCGGTGGATCGGGATCTGGCCCATGCCGTCGAGGACGCGGCGCAGCACCGGGATGTCCCACAGCGACGCCTTCGCGAGCGCGCGGACCTGGCGCCGGTCGAGCGCGGCGACGCCGACGACGACCGGGTCCCAGAAGCTGTCGTGGTTGCCGGCGAGGAGGGTCGGGCCGGAGCGCGGCAGGTGCTCGAGCCCGGAGACGCTGAGCCGGCCCCAGGTGCGCACGACCGGCGCGCAGGCCTGCATCGCGCGCCGGTAGGTCGGCGACATGGGCTCGGGGGCGTTCATCGGCGTGCAGCATGCCGGAGAGGCCGCCGGCGTGCGCAATGCTCCGTGCCGTTTGCGGAGGTCAGCGCGCCTTGACTCGTGGCCGCCCCGCTGACACGCTGGGCGCTCCGCGATGCCCTACGGACGACCGGACACCGCGGCGCCGCCCCTCGCGCCGCTCGACGGGGACGGCGCGCCGGGCGTGCTGCCGAAGATCCCTGGGCCGTGGGGCGAGCCGCCCTCGGTCGACGCGTTCGAGCCGCTGTCGCGCGCCTCGGAGCGGACGCACCTGGCCGGCGGCGCGCTGAACGCCGCAGCGACCGCGGCGGCATTGGCGTGGCTCGTCCGCCACCGGGACGTCGCGCGCGAGCGCCCGCTGGCTCCCGCCGGCGCCGTCGTCGCGGGCACGTTCGTCGCCGACTTCGTCAGCGGGACGCTGCACTGGGCGTTCGACACCTGGTTCGACGAGGGGGTCGAGCCGCTGCGGCGCATGGTCTACATCGTGCGCGAGCACCACATGCGCCCGGCGCGCATCTTCCAGTACCGGCTGCGGGACGAGGCCGGGCTGCTGTCGTGGTTCGGGCTCGCGCTGTCGGCGCCGCTCTACGCCGCCGCGATGGCGCCCGGCGGCCGGCCGACGCCGGCGCGCGTCGCGTGCGCCGCCGCGGGCGTGACGATGACCTCCGAGATCGTCCTCATGCTCGAGTTCCACAAGTACGGCCACCGGCTGCGCCGCGGCCGGCTCGCGCGCTCCCTCCAGCGGGCGGGGCTGCTGCTGTCGCCCGAGAAGCACCTCCAGCACCACAGCGGCGACCACGACACGAACTACTGCCTGGTCACCGGGATCGCCGACCAGACGCTCGGGCGCATGGGCGCGTTCCGGGCGATGGAGCGGGCGGTGACGCGGGTCACCGGGGCGCAGCCGCGCCGCGACGACCTGCAGTGGTCGGCGCGCTACGGCCGTCCGCGCTGAGCGGCTGCGCCGGCCCGCCCGGGTACGGGTAGCTGCGCAGCGCGACGGCGAAGTACCGCCGCTCGCCGGTGAGCGCGCCGAAGATCGCCTCGGCGCCGGCCTCCGCGCCCGAGACGAGCCGGCGCCGGTCCTGCTCGAGCGTGCGCACCTCCGGCGCGCCCGCGCGC
>DASZEJ010000073.1:0-37360 GCA_035940955.1 Solirubrobacteraceae bacterium
GGGCTACGGGCGCGGATCGCCACCAAACTGCTCGCGCTCGCCGCTGGCGTCTGGCTGAACCACTACCTCGGACACCCCACCCGCGCCTTCGCCGCGCTCGCCGCCTAAACCAACGCCGGCGCGGAATCAATCATCTAGGCGGCGCGCCGCAGCGAAGCCGACTCGGCCGCGCCGCGCACGGCCTCGACGACCAGCAGCCGCAGCGCCGACTCGACGGCTTCGAGCGGCCGGGTCGCGCCGTCGGCGTACAGGACGACGAGCCACGTGCCCTCGCCCGGCTGGACGGCCGCCGCCGCGAGCACGCCCGACATCCCCCACCCGGCCAGGACCGCGCGCTCGGCCGCGTCGGCGCCCGGGTCGTCGGCCAGCGCGACGAACGAGCCGCCGCGGGCGAGGATGCGCTCGGTCGCCGGGCACGACGACGCCTCGTACGGCTCGCCCGGCATGCCGAACCGCCGGCCCGCCGTGCGGCTCGTGCGCGCGTCGCTCGCGAAGACGGTGTCGACCAGCGCGGCGCCCGCGGCGCGGAAGGAGACGACGCTCGCGCTCGCGTCGACCGCGGCGCCGCAGCCCAGCGCGACGGACTCCAGCCGGTCGAGCGCCGAGCGGCCGGCCAGCGGGCCGTCGAGGGCGTCCAGCGCGGCGTCGAGCAGCGGCGCGAGGTCGAGCGGCGTCGCCTGCTCGCGCCCGCGGATCGCGCGGCGCTCGCCGCGGCCGGCCCGCCACGTCTGCTCTAGGTGGCCGTCGGAGACGCAGACGCGCGAGCGCCCGCTGCGCTTGGCCGTGTACTGCGCGGCGTCGGCGGCGCGCAGCAGGTCGCCGGCCCGGCGCGCGCCGAGCCCGAGCGACGCGACGCCGCACGAGACGGTCAGGCGCGGCCCCTCGTGGCGCTCGAGCTCGCGCAGCACGGTCTCGCCGACGTGGCGCGCGTCGTCGGCCGTCCGGCCCGTGAGCAGGATGCAGAACTCGTCGCCGCCCACGCGGGCCACCAGCGTGTTCGGGTCGTCGCCGACGACGACCGCGAGCGTCGCCCCGACGCGCGTGAGGCAGGCGTCGCCCGCCCCGTGCCCGTGGGCGTCGTTGATCTCCTTGAGGTTGTCGACGTCGCACAGCAGCACCGCGAGGTCGCGCCCGGCGCCGACCGCCTCGTCGATCGCCTGCTCCAGCCGCTCGTCGAGGGCGCGGCGGTTGGCGACGCCGGTGAGCGGGTCCTCGAACGCCAGCTCCGCCATGCGGGAGAAGACCTCGGCGCGGCCGACCGCCGCGGCGATCTGGCCGGCGACCGTCTGCAGGAACCGCACGTCGCGCTCGCCGAACGCGGGCTCGCCCGCGCGCCGCGTGGCCCACAGCTCGCCCCACGGCGCCCCCGCGAACTGGATCGGGACGGCGAGCGCGTGGTGCTTGCCCAGCTCGACGAGCAGGTCGCGCTCGAGCGGGATGAGCTCCGGGTCGTCGAGCGACGTCGCGTACGGCTCGCCGCTCTCGAGCAGCCGGCTCAGCAGCACGTCGTCGTCCAGGCGGTAGACCTCGTCGGCCGGCCTGCGCTCCTCGCCCGGGCCCAGCTCGCCGACGTTCACGAGCGTGCGCACCAGGCGCCGGTCGGGCTCGGCGCGCGAGATCGACAGCGACGCGGCGCCGACCGCCGCCAGGGACGCCTCGGCGGCCACCTCGACGACGTCCTCCAGCCGGTGGGCGGAGGCGACCGCGGACGCGATCGAGATGAGCGCGTGCAGCTCGCGCTCCAGCCGCTGCTCCTCCCCCATCTCGGCGTGGTCGGTCAGCGCGCGGGCGAGGTCCTCGGCGGTGTGGCCCGGCTCGTCGGCGACGCCCTCCTCGACGCAGGCGAGCAGCGCCGCGACCACGCGCGGGTCGAACTGCGTGCCCGAGCAGCGGCGAAGCTCGGCGATCGCCGTGGCGTCGCTCAGCCGGCGGCGGTACGGCCGGTCGGAGACGAGCGCGTTGTAGGCGTCGCACGCCAGCACGATCCGCGACGCGAGCGGGATGTCCTCGCCGGCCTTGCCGTCCGGGTACCCGCGCCCGTCCCAGCGCTCGTGCTCGTGGCGCACCGCGGTGGCGACGTCGCCCAGCCCGGGAAGCTCGCGCAGGATCCGCTCGCCGATCACCGGGTGCTCGCGCATGAGCACCCACTCCTCCGGCGTCAGCGCGCCGGGCTTGTGGAGGATCTGGTCGGGGATCCCGATCTTGCCGACGTCGTGCAGCAGCGCGACCGCCTCGACCTCGGCGACCTCCCGGGGGTAGAGACCCAGCTTGCGCGCCACGGCCACCGACAGCGCGTGCACGGCGTCGGAGTGCTCGCCCGTGTAGCCGTCCCGCGCCTCCAGCGCCGCCGCGAGCGAGCGGACGACCGCGCGGTAGGCCTGCGCGGCCCGGCTGCGCTCCTGCTCGAGGTCGCGCAGGACGCCCACCAGCGCGGACTCGCCGCGCTCCAGTCCGCGGGCAGCGTCCAGCGCCTCCCGCCGGAGGTCGTCCAGCCGCCTCGCGCGCCGATCCGGCATTCCGTCCCGGGTCATCGGCCGCCCGCGGCGAGACTTCAGCCCGCGGCGCCGTCCCCCAGCTCGAGTACGGCCAGGAACGCCTCCTGCGGCACCTCGACGCGCCCGACCTGCTTCATGCGCTTCTTGCCCTCCTTCTGGCGCTCGAGCAGCTTGCGCTTGCGGCTGATGTCCCCGCCGTAGCACTTGGCGGTCACGTCCTTGCGGAACGCCTTGACCGTCTCGCGGGCGAGGATGTGCGACCCGATCGCCGCCTGGATCGGCACGTCGTACTGCTGCCGGGGGATCTTCGCGCGCAGCTTCTCGGTCAGGCTGCGGCCGGCGACGTACGCCTTGTCGCGGTGGATGACCATGCTGAGCGCGTCGACCGCGTCGCCCGCCAGCAGGATGTCGAGCTTGACGAGGTTCGACGGCCGCATCCCGGTGATGTCGTAGTCGAGCGACGCGTAGCCGCGCGTGCGCGACTTCAGCTGGTCGAAGAAGTCGAGCACGATCTCGGCGAGCGGCAGGTCGTAGCTCAGCTGCACGCGCTCGGCGCTCAGGAAGTGCATCCCCTGGTGCTCGCCCCGGCGCTCCTGGCACAGCTCCATGATCGCGCCGATGTCCTCCTTGCGGGAGATGATCGACGCGCGCACGTACGGCTCGCGGATCTCGGCGATCTTCGCCGGGTCGGGCATGTCCGACGGGTTGTGGACCTCGAGCTCCGTGCCGTCGGTCATCGTCAGCTCGTAGGAGACCGACGGCGGCGTGGCCATCAGCTCGAGGTCGTACTCGCGCTCCAGCCGCTCGCGCACGATGTCCATGTGCAGCAGGCCGAGGAACCCGATGCGGAAGCCGAAGCCGAGCGCGTCCGACGTCTCGGGCTCCCACACGAGCGCGGCGTCGTTGAGCGTGAGCTTCTCGAGCGCGTCGCGCAGGTCCGGGTAATCCTCGCCGTCGATCGGGAACAGGCCGCAGAAGACCATCGGCTTGATCTCGCGGTAGCCCGGCAGCGGCTCGCGCGCCGGGTTGGCCTTCGTCGTGAGCGTGTCGCCGACGCGCAGCTGGGTGACGTCCTTCAGCCCGGTGATGAGGTAGCCGACCTCGCCGGCGGTCAGGCGGTCGGCGGTGGCCTGCGCCGGGGTGAAGAAGCCGATGTCGTCGATGTCGGCCTCCGTCCGGCTCGCCATCGCCTGGATCGCCTCGCCCTTGGTGAACGTGCCGTCGACGACCCGGATGTACGCGATGACCCCGCGGTACTGGTCGAACTCGGAGTCGAAGATGAGCGCGCGCGGGGGCGCCTGCGGGTCGCCCCTCGGCGGCGGGACGCTCCGCACGATCTGCTCCAGCACCTCGAGCACGCCGTCGCCGGTCTTTCCGGAGATGCGCAGGATGTCGTCGGCGTCGCCGCCGACGAGGTCGACGACCTCCTCCGCGACGCGCTCGGGCTCGGCCCCCGGCAGGTCGATCTTGTTCAGGCAGGGGATCAGCTCCAGCCCCGCGTCGACCGCCAGGTAGGTGTTCGCGACGGTCTGGGCCTCGACGCCCTGGCTCGCGTCGACCACCAGCAGCGCGCCCTCGCACGCCGCCAGGCTGCGGCTCACCTCGTACGTGAAGTCGACGTGGCCGGGCGTGTCGATCAGGTGCAGCTGGTAGGTCTCGCCGTCCTGCGCGGCGTAGAAGACGCGCACCGCCTGGGCCTTGATCGTGATGCCGCGCTCGCGCTCGAGGTCCATCGAGTCGAGCACCTGCGCGCGCATCAGCCGCGGGTCGACCGTGTGCGTCAGCTCGAGGATGCGGTCCGCGAGCGTCGACTTCCCGTGGTCGATGTGGGCGATGATCGAGAAGTTGCGGATGTGCGCGGCGTCGGGCAACTCACCGAGAGTAGAGGCGCCGCGCGACCGCGCCGCGGATCGCGAGCGCCTCCGGGACGCGCTGGACGAGCACCGCCACCGCGTAGACGGCGAGGCCCGCGGCGATCGCCGTCGTGACGGCCGCCGCCTGCGCCGCGAGCCCGTCGCCGAGCGCCCGGTCGAGCGCCCACCACCAGCCGTAGGCCACCGCGCCGAGCAGCGCGGCGGCGGCGAGCATGCGCGCGACGCTCGCGACCGTCTCGCGGGCCTCGAGCCGGCCGTGGAGCTCGCCGCGCAGGAAGTACGCCTGGCTGAGCGTCGTGGTCAGCGACGACACGGCCGTGCCGATCACGATCCCGCCGATCCCCAGCGGCTCGTACAGCGCGACCGACACCGCCGCGTTGACGAGCAGGCTCGCCGCCGCGAGCGCGGTGGGGATCCACGGGCGCTGCAGGCTGAAGAACGTGCGCGTGAGCAGCAGGTTCACGCCGCTGAACGGCAGGCTGAAGCTGAACCAGAACAGCGCCTCGGTGACCATGTCGGTGCTGGGCGCGCCGAAGGCCCCGCGCTGGTAGATGAGGCGGACGATCGGCTCGGCGAGGACGAGCGTGCACGCGGCGGCGGGGATGAGCAGCAGGAAGATCTGGCGCATCCCCTGGGCGGTGAGGGCTCTCAGGCCGTCGCGGTCGCCTCTGGCCGCGAGCCGGCTGAGCGTCGGGAAGAGGACCGTCGTGACCGCGACGCTGAACATCCCCTGCGGGAGCATGTAGACGCGGAAGGCGGCGTCGATCGCCCGGGGCGCGTTCGTCGAGACCAGCGAGCCCAGCGACGAGTTGATGAGCAGGTTGAAGTTGATGAGGCCGAGGCCGATCGTCACCGGCAGCATCAGCACGAGGACCCGCCTGACGCGCTCGTCGCGGGGGCGGAACGACGGCACGACCTTGAAGTCCAGCCGCCTCAGGACCGGCGCGAGCATCAGGAGCTGCACGAGCGTCCCCGCCAGCACGCCGACGGCGTAGGCGTACATCTGGTCGTCGCCCTCGAGCGTCGCCCGGCCCGCTATGAGGAACGCGAGGATCACGAGGTTCCAGACGACGGGCGCGATCGCCGGGACCGTGAAGTGGTCGTACGCGTTGAGGATGCCCTGGAGCAGGCCGGTGAGGCCGAGCAGGACGACGATCGGGAAGAGCACCTGGCTGAGCCCGGAGGTCAGGTCGTCGAGGTGCTCGTCGAACTTGTCGCCCGTGAAGAGCGGCATGACGTAGGGCGCGGCGAGCATGAACGCCGCCGAGATCGCGCCGAGGATCGCGACGATGAGGAAGAAGAGCGTGCTCGCGAGCTGGAAGGCCTCGCGGCGGCGCTTCTGCTCCAGCAGCTCGGTGAAGACGGGGACGAAGGCGGCGCTCAGCGCGGCGTCGGCGAACAGGCTGCGGATGAGGTTCGGGACCTGGAAGGCGATCGTGAACGCCGAGAAGGGCCCGCTCGTCGCGAAGTAGCTCGAGGCGACGATCTCGCGCACGAGCCCGGCAACGCGCGAGAGGCCCGTCGCCACGCTGAAGATGAACGTGTTGCGGGCGATCCGCGCCAAGGGGGCGCTACTCTACGTCGCCGCATGGCGAACATCGCGTCCCAGATCAAGCGCAACCAGCGGTCCGAGCGCGAGCGGCTGGAGAACCGCCGCTACACGTCGACGGTCAAGACGTACTTCCGCCGCCTGGAGGCCGCGGTCGCGGCCGGCGACGACGCGGCCGCCGACGCGGAGCACCGCGAGCTGGTCCGCATGATCGACAAGGCCGTCTAGCGCGGCGCGCTGCACCGGAACACGGGCGCGCGGAAGAAGTCCCGCGCGTCGCGCGTGCGGCGCGGCATCTCGGGCTAGCGGCCCGGCGCCTCACCCTTCGCGGATCGCTCCGCCGCCCCTCCGCGGGCCGCTCCGCCGCGCCTCACACCGCGATCGCGTCGAGCGCGCGCAGGGCGACCGTGTCGTCCTCCAGCTCCTCGCCGCCGCGGCTGGCCAGCTCGAGGTCGGCGAGGGCGATCAGCGCTCCGCGCAGCGCGTCGACGTCCGACCGTCGCGCCTCGGCGATCCGCCGCTCGGCCGCCCAGGGGCTGCCCTTCATCGAGGCCTTGACCTGCGCGGGGCTCTCCCCCGCCTCCAGCCGCTCGGCGATCGCGAGCACGTCGCGCATGCGGCGCGCCATGAGCGGGACGAGGCGGGCGAGCGACTCGCCCTGGCCGCGCAGCGCGACGAACGCGCGCGTGGCGGCGGCGCGGTCGCGGGCGACGAGCGCGTCGACGAGCCCCCAGACCTGACGCTCCGCCGACGGCGCGGCGACGGCCTCGACCTCCTCGACGCCGACGTGCGCGCCCGCGCCGTGCTCCAGCGCGAGCTTCTCCAGCTCGCGCAGCAGCCGCTGCTGGCGCTCCCCGACCGCGCCGACGAGCGCCTGCGCCGCCGTGTGGTCGAGCTCGATCCCGAGCCGCGCGGCCTGCTGCTGCACCCAGCGCGGCAGCTCCTTCGCCTTGAGGACCTGCTCGCAGGCGACGTCCCCGCCGGCCTTCTTGACCGCGTCGACGAGCGACTTGGGCGCCTTCGCCCTCCCGTCCTCGCGCGCGAAGAACGCGACGGTGGTCTCCGGGTCGATCCCGGCGAGGGCGGGCACGACGTGCTGCTTGACGTCGGCCTCCTTCCACCGCTCGACCCCGTCCACGATCACGAAGCGGCGCCCGATCGCGAACGTCATCGCGCTCAGCGCCGCGGCGGCCGCGTCGGGCGTCGCGTCGTCGCCCTCGAGCACCTCGGCCCCGCTCGCCCCCGACTCCCGCTCGGCGACCGCGCGCAGGCTCGCCCGGCGCTCGCCGATCCGCCCGTGGTCGTCGCCGTGGATGAGGTAGGCGGGCTTCCAGGCCGGCATGCTCCGGCGGAGGCTAGCCGGGGTGGCTGCGGGGCGGGCGCCCGGCGGGGCGGGTCGGCGACGGCGCGTCGTCCCCGGGCTCGCACTCGACGGCCAGCACGGCCTCGGCGCGGCACTTGCGGTTGCTCGCGCACACCGCCTCGACCCTCACCTCGTCGCCGCACTCCGCCTTGACGGCCTCGTTCGGGACGGCGCACTCCCATTCGCCGCCAAAGCCGACCGCCGCCTTGCAGTGCGCGCCCTGCCCGTCGGCGTTGGCGACCGACACCACGACCTCGGGGCACGCCGCGGCGGTCCCGCGGACGGTCAGCGTCCGGGGGTAGCGGCCGCGGACGAGGTCCTCGCCCCGCACCCCGGCGATCTCGATCGAGCACTCGGGCTCGGGCTCCGGCTCAGGCTCCGGCTCGGGCTGACAGTCCCGCGTGAGGGTCAGCAGCCGGACGCAGGTCGAGCCCTCGCATCCGACGACCGCGATCGCGCGCTCGGTGCGGAGCGTCTCCTCCTCGCCCTCCCGCTCGGCCCAGACGACGTACGTCCCGGGCGCGATCTCGGACGCGAGGTGGCCCGGCGTGCCCAGCTTGCGCCCGTCGGTGTACGCGATGCCCTTCCAGGTGAAGGGCTGCAGGTGCGCGTCGGCGACGTAGACGGTCCAGTCCTTGCTGTCGTCGACCCGGCAGGCGCTGCCCGGGCGCATGATCCACACGTCGAGCTGCGGCCACATCTCAGGTCACCTTCCAGCGCGCCGACTCGCAGTCGCCCCACTCGTCGGCCTTCTCGCGCAGGAACGTGTCCGTGCAGTTGTCGTACACGCGAAGCGCGTTGGGCGTGTCCCCCGACGCGAGGTCGTGGACGAAGAAGACGCCGATCCCCAGGCGGACGTTCGCCGTCGTGGCGCCGGTCAGCGTCGCCACGCGGTCGCGCAGCGTGGTGAGCGCGCTCTTGTCCATGCCGAGCCGGGCGAGCAGGTAGTCGCCCTGCGCGTGCGTCGGCAGCTGGAGGAGGTCCACCGCGGTGTACGTCTTCAGGCAGTGGGAGCTGAGGTCGTCCCAGTCACCGATGTTGGCGGTGTCGGAGAACTCGATCGCCCAGTCCGACGGCGCGACGAGCAGGAACGAGCGCAGCTCGTCGTCGAAGCCGTCCCAGTCGCCGAAGTCGTCGAAGTCCTTGACCCACTCGTCGGTGGTCACCTCCGGCTCGGGGATCGAGCCGAGCGCGTTCACCACCAGCTCGAGCGGCTTGAGCAGCACCGCGACGACGCCGAACACCGTCTCGAGCGTGTTGATGGTCGAGATGAGGTCGTTGAAGCTCTCGGCCGCCTCGCTGATCGTCGCGGGCGACCCGGGCGCGAGCATGACGAGCGACTCGCCGCTGGCCACGTCGAGGTTCGCGTTCTCCGAGCAGACGCAGATGCCGCCGGGGACCGGAAGGCCGACCTCGATCGTCGGCACGGTGAACGGCACCTCGATCTTGCGCGACGGCGGCGGGCTGAGGACCGTGGCCGTCGAGCGGACGGTGATCGTGACCACGAGGCGGTGATCGAGCTGGGGAGCGACGACCGGCGGCGGCGGCCCGGTGACGGGCCGGTTGACGAGCCGCACCCGCGGCGGCAGCAGGAACGCGACCGAGAGCAGGTCGGTCAGCGTCCCCTGGTCGGGGTTCACGGTCTCCTGCGTGACGGTCGGGAGCCGGACGTAGCCGCTCGCGGGCAGCACGTCGTCGCCGCGGCGGATCTCGTAGTCGACGTCGAGCCGCAGCGCCTCGTTCGGCGTGGTGCCGAGGGCGTTCAGGAGGTCGTTCGTGAGCTGCGCGCCCGCGCCCCCGCCGGGGATGACCTCGACGCGCAGCGGCTCGTTGGGCGGCAGCAGCGGCGCATTGGTCACCACGCGCGTCTGCTCCAGCATCTGCGTCGCCAGGTCGTCGATCAACAGCGGCACCGCGCCACTCCTGTCCTTAGCTCGGTGTGACCACTCGCGCTGCGATCGAGTGGTGCACTGCGCTCGTCCGGAGCGCGCGACCCTACTGCCGCGGGCGCGGGAGGGCAAGGCGGCAGGCGCGTTCAGCGGCCGCCCACAAGCGCGGCCACCCGCCGCCGCGGCTGGCGCCTCAGCCGCCGCCCTCGAGCGCGGCGAGCCGCCGCTCCAGCTCCTGCACGCGCGCGGCCAGGTCCTGCTCGCGCGGCCGGTGGAGGATCTCGAGCTTGATCCCGTCGGGGTCGTAGAAGAAGACCGCGTAGTAGCCGGGCGAGTACTGGTTGTACTCCCCGGGGCCACTCTCGATCTCGTGGCCGTTCGCGCGCAGCCACTCCGCGCGCTCGTCGACGACCGAGCGGCGGGTCGCGCTGAACGCGATGTGGTGGATGCCGATGCCGTACCGGTCGTACGGCGTCCCGTGGGCGCCGGACTGCGCCTCGCGGACGCTCACCGACCCGAACCCGCCGGGCCGGCCGACGTAGACGACCCGCTCGCCGCGCTCGCCCTCGATCTCCGAGGTGCGCACGTAGCCGAGCGGCCGCAGCAGCTCGACGTAGAAGCGCAGGCTGCGGTCGAAGTCGCTGACGACAAGGTCGAGGTGGTCGATCGCTTCGAGCATGTCCCCGAACCATCGCAGGGCGGAGCGGTTTCGTGAGCTCAGTGGATCGAGAGGCCGCCTCCTGTGGGCTCGACGCGAACGGTGCCGTCGTGATCGGTCCGCCGCACCTCGGGCACCCGGCGCAGCGCGGCGAGCGTGCTCGGCGCGGGGTGCCCGTATGTGTTGCGCCCGACGGGGATGATCGCCGCGCGCGGCTGGAGGCGTTCGAGGAGCTCGGGCAGCCCCTCGTCGGCGGAGCCGTGGTGCGCGACCTTCAGGACGTCGACATGCGGCAGGTCGAGCGGCAGCGTCACCGGCGACTCGGCGTCGGCGGTGAGCAGCGCGGTCGTCCCGCCGTCGCGCACGAGTGCGACGGTCGCGGTGAGGTTCGGGTCGCCGGCGCGCGAGCGCCCGGGCGGCGGCCACAGGATCCGCAGCTCGATCGGCCCGGCGCGTACCGTCTGCCCCGCCTCCGGCACCCCGACCCTGACGCCGGCCGACAGCCCCGCGAACCGCGTGCCCCCGCCCTCCCCGCCGTCGTCCTCGGCCGCGCGCTCGGCGGCGGTCTGCCGGCCGTCGAGGACGAGCCGCACGTCGAGCGCGTCGAGCACCTCGCGCAGCGCGCCCTCGTGGTCGCGCGACGAGTGCGTGAGCAGCAGCGCGTCGAGCCGCTTCACCCCGGCCGCCCGCAGCTTCCCGACGACGCCGGCCCCCGGCGGCCCGGTGTCGACGAGGACGGCGTGGCCGGAGCCGTGCTGCAGGAGCGTCGCATCGCCCTGACCGACGTCGAGAGCCGTGATCGCGAAGCCCCGCGGCGGCGCACCCGCCCCGAGAACGCCCGGCCGAGCGACAACGAGCACCGCGACGACGAACGCCACGAGCGCGACGCCGGCCCGCCGGCGCCGTCGCCACGGCGCCCCGCCCGCCGCCGCGCCGTCCACCCGGCCCGCCCGACCTCCGCGGACCGCCCCAGCGCGCCGGCGGCGGAGGGCGGCGCGTGCCGCGAGCGCGGCGAGCGCCATCGCGGCGTAGGCCGCCGCCGCGGCGAGGGGGCCGGGGAGGGCGGCCGCGACGGTCGCGTGCGGGACGCTCGCCGCCGCGCGCGCCAGCCAGGCCAGGTAGGCGAGCGGCAGGGCGTTGAGCGCGTTGAGGGCCTCGGCGGCGGGTTCGCCGAGTGCGGCGGAGAGCGCGCCGAGCCACATGACCGGCGCGACCGCGGGGGCCGCGAGCAGGTTCGCGGGCAGCGAGACGAGCGAGACCTGCTCGAAGTGGAGGGCGACGAGCGGCGCCGTACCGGCCGTCGCGGCCGCCGTCAGTGCCGTCGCCTCGGCCAGCCCGCGCGGCGATCCGCGCGAGACGAGCGCGTCACGGAGGCGGCGATGGAGCGCGAGGATCGCGACGACCGCCGCGAAGCTGAGCTGCCAGCCAGGGTCCTCGGCGGCGCGCGGGTTGACGGTCAGCGTCGCGGCCGCCGCGAGCAGCAGCGCGTACCACCGCGACGCCGGGCGGCCCGCGAGCGCCGCTACGAGTCCGGCCGCGCCCATCGCGCCCGCGCGCTGGATCGACGGCCCGGCCCCGGCGAGCGGCACGTACAGGGCGACTGCGACGAGGGCGAGCACCAGCCGCGTGCGCAGCAGCGCGCCGGCGGCCGTGGCGGCGGCGATGACCAGCGCGGCGAGGAGCATCACGTTCTGACCGCTCGCCGCGACGAGGTGCGCGAGGCCCGAGGCGCGGAACGCGTCGCGGAGGTCGTCGGGCAGCGCGTGGTCCTGCCCGAGCACCATCCCGCGCGCCAGCGCCGCCTGCTCCGGCCGGGCGCCGGCATCGAGCGCCGCCTCCGCCCGCCGCCGCACGGCATCGACGAGGGAGCGTCTCCGCCGTCCGGTCGTCCTGACGGCAGCGGCCTCCAGCACCGCGTGCACGCCGCGCCGGCGCTCGAACGCCTCGAACGGCCGCAGGGCCCGCAGCTCGCCCCGCGCGACGACCTCCTCGCCGACCGCGACCGCACCGAGCCCGAGCCGAGCCGGCGCGCGAACCAGCACCCGCTCCCCCGCCCCCGGCCCGGCGGCGAGCCGGACCGGCACGAGGCGGGACCCGAAGGCGCGCGTCCTCGCCGGCTCCACCGCGAACCCGCGGACGGCGAACGCGACCGACGGCCGAAGCGAGCTGCGATCCATGACCCGAAGCCGCTCCCGACCGGCGACGCCGCCGGCAAGGAGCGCGACGGCGACGGCCGCGGCGAGGAGCGGCGGGAGCGAGACCGACGACACCCGCGGGGCGGCCGGCTCGAGAACAAGAGGCTCGCGCGGCGCCGCGACCGGCGGAGCGGCCGGCTCCGAGAGCGGCTCGCTCGGCGCCGCGGTCGGCGGAGCGGCTGGGCGGCGCCCGAGCGGCTCGTTCGGCGCCGCGAGGAGCGGCGGGAGCGAGACCGACGACGTTGCTGGCGCGGCCGGCTCGACGACGAGCGGCTCGGGCGGTGCCGCCGCCGGCGGAGCGGCCGGCTCGACGACGAGCGGCTCGCGCGGTGCCGCGGCCGGCTCGAACACGAGCGGCTCCCGGGGGGCCGCGGTCGGACGGTGGCTGATCGCGCGGGACGGTGGTGCTCGGCGGCGCAGCGCCGCCGCGGCCGGTGTCGCGAGCGCCGCGGCCGCCGCGACGAGCAGGGCCGCCGGCCACCTCGGCCCCATGAGGAGACCGGCGGCGAGGGCGGCGAGGATGGTGTGGCGCGGGTGGTCGTGGACCGCCGCGGTGAGGGATCGGGCGTGGTTGCTCACACCGTCACCTGCTCGCGCAGCGATGCCATGCGCTTCTCGCCGATGCCCGGGACCTGCGCGAGCTCGTCGACGCTTCCGAAGCCTCCGTTCTCTTCGCGGAACTCGAGGATCGACTGGGCGAGCGTGGGGCCGATGCCGTCGAGGGCGTCGAGCTGCTCGGCGGTCGCGGTGTTGAGGTTCACGGGCTGGCTCGGCGCGGCCGCGCCAGGCCCGCCGCCCGCGCCCGCGCCCGCGCCGCCGCCGGCGCCGGCGCCACCGGGCGCTTGCCCCGCCGGCGGGGGCCGCTCCGGCACGAGGATCTGGCGGCCGTCCTCCGCCTTCGCCGCGAGGTTGACCCCGCTGAGGTCCGCTCGGCTCGTCGGGCCTCCCGCGCGGCGGACCGCGTCGTCGACGCGGGCTCCCGGTCGCAGGCGGTAGACGCCCGGGTCGTGCACCGCTCCCGCGACGTGGACGGTCGCTCCCGGCTCTGGCGAGCGCTCGACGCGCACGGACGGAGCGGGCGCCGCCGCGGGAGCCGGCGAGCCCGGCGACCCCGACGACCGCAGGTACCGCGCGCCGAGAGCGACCACCGCAAGGACGAGCGCGGCGTAGACGATGAGCTGCTTCGGCGCGACGCCCTCCGGCACGCGGCGGAAGCTAGGCGCGGCTCGGCCACGAAACTGCGACGGCATGTGACGAGTTCGCGCAGCCGCGCGCTCAGTGACCGCAGCCGCGCGCTCAGCGGCCGCAGCTGCGCGCTCAGCGACCGCCGCCGCAGCGCTCCAGCGCCGCCTCGACCGCGCCCGCCGCGTCCGCCACCGCCACGACCCCCGGGATCTCCCACGACCGGATGCCGACGACCGGCTTTCCGGCCTTCAGCGCCAGCGCGATCTCGCTCAGCGTCCCGTAGCCGCCGCCGACCGCCACGACCGCGCCGGCCGCCCGCACCACGAGCCCGTTGCGCAGCTCGCCCAGGCCGGTCGGCACGGCGACGCTCACCCACGGGTTCGCGTCGCGCGGGTCCAGCCCGGGCAGCAGCCCGACGGTCACCCCGCCCGCCGAAGCGGCGCCCCGGCACGCCTCCGCCATCACCCCGCCCAGCCCGCCCGTCACGACCACCGCCCCGCGCTCCGCGAGCCCCCGCCCGACGGCGAACGCCGCCTCGCGCTGCCAGGCGCCGGGGTCGGCGCCGCCGGCGTCCCCCGGGCCGCAGACCGCGACTACCAGCGATTCCAGTGAAGCGCCTCCCGCGCGGGCCGGCGCACGACCGGGCCGAACCGCCCCAGGGGCCAGCCGATCGGGATGACCGCGTACGTGTTCACCGCGCGCGGGATGCCGAGCTCCCGCTTCCACTCGTGCTCGAGGAGCAGGTGCCAGTTCGTGATGTTCGCCGCCAGGCCGTACGCCCGCGCGGTCAGGAGCAGGTTCTGCACCCCCGGGTACACCGACGCCGCCTCCGCCAGCAGCTCCGTCCGCCGCGCCCGCCCCAAGAAGCGCGCCGCGTCCGTCGCGCCGAGCCCCGCGAGCAGGCGCGCCGCGATCGCCGGCGGCGTCCGGCGCTGGTAGCACGGGACCACGATCGCCGGCGTCTCGTGGAAGTGGTCGCGCTGGTACCGGAGCGCCGCGAGCAGGCGCTCGGCCTTGTCGCGCCCCATCCGCCCGATCGCCTCCTCGCGCGTCGCCCCGATGTACGCGTCGTGCGAGCGCCCCCACAGCTCGGCCAGCCGCGCCATCGTCTCGCGGTCGTCGACGACGACGAACTCGTACTGCTGCTCGTTGCTGCCGCTCGGCGCCCACGTCGCCGCCTCGACCAGCCGCTCGAGCAGCTCGCGCGGCACCGGGTCGGGCTTGAGCCGGCGCATCGCGCGCATCGTCGCCATGACCTCGAGGATCGGCGCGTCCTCGCCGACCGGGACCTGGCGCGCGGAGACCTGCGGCGGCATCGGCGCGAAGGATAGGGTCACCGGAATGGACCTGTCGGCCCGTCAGCGCCGGGCGCTCGCGGCGATCAGCGACACCTTCGCCCCCGGCCACGACGGGCTCCCGAGCGCGTCCGCCCTCGGCGTCCCCGAGGCGATCGCCGAGGCGGTCGACCACAACCCGCGCGAGGCCGAGCGCCGCCAGCTCGCGCTCCTGCTGACCGCGTGGGACGCCAAGCTCCTCACCGCGCTGGGCGGCGGCGGCTACGAGCGCTTCAGCGCGCTGCCGGCCGACCGCCGCGAGGCGGTGCTGCGCGCGTGGGCCGACTCGACGCTGAAGGAGCGCCGCGGGGCGTTCCAGCAGCTGCGCCGCGCGGTCCTCGTCCACTACTACGCCCTGCCCGGCCGCGACGGCGGCGCCAGCCCGGTGTGGGACGCGATCGGCTACCCCGGCCCGCTCGGGCCGCCGCAGAGCGCCCCGCCGAAGGCGATCGCGCCGCTCGCGATCACCGGCCCCACGACGCTCGACTGCGACGTCGTCGTGGTCGGCTCCGGCGCCGGCGGCGGCACGGCCGCGGGCGTGCTCGCCCAGGCCGGCCTGGAGGTCGTCGTCGTCGAGGCGGGCGGCTACTACGACGACGCCGACTTCGACGGCGGCGAGCTGTCCGGCCTGCGCCGCCTGTACCTCAACGCCGGCGGCATGGCGACCGACGACGGCGCGCTCGGCATCGCGGCCGGCGCGTGCCTGGGCGGCGGCACGGTCGTCAACTACACGACCTCGTTCCCCACGCCGCAGCGCGTCCGCGAGGAGTGGGCGGCCCACGGCGTCCCCGACTTCGCCGGCGAGCCGTACGAGCACAGCAGCCGGGCGGTGATGGAGCGCCTCGGCGTCAACGCCGAGCACAGCGCCCCGGGCGCCCGCGACCGCGTCATGGAGCGCGGCCTGCGCGCGCTCGGCTGGCACGTCGAGCCGATCGTCCGCAACGTCTCGCCCGCCTGCGACCAGGGCGTCGACTGCGGGCGCTGCGGCTTCGGCTGCCGGCGCGGCGCCAAGCGGTCGACGACCAAGACGTGGCTGCAGGACGCGACGGGCGCCGGCGCACGCGTGCTCGTGCGCACCGAGGTCGAGACCGTCGAGGTCGACGGCGGCGCGGCGACCGGCGTCCGGGCGCGCACCCACGACGGCCACCCGGTCACGATCCGCGCCCGCGCGGTCGTGGCGGCGTGCGGCGCGCTCCACACCCCGGCGCTGCTCAGGCGCTCCGGGCTGGGCAACCGCAACATCGGCCGGCACCTGCGCCTGCACCCCGTCGGCGTCGTCGGCGCGGTCTTCGACGAAGAGATCGAGCCCTGGAACGGGACGATGCAGGCGCGCTACTCCGACGTGCACGCCGACCTGGACGGCGACGGCTACGGCGTCAAGTACGAGACCGGCCCGCTCAACCCCTCGCTGCTGCTGCCGTTCCTGCCGTGGCGCAGCGCGCGCCAGCACGCCGACATGATGGCGGCGATGCGCTTCACCGGCGTGGTCGGGGTCATCGTCCGCGACCGCGACGCCGGCGAGGTGCGCGTGGGGCGCGACGGGCGCCCGGTGGTCCGGTACCGGCTGTCGGACCGCGACGCCCGCCACCTGCGCGCGGGGATCGAGGGCGGCGCGCGGATCCTCGAGGCCGCCGGCGCCCAGCGGATCTGGGCCGCCCAGACCTGCTTCCCGCAGTACCGCCCCCGCAGCTCCGGGACGCTCCAGACCTTCATGGCCGCCGTCGACGCGGGCGGCTTCGCGCCCGGCGAGGTCGCCCTGGGCTCGTTCCACATCATGGGCTCGGCGCGGATGGGCGGCTCGCCCGCGACGTCGGCGTGCACGCCGGCCGGCGAGACGTGGGAGGTGCGCAACCTCTTCGTCGTCGACGGCTCGACGTTCCCCACCGCGTGCGGCGTCAACCCGATGATCTCGATCGAGGCGACGGCGCACATGGTCTGCCGCGGGATCGCCGCGCGCCTGGCGTGACGCGCTTCTTGCGCGATCTGCCTGCATAACGCCCTAGTCTTGGCCGCATGGAGAACGAGGTCGCGCAGGCGTCGGCGCGCGTGGCCGACATCGTCGCCGCCGCCGAGCGCGCGGCCGACGAGCTCTACGCACAGGCCGAGCGGCGGATGCGCGAGCGGATCGCCGAGGGCGAGCGGGCGGCCGAGAACCGCGTCCAGGCGGCCGAGAGCGAGGCGCTGGAGATCCTCGCCAGCGCCCAGGAGAACGCCGACCGCATCGTGCGCGAGGCGCAGGCGCGGGCCGACGAGCTGCGCGACGCCGCCCGGCGCGACGCCCGCGAGATCGTCGGCGAGGCGTCGGCCAGCGCGCGCGAGGTGCTGCGCGACGGCACCGAGCTGAGCGGCCACCTGCGCGAGCTGTCGGACTCGCTGCGCGCGAACGCCGAGCTGCTGCTGCGAGACGTCCGCATGGCGCACGCCGAGATGAACGCCCGGCTCGACCAGGTCGCGCCGCCCGGCAGGCCGGACGCGCTCGGCGACCTCGACGTGCCCGAGTTCCACCCGGGCCGGCGGTAGCCCGGGCCGCTAGGCCGCGGCCGGGATGCCGCGCGGCGCGGCGTGGTCGCGCACGCGGCGCTCGAACGACAGCTCGGCCTCGAAGTCGGCGTCGTCGGCGTGGCGGAAGGCGACGTCGCGCGTGCGGAGCATCTCGATGAAGATCTCGACCAGCTCGCCGTCGAGCTGCTTGTCGCTCACCCGCCGCAGCTCCTCGATCGCCTCGGCCGAGGACACCGGGTCGCGGTAGGAGTCGCGCGACGTCATGACGTCGTAGGTGTCGGCGATCGAGATCATTCGGGAGAAGCGGGGGATCTCCTCGCCGGTCAGGCCGCGCGGGTAGCCGCGGCCGTCGATGCGCTCGTGGTGGGCCCAGATGATGTCGGCGACCGGCCCGTAGCCCTCGACCTCGTGCACCACGCGGGCGCCCTGGTAGGGGTGCATCTTGATGAGCTGCCAGTCCTCCTCGCTGAGCTTCGTGTCGGCGAGCAGGATGTGGTCGGGGAGGATGAACTTGCCGATGTCGTGGAGCAGGCCGGCGGTGTGGACGAGGTCCTGCTCCTCCTTCGTGCACCCGGCGGCGCGCGCCAGCTCGCGCGCGTAGCGAGCGACGGCCGCCGAGTGGCGGGCCGTCATCCGGTCGCGCATCGAGAGCGTGCGCAGCATCGCGGTGAGGACGCCCACCTGCAGGCTCGACAGCTGCTCGGTGCGCCGCGTCAGCAGCTCGGCCCGCTCGCGCGAGAGCAGCAGCTCGCGCAGCAGGTACAGGTAGAGGAAGAACAGCAGGACGAGGAACCCGAGGGCGACCTTGCCGATGCTCGCCTCGGCGTAGACGACGCAGCTCGCGAGCAGCGCCACGGCCGCCTCCGACGGCAGGAGCGGCACGAACGCGGTGCGCAGCTGCTCGCGGATCGAGGCGCCGTCGATCAGGCGCATCATCGTCAGCGTCAGACCCCAGTTGACCGCGTGGGCGACGATGAACCCGGCGGTGACCGCCACGGCGAAGAGGAACTCCTTCGGCCTGGTCTCGAGCACGTCGCCCATGGCGATCATCACGACGCCGCCGGCCAGCGGGAACGTCGCGCAGCTCGCGATGTTCGCCAGCGCCGCGGAGAACCGCGTCGGGCAGCGCAGGATCCAGATGAGGTTCGCGAACGAGGCGATCGCCGCGGCCTGCACCGGCCCCAGCAGCGCCATCGCGATGACGATGCCGAGCAGGCTGCCCGACAACGAGAGGCGCTTGTACTCCAGCTCGAGGAACTCCGCCCCCACGACGAGGATCAGCACGAGGCCGAAGACGACCGGGTCCCAGGTGCCGAGGTCGGCCAGCGCCGCCGAGGCGACCACGGCCGCGACCGTCAGCGCGACCGCGAGGATGCAGGCAAGGCGAGGGCTGCTTCTCCTCACCCCCGCTCTATCGGCTGTCCCCCGGAAAACCTGAGGGAACGCGAACGGGGCGCCCCGTTGGAGCGCCCCGTTCGCAGATTGATGTCCATCTCGGGACTAGCGGAAGCGAACAGTCATGCCTATCCCCCTCTGCCGATATCAGTACGACCGCTGAGGCCATCTTCCGGCGCGCTTGAGCGCCGTGCAAGAGTCTGGACGAAAGTACGAGTTCGGATCCCGCTCAAGTGCGGGACTCGCGGGGCCGATGACGCCTACGTGCACGAGATCCTGCGCCCGCTGCGGATCCGAGGCTTCGCGCGTCTCGCCGCGACCTACGCGCTGAACGAGCTCGCGGACTGGCTCGCGACGATCACGCTCGCGATCCTCGTCTATGACGCCACCGGCGAGCCGCTGGCCGCGACCGCGCTCTTCGTCGCGGCGAAGTTCCTTCCTGCCCTCGCCGTGCCGGTCGTCGCGGCGCGTCTCGACAACCGCCCCGTGGCGCGCGTGCTCAGCCGCGCCTACCTCGCCGAGACGGCGATCTTCGCGGCGCTCGCGCTGACCGCCGACGCGTTCTGGCTGCCGCTCGTCCTCCTGCTCGCCCTCCTCGACGGGACCGTGGCGGCGTCGGCGCGCGCGATCACGCGCGCGGCGACCGTCGCCGTGCTCGAGCCCGCCGGCCGGCTGCGCGAGGGCAACGCGCTGCTCAACGTGGCGTTCGCGACGATGTACGCCGGCGGCCCGGCCCTGGCCGCGCTGCTCGTCGCCGCGAGCGGGCCCGGTCCCGTGCTCGGCCTGGCCGGCGGCGTCTTCCTCGTGCTGGCCGTCGTCGTGTCGCGCGGCCGCGACCTGCCCGCCGGCCGGCCCGACCGCGGCCCGACGCTCGTCGCGCTGCGCGAGGGGCTGGCGTACGCGCGCCGCAACCCGGCGGTGCGCACGCTGCTCAGCGGGCAGGCGCTCGTGATCCTGCTCTTCACGATGGTCACGCCCATCGAGGTCGTCTACGCCAAGGAGAGCCTCGACGCCGGCGACGCCGGCCTGGGCCTGCTGCTCACCGCGGCCGGCGCCGGCGTGCTCGTCGGCAGCGCCGTGTTCGCCCGGGCGCGCCGCGCGCCGCTGGCGCTGCTCGTCGCGCTGCCCACCGCGGTGATGGCGCTCGGCTACGTCGGCCTGGCGCTCGCGCCGTCGCTGCCCGTGGCGATGATCGTCGCGATGGTCACCGGCGTCGGGAACGGCGTGCAGTGGATCGCGGTGGTGACGGCGATCCAGGAGAGCACCGAGGAGCGCTTCCAGGGCCGCATCGCCGGGCTGCTCGAGGCGGTCGGCACCGGCGCCCCGGGCATCGCGTACGTGCTGGGCGGCGCGATCACGGCGGTGTTCGACCCGCGCACCGCGTTCGCCGTCGGCGGCGCCGGGGTGCTCGTGGTGCTCGCCGTCGGCGGCACGCTCCTGCGCGGCTCGCGCGAGCGCCGCGGCGCGCCGATCCCCGCCCCGACGCCCGCGCCCGCGGGCGATCCGGTCGGCTAGCCGCCGCTACACTTCGCAGCTCCCGGGGCTATAGCTCAGCTGGGAGAGCGCCTGCATGGCATGCAGGAGGTCGCCGGTTCGAGCCCGGCTAGCTCCACTGGAACCGCCGAGGCCGCCGATCAGGCGGCCTCGCTTCGTTTCAGCGCAACTCTTGCGCCCGCCCGTGCGTTTCACCGCCCAGCGACCCAACGAAGGAGACGCAGCGGTGAACAGGCTCGTATCAGCATTGGTCGCGGGTGCCTCGCTCGCGATGCTCGCGGGCGCTGCGGCGGCGCCCGCGGCTGTCCAGAACAGCCAGTCGGGCTGGGCGTGGGGCAATCCCCAGCCGCAGGGCAACACGATCCGGGCGATCGACTTCGCCCCCGGCCGCACGTACGCGGTCGGCGACGCGGGCACCGGCCTGCGCAGCGACGACGGCGGGACGACCTGGACCGGCATGGCGACCGGCACGTCGCTGCCGCTCGACCGCGTCCAGGCCGTCACCGAGGACGTGGTCGTCGTCCAGGGCGGCGACGGCTGCGTCGTGCGCCGCTCCGACGACGGCGGGCGCACCTTCCGCAAGCTCTACATCCTGGCCGAGGCGAACTGCCCCGACCGCGTGCAGATCGCGTACTTCGTGAGCCCGCAGGTCGGCTACCTCGTCCTGCGCGACGGCACCGTGCTGCGCACCACCGACGGCGGCCAGAGCTTCGGGCGCACGCAGACCGCCGTGCCGGGCACCCGCCAGCGCGACGGCAGCGGCGTCCCCGCCGACGCCGTGTTCACGAGCCCCGACACCGGCGTGGTCTTCCTCCAGGGCGGCAGCGTCGCGTTCCGCACGACCGACGCCGGCACCTCCTGGCAGCAGGTCGACGCCGACCCGGGCACCGTCCGGAGGGTCGAGCAGGTCGACGCGACGACGCTCTACGCGGTCGGCCCGAACACGCTGCTGCGCTCCACCGACGGCGGCATCACGTGGCGCGCGCGGCCCGGCGGGGGCGGCGAGGACGTCACCTCGATCAAGTGCGCGACGACCGTGCTGTGCCTCATGACCGTCGTGAGCGGCGACGCGATCCTCCGGACCGAGGACGGCGGCGCGACCGCCCCGCAGCGGATCAGCACCACGCAGGGCGTCTTCGCCGCCGGGTTCGCCACCCCGACCCGCGCCGTGGGCGCCGGGGCGGGCGGCGCGACCGTCATCTCCGACGACGCGGGGCGCACGTACGCCGCGGTGGGCGGCGACATCGGCGGCTCGTACCCGTTCGGGCTGCGCGCCGGGCCGAACCGCGACATCGCGTTCGCGCTGGGCGCTCGCGGCGATCTCGCGCGCACGACCGACGGCGGCGCGACGTGGCGCCAGCTGCGGGTCTCGACGACCGCCGACCTGCGCGACGTGTCGTTCACGAGCGCCGACGACGGCTACGTGCTCGACCAGCGCGGCGGGCTGTTCCGCACGCAGAACGGCGGCCAGAGCTGGCAGACGCTCGACCCCGGCGCCGGCATCGCGCAGTCCGTGCTCGCGCTCGGCGGCGACGTGGTGCTGCTCGCCGGGCCCGGCGTCAAGCGCCAGGTGGGCAACGGCCGCTTCGAGCAGGTCTCGAGCCGCGCGCTGCGGGGCGGGATCGACGACCTCGACCGGGCCGGAACGGCGATCGTCGCGTTCGGCGAGGTCCGGGCGGCGGTCTCCTCGAACCAGGGCGCGTCGTGGCGGCGCGTGCGGACCCCGACGGAGCGGGTTGGCCGGCGCCTGGTCACGCTGCGGATCGCCGACCTCGACTTCGTGACCGCGCGTCGCGGGTTCGTCCTGGACCGCGCGGCACGGCTGTGGTCGACCCGCGACGGCGGGCGCACGTGGTCGCAGGTCAGCGGCCTCGGCACGAGCAACGCCCAGTCGCTGGTGATGGCCGACGCCGCGAACGGGTTCGTGACGCTCGCCGCGTTCGCCGGCGACCCGTCGGGGGCGTACGTCCTGCGCACGAGCGACGGCGGCCGGACGTGGCGCCCGCAGCGCGTGTCGACGGGCACGTTCCCGGGCACCGAGGCGGTCGTGGCGGCCGACGCCGCGCGCGCCTTCGCAATCGCCAGCACCCCGGCGGCCGGCGGCGGCGTGTTCCGCAGCCTGTTCGCGACCTCGAGCGGCGGGGACGCGGGCGCGCCCTCGCAGCTCACGGTCACGAGCGCGCGGCGGACGCTCACGCGCCGCCAGCTGCGGCGCGCGGGCTACCGCGTGACGGTGCAGGGCACGCTGCCCGGCGCGCAGGGCGGCGAGACGATCGTCGTCGCGATGCGCCGCCGCGGGTCCAGCGTCTGGCGCACCGCGACGGTCCTCGCGGGCGCCAACAACGGCTCGTTCACCGCCACGTTCTCGGGCGTGCGGTCGAGCATCGATGTCGTGGCCCAGTGGGCCGGCGACTCCGGGCGCCGGGGCTCCGGGTCCCCGGTGCTGCGGATCCGCGTCCGGCGGTAGCGGGCGCGGGAACGCTCGCCCGGGCGCGGCCCTACGCGGTCAGCGCCCGGGCGGGCACCTCGCCCCAGAGCCGCTCGAGCCCGTAGAACTCGCGCGTCTCTGGGACGAACACGTGGACGACCACGTCGAGGTAGTCGAGCAGGATCCAGCGCGCCTCCTGCAGCCCCTCGACGCGGCGGGGGAGCAGGCCGTGGCCCTTCTTCATCCCCTCGTGGATCGCGTCGTGGATGGCCTTGGTCTGGCGGTCGGTGTTGCCGCTGCACACCACGAAGAAGTCGGTGTAGCCGAGCACGCCGCGCAGGTCGAGCGCCACGAGGTCGATCGCCTTCTTGTCGGCCGCGTAGCCGGCGATCGCCTCGACCATCTGCTCGGGGCTCAGCGGTACCACCCCTCCGCGCCGATCGCCCGCACGACGTCGTCGGGGACCAGGTAGCGGATCGGCCGCAGCTCGCGGACGCGGCGCCGCACGTCGGTCGACGAGACCCCGATGCGCGGCATGTCGAAGAAGCGGACGCGGTCGGCGCCGGCGAGCGAGGCGACGCGCTCGGCGACCTCGTCGCGGGCGGCGCCGTCGCGCTCGCCGACCGCCACCGTCGCCAGCTCCAGCACGGCCTCCGGCTCGCGCCAGGCGGGCAGGCTGTGGGCCATGTCGCCGCCGACGATGAAGGTCAGGTCGTCACCCGGGGCCGCCTCATGTATCCGCCTCAGGGTATCGACGGTGTACGACGGGCCCCCGCGGTCGACCTCCAGCCGGGACACCGCGAACCGGTCGTCCTTCGCCACCGCCAGCTCGCACATCCGCAGCCGCGCCTCGGCCCCCGGGTCGCCGTCCATCTCCTTGTGCGGGGGCGACGCGACCGGCATGAGCACGACGACGTCGAGCCCCAGCTGGGAGTGGGCCTCCTGCGCCATGACCAGGTGGCCGAGGTGAGGGGGGTTGAACGAGCCGCCGAGGATCCCCACCCGGCGAGGCTCAGCGGACGTGTCCGGCGCCTTCCACGAGGTACTTGTACGCGCACAGCTCGCGCAGCCCGATCGGCCCGCGGGCGTGGAGCTTCTGCGTCGAGTTGCCGATCTCGGCGCCCATGCCGAACTCGGCGCCGTCCGTGAACCGCGTCGAGGCGTTCACGTAGACGCAGGCGGCGTCGACGCCGAGCTGGAACTCGCGGGCCGCGGCCACGTCGCCGGTGACGATCGCCTCCGAGTGCCCGGACCCGTGGCGGTTGACGTGGTCGATCGCCTCCTCGAGCGAGTCGACGACGCCGACGGCGAGCGTCAGGTCGAGGTACTCGGTGGCCCAGTCCTCGTCGGTCGCCTCCGCGTGGCCGTCGCCGGCCAGGGTGCGCGCGCGGCCGTCGAGGCGCAGCTCGACGCCCTCGGCGGCCAGGCGGCGCGCGACGCGCGGGACGAAGCGGGGCGCCGCGTCGACGTGGACGAGCAGCGTCTCGGCCGCGTTGCAGACCCCGGGCCGCTGGGTCTTGGCGTTGACGACGATCTCCTCGGCCGCGTCGAGGTCGGCCGACGCGTCCACGTAGACGTGGCAGTTGCCCGACGCCGCGTAGATCACCGGCACGGTGGCGACCGCCTCGAGCGCCTTCTTGAGCCCCTCGCCGCCGCGCGGGATGACGAGGTCGACGAGCCCGTCGGCGGTGGCGAGCTCGGCGAGCGACTCGCGCCCGCCGCCGAGCAGCGTCACGGCGCCCTCCGGCAGCCCGGACGCCTCGCCGGCGATCCGGGCGAGCACCTCGTTGGAGTGCGCCGCCGACGACGAGCCGCGCAGCACGATCGCGTTGCCCGACTTCAGGCACAGCGCGGCGGCGTCGATCGTCACGTTCGGCCGCGCCTCGTAGACGACGCCGACGACCCCCAGCGGCACGCGGACGCGGCGCAGCGACAGGCCGTTGGCCAGCCGCTGGCCGTCGACCACCTCGCCGACCGGGTCGGGCAGCGCGGCGATGTCCCGCACCTGGGCGGCGATGGCCGCGATGCGCTGCTCGTCGAGCCGCAGGCGGTCGAGCAGCGCGGCGGTGAGGTCGTTCTCCCGCCCGGCCTCCATGTCGCGGGCGTTCGCCTCGAGGATCTCGGCGCTCCGGCGCTCGAGCGCGCCGGCGATCGCGTGCAGCGCGGCGTCCTTGGTGCCGCGGTCGAGCCGGGCGAGCTTCCGGGCGGCGCGCCGGGCGGCGACCAGCTGGTCGGTGACGGAGGGCGTGGCGACGGCCATGGGCGAGAGGTTAGGCCAACACGAAGTAGTCGCGGTGGACCGCCTCCTCGCCGGCGGAGGGGAACAGCTCGCGGACCTGGGCGCTCTTGAGGCCCTGGATGCGGCGCAGCTCGTCGGCCGCGAAGTTCACGATGCCCTTGCCGATCGTCGCCCCGCCGGTCGTGACGTCGACGGCGTCGCCGGCGTCGAAGCTGCCGCGGACCTCGACGATCCCGACCGGCAGCAGCGACGTGCCGCCCTCGCGCAGCGCCCGGGCGGCGCCCGCGTCGACGACGACCGTCCCGTGGGACGGCTTGGCGTACTTGAGCCAGAGCTTGAACGACGACGTGCGCTCGGGCAGCGGGGCGAAGCGCGTCCCCTCCGCGTCGCCGGCCAGCGCGCGGGCCAGCGCGCCCGGGCGCAGCCCGTTGCAGATCGTCGTCGGGATCCCCGCGGCGCTCGCCATCTCGGCGGCCCCCACCTTCGAGCGCATCCCCCCGGAGCCGAGCACGGACGTCTCGCTGGAGATCGTCAGCTCCTCCAGCGCCGCGTAGTCGGTGACCTCGGTGATGAGCCGGGCGTCGGGGTTCGCGTGCGGCGGCGCCGTGTAGAGCCCGTCGGTGTTGGTGAGCAGCACGAGCCGGTCGGCGCCCAGCAGCACCGCCACCTGCGCGGCCAGGAAGTCGTTGTCGCCGAACGAGATCTCCTCGGTCGCGGTCGTGTCGTTCTCGTTGACGACCGGCACGACGCCCCACTCGAGCAGCCGCCGCAGCGTGCGGCGCGCGTTGAGGTAGTGGGTGCGCTCGCGCATGTCGTGGAACGTGAGCAGCACCTGGGCGCTCGTGCGCCCGCGGGCGCGCAGCAGCTCGTCGTAGACGCGGTAGAGCTTGCCCTGGCCGACCGCGCTGGCGGCCTGCAGGTCGGCGATCGCGCTCGGGCGGCCCGCGACGCCCATGACCCGCAGCCCGCGGGCGATCGCGCCGCTGGTGACGATCACGCCGTCGCGGAGCGCGGCGACCTCGTCGCAGATGCGGGCCAGGACGTCCTCGCGCAGCGCGCCGTCGTCCTCGGCGGTGATGGACGTGCCGATCTTGACGACGACGCTCACGGCGACGCAGGATCGAGCTCGAACGTCTCCCCCGCGATCTCGACCTCGTCCCCCGGTTCGAACCCCTGCTCCTCCAGCGCCCGGATGACGCCCATGCGGTCGAGGCGGTGCTCGACGTGCGCGGCGGCCTCCTCGTTCTCCACGTCGAACCGCTGGAGCAGGCGCTCGACGCGCGGGCCGGTGACGCTGAAGCTGTGGTCCCCGGTGCGCTCGACGGCGAACCCGCGGTCGCCCGCGGGACGGAACGTGCGGTGCTCGGCGAGCGGCTCGACGTCGATGACGTCGCCGGCCGCGGGCGCGTCGAGCGGCACCCGGCGCAGCAGCTCGGCCTTCAGGTCGTCGAGGCCCTGACCGGTGGCCGAGCTGGTCAGCACGACGCTCTCCACGCGGTCGCGCCACCTTGCCGCCACCCGCTCGGCCTCGGCCGGGGGGACGAGATCGGCCTTCGAGAGCGCGAGGATCCGCGGCAGGCCGGCCAGGCGCTCGTCGTACGCGGCCAGCTCGGCCTCGATCGTCGCGAAGCTCTGCTCGGGGTCGCTGCCGTCAAGCGGCGCGACGTCGAGCACGTGCACGAGCAGCCGCGTGCGCTCGACGTGCGCGAGGAACTCGTGGCCGAGGCCGGCGCCGCCGCTGGCGCCCTCGATCAGCCCGGGGATGTCGGCGATCACGAGCTGGCGGTCCTCCGCGTCGAGCGTGCCGAGCACCGGCTCGAGCGTCGTGAACGGGTAGTCGCCCACCTTCGGCGCCGCGCGGGTCAGGCGGCCGAGCAGCGAGGACTTCCCCGCGTTGGGCAGGCCGACCAGCCCGACGTCGGCGAGCAGCTTCAGGCGCAGCTCGATCCAGCGCTCCTCCCCGGGCAGCCCGCGCTCGGAGAAGCGCGGGGCCTGCCGCGTGGCGGTGGCGAAGTGCTTGTTGCCGCGCCCGCCGAGGCCGCCGCGCGCGACGACGACCCGCTGGCCGGGGACGGTCAGGTCGTAGACGGTGCCGTCGTCGAGGCGCGCCTGCGTGCCGGGCGGGACGCGGACGACGAGGTCCTCCCCCGCGGCCCCGTGGCGGAGCGCGCCCTCGCCGTGGCGCGCGCGCTGGGCCTTCCAGTGCGCCTTGCGCTTGAAGGCCTGCAGGTCGCGCAGCGAGGCGTCGCACAGCAGCACCACGTCGCCGCCACGGCCGCCGTCGCCGCCGTCGGGGCCGCCGCGCGGGACGTGCGCCTCGCGGCGGAAGCTGAGGCAGCCGTTCCCCCCGGCGCCGCCCTGCACGAAGATGCGTGCCTTGTCGGAGAGCACCCCACGAAAGGTATTCATGTCCGATCCCGTGTTCCTGATCACCGGCGCGTCGACCGGCATCGGCGCGGCGACGGCCCGCGCGGCCGCCGCGGCCGGCTACCGCGTCGTGCTGGCGGCGCGCTCCGAGGACAAGCTGCGGTCGCTGGCCGGCGAGCTGGGCGGCGAGGAGCGGGCGCTCGTCTCGCGCTGCGACGTGACGGAGTGGGCGGACAACGAGGCGACGGTCGCCGCGGCGCTCGGCGCCTTCGGGCGGATCGACGTGGTGTTCGCGAACGCCGGGTTCGGCGCGGCGCGCGGCTGGCTGAAGGAGTCGCCAGAGCACTGGCGCTCGATGGTGCTGACGAACGTGCTCGGCGCGGCGTACACCACGCGCGCGGCGCTGCCCGCGGTCAGGGAGGCGCGCGGGCACGTCCTCTTCACGTCGTCGGTCGCCGGGCGCCGGGTGCTGCCGGGCTCGCTCTACTCGTGCACGAAGCACGCGGTCAGCGCCATGGCCGAGGCGCTGCGCCAGGACCTCGCCGACACCGGCGTGCGGGTGACCTCGATCGAGCCGGGCATGGTCGACACGCCGTTCTTCGAGCGCGGCGCCGGCGAGGGGGCGCTGCAGGCCGGCGACGTCGCCCGCGCGGTGATGTTCGCGGTCGGCCAGCCGCCGCACGTCGACGTCAACCAGGTGCTCGTGCGGCCGACGGCGCAGGCGACGTAGCGCGCGCGGGCCGCGCGGCTCAGCGGGCGCCGCGCGCCAGCAGGTGCTTGGCGTGCGCGCGCCCGATGAGCGTCGGCGCCCAGCTGCGCGGCTCGCGCTCGCCGTGCCCGGTGACGAGCCGTCGCCGCTCGAGCCCGCGCAGCGCGAGCGTCGTGGCTCCATGACGGAGGCCACTGTGAGCGGCGACGGCGCCCGCCGATGCCTCCTCGCCGAGCCCGGGGCAGAGCGCGACGAGGGCGACCAGCGACCGTTCCTGAGCAAGCGTCAGCGGCCGCTGCGGGGGTCTGGAGAACCGGGTCATCGCCATCGTCAGGTTTGATGAGGTTCGACCTATAAAGGAGAAAACCTGACCAAAGCCTGCGGGCACCACTGTAGCGCGCGGATCGGTCGTCCCCCCCAACGGCTGGCCGGCCAGCCAGCGGTGGTTGCGAACCAACGTCGGCGCCGCCGCCCCCTCCCCGCGCTCCGCGTAACCCGCCGTGCGAGCTCAGCCGCGACGATCGGATGAGATTTCCACACCATTCTGTTGCACTCATGTAAGGTCGCCACTCAGCCCAAACCCACAGGAGGGGAGAGACATGAGGTCGAGGAACCTCGGGCTTGCGGCGATCGCCAGCGCGGCGTTGGCGACAGCGATCGCGTGGCCGGCACTGGCCCACGAGTCGTCCGTCTTCCACGGAAACGACTACGCGCACGTCTACAACTCGCACGCCACGATCGAGGCGTGTGACATGGAGGGCGACGGCAACGGCGTCCGCGCCCACTGGCGGGACTCCACCGGCAACATCACCGCCGGCGGCTGGGACACCAACGGCAACGACCCGGGCTGCGCGACGAATCCGCTTCCGAGCAGCGCCGTCGAGTTCCGCATCTGCGAGAACAACGTCGGCTGCAGCGCCTGGAACCCGAAGTAGCCGCGCGCGCCCCTACGACGCCGAGCCGCGCGCCGCCGCGGCGCGCGAGAGCGCCAGGCCGGCGACCGCGGCTCCCCCGGCCAGCGCGATCCCGAACGCGCCGCGGGCCGGCGGCAGGTCGTCGCGCACGGCGAGCGCGCTGGCGCAGTCGACCGCGTCGCAGGCGGCGGTGGCGGCGAGCCAGCGGGGCGCGACCTCGGGATGGTCGACGGTGTGGAGGACCATGGCGCCCAGCAGCACGTCGCGGGCGCCCAGCGCGCGGGCGAACACGGTCGTGCCGGGGCGGCGGGCGTCGGCGCCGATCCACAGCGCGCCCGCGGTGCGCGGTGCGACGGCGCACGCGGCGCCGATCGCGATGCGGCCGAGCGCGAGGGCGCGGGCGGCGTCGCGCGGGCGCACGGCGCTACTCGGCGGCGCTCGTCAGCTCGGCCGTGGAGGGGTCGGCCGGCAGCACGGAGACGACGCGGCCGCGGCGGCCGGTCGTGAACGTCACGACGCCCGCGGCGCGAGCGTACAGGGTGTCGTCGCGGCCCATGCCGACGCCGTCGCCCGCCTTGAAGCGCGAGCCGCGCTGGCGCACGATGATCTCGCCGCCGGTGACGACCTCGCCGGCGAAGACCTTCACGCCGAGGCGCTTGGCCTGGGAGTCGCGGCCGTTGCGGCTGGAGCCGAGGCCCTTCTTATGAGCCATTCGACACCTCCGTGACCTCGATGCGGGTCAGCTCCTGACGGTGGCCCGTCGTGCGCTTGTAGCCGCGCTTCGGCTTGAACTTGAAGACGCGGATCTTCGGCCCGCGCTCGTGCCCGACGACGCGGGCGCGGACGCTCACCTTGCCCAGCCCGTCGCGGTCGAAGACGGTGTCGGACGAGCGGAACAGCACCGGCTCGAGGTCGACGGTGTCGCCCTCGTCCGCGCGCAGGCGCTCGACGAGGAGCTGCTGCCCCTCCTCGACGCGGTACTGCTTCCCGCCGGTCTTGACGATCGCGTAGGCCATTGCAGAGGAAACGGCGCCGGACGGCGGCGCCGAGTCAGGCAGTGTAGCGAGCGGCCCAGCTCCGGATCGCCGCGACGACCTCCTCCGGCGCCTCCTCCTGGATGTAGTGCCCGACGCCCTCCAGGATCACCGTCTCGTGGTCGCCGAACAGCGACTCCCAACGCTCGCGCTCCGGCGCCCGGAACGCGACGTCGCCGTCCGGCCACAGGATCAGCGCCGGGCGGTCGGTCAGCCGCGAGAGGCCGTGCTCCACCTCGCGCAGGAAGTCGCGCGAGCCGATGATCTCGCGCGGGAACACCCACGTCGGGATCCTCGACTCCTTCGTCGGGAAGGCGCGCGCGTACGGCTCGACGTCGAACGGGCGGCGCTGCGAGGAGCGCATGACCCGCGTCGCGAACAGGTTGCGGTGGAGGATCAGCCGCTTGCCGACCGGCCCGCCCAGCAGCGCCGAGAACAGCCGGGTGGCGAGGTCGGTCTTCGGCCACGCCCAGGTGTTGCCGATCACGAAGCGGCTGAACCGGTCCGGGTGCCGGCCGGCGACCGCGAAGCCGATCGGCCCGCCCCAGTCCTGCACCATCATCGTCACGTCGCGCAGGTCGAGCTCGAGGACCAGGCGCTCGACGACGCCGGCGTGCTCGGCCGGCGTGAAGCCGTAGCCGGGCGGCGCCACCGACCGCCCGAACCCCGGGTAGTCCGGCGCGACGCAGCGGAAGCGGTCGCTCAGGCCGGCGATGACGTGCCGGTACAGGAACGAGGAGGTGGGGTTGCCGTGGAGGAGGAGCAGCGGCGGGCCGCTGCCCCGGTCCTCGCAGTGCAGCCCCTCGACGCTCACTCCGAAGGCGTCCCCGCCGCCTTGCGCCGCCGCCCGCCGCGCCGCCCGCGACGCCGCTTCGGGCCGTCGCCGTCGTCCTCGTCGCCCGCCGCGGCGACCTCCACCGGCTCGCCGTCCTCGCCGAGCAGCACCGCCGTGGCCGACGTCCGCCCGACCTCGGTCAGCCGCACGAGCCGCTTGGAGCCGACGAGCGGCCCGGCGCCGACGACCGAGATGACGTAGCCGTCGATCTTCGCCACCGCGTCGTCCACGTTGTACATGTGCGGCTCGACGATCTCGACGAGCACCTCGTCGCCGTCGCGCCACGGGATCGCCTTCTCCGCGACCTCCTCGCGCGAGCCCTCGAAGACCACCTCGAAGTGGTCGAGCGGCAGCCCCTCGGACCCGGTGAAGTGGAAGAACCGGCCGGTCTCCTCCTCCAGCGCGTGCAGCACGCGCGCGCCGTCGCCGGTGAACTGCGCGCTGACGCGCGGGTTCATCTGCACGAGCAGCGCCTCCGCGTCGGCCGCCGAGTGCCGGGCGATGTCGCGCAGCCGGCGCTCGAACTCGATCGCGATCGTCTCCTCGGACTTGATCACGCCCTCGCCCTCGCACGTCGGGCACGGGCGGGACATGATCTCGCGCACGCCCTCGGTCACGTTCTGGCGCGTCATCTCGACCAGGCCGAGCTTCGAGATCTCGGCCGTGAACGTCTTGGTCCGGTCCTCCTCGAGCGACTTGCGCAGCGTCTTGAGCACCGCGTCGCGGTTGCGCGCCCGCGCCATGTCGATGAAGTCGATGACGATGATGCCGCCGATGTCGCGCAGGCGCAGCTCGTTGACGACCGCCTCGGCCGCCTCCAGGTTCGTCTTGAGGATCGTGTCCTCCAGGCGGGCGTTCTTGCCCTTGCCGGTGAACGAGCCGGAGTTCACGTCGATGACGGTCAGCGCCTCGGCGTAGTCGATCATCAGGTAGCCGCCGCTCGGCAGGTCGACGCGCCGCGAGAGCAGGCCCTCGATCACCTCGTCGACTCCGAACTGCTCGAACAGCGGCTTGTCGGCGTCCTCGTACAGCTCGATGCGCTCGACCAGCTCGGGGCCGGTGCGGGTGAAGAACGAGCTCAGGCGCTGGTGCTGCTTGGCGTCGTCGACGATCGCCTTCTCGAAGTCGGCCGAGAAGATGTCGCGCACGACGCGCACCGACAGGTCGGCCTCCTGGAAGACCATCGCCGGCGCCTTGGCCTCCTCCACGCGCTTCTCGAGGACCTCGTAGAGCTTGTGCAGGTAGAGCAGCTCGCGCTCGAAGTCCGCGCGCTTGGCCCCGTGCGCGGCGGTGCGCACGATCGCGCCGCCGCCGCCGAGGTCGAGGTTCTTGACCTCCTTGCGCAGCCGCTCGCGCTCCTTGTCGTCGAGGCGCTTGGAGACGCCGACGCCCTCGCCGGTGGGGGCGTACACCATGTAGCGCCCGGCGATGGTCAGCTCCATCGAGAGCCGGGCGCCCTTGGTCTTCAGCGGGTCCTTGACCACCTGGACGACGATCTCCTGGCCCGGCTGGAGGAGGTCGGTGATCTTCTTGCCGCCCTCCTTGCCGCGACCGCGCCGCGGGGTCTCGACCCCCGGCAGGACGATCTCGTCCACGTGGAGGAACCCGTTCTTGTCGAGCCCGATGTCGACGAAGGCCGCTTCGAGCCCCGGGAGCACGTTGTCGACGACGCCCTTGTAGACGTTGCCGACGATCGACCGCTGGCCGCGGCGCTCCAGGTACAGCTCGGCGACACGCCACTTGCGGGCGCCCTTCGCCTTCTCGAGCAGCGCGACGCGCGTCTCACCGCGGTCGACGCTCACGAGGACTTGCTTCTTCACGTACGTATCCCTTTTCGTGACGCCCGTGCTTGGACGTGGATCGATTGGAGGAGCCCGACGGCGAGCAGCGTCGTCAGCACCGACGAGCCGCCGTAGCTCAGGAGGGGGAGCGGGATGCCCGTGATGGGCATGATCCCGACGTTCATCCCGACGTTGACGAAGACCTGGAACAGGATCATCGCGACGATGCCGCCGGCGATCACCGCCCCGTAGAGGTTCTTGGCCAGCGTGAGGATGCGCAGGGCGCGCCATATGAGCAGCGCGTAGAGCGAGAGCACGAGCGCCGCGCCGATGAACCCCCATCGCTCGCCGACGACGGCGAAGATGAAGTCCGTGTGCTCCTCGGGGAGGAACTTCAGCGTGGTCTGCGTCGCCTCCTCGCCGCGACCGGTCCGCTCCCCGGACCCGATCGCGATCACCGACTGCTTCTGCTGGTAGCCGGCGTCGCCCGGGTCGTCGCTCGGGTGCAGGAACGACGTCAGGCGATCTGCCTGGTAGTCGTGCAGCACCTCGACGCCGAGCTTGGGCGCGCCGACGAGCGCGATGGCGATCGCCGCCGCGCTGAGCGCGAACAGGCCGGCGAAGTGCCGCCACGACGTGCCGGCGCAGAACAGCGCCGCCAGCGCGATGACGACGTACACCAGCGCCGACCCCAGGTCGGGCTGGATCATCACGAGCGCGGTCGGGAACAGCGCCATCAGCATCGCCCGCGCGGTGGTGTCGCGCTCGTTCAGCCGGCGCGACCGGTCGACCAGGAACGCGGCGAGGGCCAGGCACAGCAGCACCTTGCCGAGCTCGGAGGTCTGCAGCTCGACGGGGCCGGCGTCGATCGCCCGCCGGGACCCGCGCGTCACGCCCCCGAGCGCGATCACCGCGAGGATGAGCGCGACCATCAGGCCGTAGACGCCGTACTTCAGCTCGCGCAGCCGCGAGTAGTCGACCTGGCTGACCAGCAGCGCGACGGCGAGGCCGATCCCGAAGAACGCGCCCTGCCGGGAGGCGAGGGTCGCCTCCGTCGTGGCGTCGATCGCGACCAGCGAGCAGGCGCCCAGGCCGAGCACCGCGAGCAGCAGGATCGGGTCGAGCCGCAGCAGGCCGGGCGGCGCGATGCGCGGGCCGGAGCGGCTCAGCCGCTCGGCCCCCGGGTCGACGATCGGCGAGCCCGCCATCAGAAGGTGTTGCTCCCGCCGCCCTGGCACGGCGCGCCGACGCGGAACCACTCGCGCAGCATCCGGCAGGTGATCGGGGCGGCGCGGTCGGCGCCCCAGCCGCCGCGCTCGACGGTGGCGGCGATGACGATGGGCTTGGTCTCGTGCGGCACGTAGGCGACGTACCACGACTGGTCGATCCCCGACGCGGTCTGCGCCGTGCCGGTCTTCCCGTAGACCGGCAGGCGTTCGTGCGGCCAGCCCTCGAACACGGGCGTCGACGTGCCCGACGGCGCCTGCGCGGCGCGGGCCAGCCCGTCGAGGATCGCGTCGCGGTGCGCGGGGTCGATCTTCACCTTGCGCGCCGGCCCCGGCTGGATCTTCTGCACGACGGCGCCGGTGGCGTCCTGGACCTCGAGCCCGAGGTGCGGTCGCGGCACCCGCCCGCCGGTGGCGATCGCGGAGTACGCGACCGCCATCTGCAGCGGCGAGATCCCGACCTCGCCCTGGCCGACCGCCAGGTTCGCGTTGTCGCCGAGGTTGTACGGGCGGATGTCGATGACGTAGCACGCCCGGCCCTGGTTGGTGGGCCGGCACCTGCGCTCCTGGCGGTTCATCCACGCGCGCCAGCGCTTGCCGGGGATGAGCCCGCGCGCCTCCTCCGGCAGGTCGACGCCGGTGCGGCGGCCCAGGCCGAGCGCCTTGGCCCAGCGCTGAAGGCGCTCGTCCCCGACCTCGAACAGCTCGATGCCGGCGAGGTAGTAGTAGACGTCGGACGAGACCTCGAGCGCGCGGCGCAGGTCGACGCCGCCGTTGGCGACCTTGCCGGCGTTGCACTTCATGCGGTCGCCGACCTTGATGCAGCCGGTGTCCTCGACCACCTGGCCGGGGGTGATGACGCCGGCGTCGAGCGCCGCGAGCGACGTGATCGGCTTGAAGGTCGAGCCGGCCGCGTACGCGCCGGCCACCGCCCGGTTGAGCAGCGGCCGGCCCTCGCCCGCGGTGAGCTCCGCCCACTTGGCCTGGCTGATCGGCTTGGCGAACACCGACGGGTCGAACGTCGGCATCGAGCCCATCGCGTAGACCTCGCCGTTCACCGGGTTCATCGCGACGAACGCGCCCGGCAGCCCGCCGGCCACCGCGTTCATCGCGTCCTGGCCGGCCTCCTGCAGCCCGAGGTCGAGCGACAGCTGGAGCTGCCGGCCGGGGATCGGCTCGCGCCGGCGCACCGGCCGGTCGCTCGAGAAGCGCCCGTTGGCGTCGACCCGCAGCACCTTCGCGCCGTCGCGGCCGCGCAGGTAGCGGTCGTAGGTCCTCTCGATGCCGAGCTTGCCGATGATCGTCCCGGGGTTGACCTTGCGGTTGCGCCGCTCCTTGAGCTCGTCCGGGCTGATCTCGCCGACGTAGCCGAGCAGCTGGGCGGCGAGCGTGTCGCGCGGGTAGCTGCGCAGGTACACGCGGTCGACGTCGACGCCCGGGAAGCGCTCCTTGCGCTCCTTCAGGTAGCTCATCACCGCCCGCGGCACGTCGGAGCGCACGCGCACCGCCGAGTACGGCACGACCGCGAGCTGCTCGATCGCGCGCCGCTGGATCGTGGCCGGGCGCATCCCGAGCACGCGGCCGAGGCGCCGGAAGCGCTGGCGCAGCTCGGCCGTCGGGATCGGCGGGATCGCGGCGGGCGGCCCCTTCTTCCCCTTCGGCCGCTTCGAGCGGCGCGTCATCGCCTGCCCCCACCTCGCCGCGGCCACGATCTCCGCGTCGGGCAGCGCCTGGGGCTCGAGCTGCACGACGACCGCCTGGCGGTTGCTGACGAGCAGCGTCCCGTTGCGGTCGACGATCTCGCCGCGCGGCGCCTGGATCCGCACGGCGCGGGTGCGGTTCTCGCGCGCCTCGACGAGGTACTGCTCGCCGCTCAGCACCTGCAGGAACCACAGCCGGAAGAAGACGACCGCGAACAGCGTGAGCGCGACGCCGCCGAGGATGGCGACGCGCACCGCGAGCTGCGGCGTGATCGGCGGGCGGCGGTCGTCCACGTTCACGGCTGGATCAGCGGCGAGATCGGGGACGGCCGGCGGCGGCGCCGGCGGGGCGCGTCCGGCAGCGCGGGCGAGAGGACGCGCCGGACGAGGGCGTGGACGGGCAGGGCGAGCAGCGTGTTGATGAGGACGGTGGCGAGGATCTGCCGGAACAGCTCGAGGCTGACCGGCGACTCGACCCCGAGCAGGAACTGCATGATGCTGAAGACGATCAGCGCGCACGCGCTGCCGGCGGCGCCCGCGGCCAGCGGCAGCAGCGTGGCCTCGGGGTCGCGGACGGTCTCGCGCAGCCGGCCGGCGAAGTGGCCGACGATCACCAGCACGAGCGACGACACGCCGAGCGTCTGCAGCAGCGCGAAGTCCACGAACAGCCCCATGGCGAAGCCGGTCAACGCGCCGGCCACCGGCCCGGCGATCAGCCCGACCGACACGACGACGAGCGGCGCCAGGTCGGGCGTCGCCCCGAACAGCGACAGCTGCGACAGCGCCGCGATCTGCACGAGGACGGCGACGACCACGAGCGGGACGAGCCGCAGGCCGAGCTGGGCGCCGTCCGCGCTCACGTGGCGGGCTCCGTGACGATCTGGACGTCCTCGAGGCGGCGCAGGTCGGCGAACGGCCGCAGGCGGACCGTCCCCTCGTCCTCGTCGACGTCGACGATCCGGCCGATCGGGATGCCCTCGGGGAAGTACGACGGGTAGCGCTGCGACGTCGAGCCGGACGTCACGACGGTCTGGCCGCGGCTGACGGCGTCGTCGCGGCCGAGGAAGTTCAGCCGCAGGTCGTTCGGGTCGCCGACCGCGGTCTCGACGATGCCGGTCGCGCCCGACTCGTTGATCTTCGCCGACACGCCCGAGTCGCCGTCGGTGATGAGCAGCACCTGCGCGCTCGAGCGCGACGCGATCCGCACGCGGCCGACCAGCCCCGCGCCGTTGATCACCGCGTCGCCCTCGCGGACGCCGTCCTTCGTCCCCTTGTTGACCGTGACCGTCGAGTACCACACGGTCGGCGAGCGGCCGTACACGCGCGCCTCGACGAGGCCCTGCTGCTCGAGGCCGAGCCGCTGGTCCATCCCGAGCAGCCGGCGCAGGCGCTCGTTCTCCCGGCTGGCGCCCTGGGCGGCGATCAGCTCGCGCCGCAGCCGGTCGCGCTCCTCGCGCAGGTCCTCGTTCTCGCCCTTGGCGTCGAAGGTGTCCCCCACCCAGCCCGCGGCGTCGCGCAGGGGCTTGAGGACGCTCGAGGCGCCCTCCTGGATCGGCCCGAGGACCTCCAGGGCCCCGCGCTCGATCGAGCGCAGCCCGTCGCCGAACGAGGCGGTGACGAGGATCAGGGAGGCGGCGACGAGCAGCCCGAGGACCGCGCGCCTGCGGCGGATGACCTTGCGGTCGTACACGTGGGTGGAGTCTCCAAAGGGTTAAAAGCGTCTGCGCGGCTTGCCGCGCGAATTCTTGTTGGTGCGGTGGATGACCTCGAACTCCTCGAGGGAGCGGCCGCTGCCGACGGCGACGCACGTCAGCGGCGACTCGGCGAGGTGGGCCGGCATCTGGGTCTCCTCCCGCAGGCGCTCGTCGAGCCCCTGCAGCAGCGACCCGCCGCCCGCGAGCATGATCCCGCGATCCATGATGTCGGACGCCAGTTCCGGCGGCGTGCGGTCGAGGGTCTCCTTCACCGCGTTGACGATCTGGGTGACCGGCTCCTCGAGCGCCTCGCGGATCTCCTCGCTGGTCAGCACGACGGTCTTCGGCAGGCCGGAGACCATGTCGCGCCCCCGGATCTCCGCCTGGACCTCCTCCTCCATCGGGTACGCGGACCCGATCTCCAGCTTGACCTCCTCGGCCGTCTGCTGGCCGATGAGCAGCTTGTACTCGCGCTTGGCGTAGTTGATGATCGCCTCGTC
>DASZEJ010000074.1:0-10738 GCA_035940955.1 Solirubrobacteraceae bacterium
GGTCGCCTGCGCGTCGGCTCCGGCGTGCCGCAGCGCGCGCGCCGCGAGCTCGACGCTCACGCGACGCCGACCTCGACGTCGCGGAACCGCGCCGGCGCGGCGCCGTGCGAGACGGCCATGAACTGGCCGGGCTCGCCCTTCCCGCAGTCGGTGACGCCCCACAGCTCCCATTCCTGCGCCGAGCACACGGCGTCGAGCGACGCCCAGAACGACGGCGTCGTGCCGGCGTACGACGGGTTGCGCAGCAGCCGGCCCAGCTCGCCGCCGCGGATCTCGCGCGCGGCCTCGGTCGCGAACTGGAAGTGCAGGCGGCGGTCGTCGATCGACCACGACCGGTTGGTCTCCAGGTACAGGCCCTCGCCCGTGTCGGCGAGCAGGTCGGCGAACGACCCGGCGTCGCCCGGCGCGAGCGACACGTTGGTCATCCGCACGATCGGCTGGCGGTCGAAGCCGCTGGCGCGCGAGCAGGCCGCGGAGGACGCGCCCACCGCGGCGGCGGCCTCGCGGTCGCTCAGCGCCGCGCGCAGGACGCCGCGGTCGACGAGCGTCGTGGCGCGCGCCGGGGTGCCCTCGTCGTCCCACCCGAACGTGCCGAGGCCCTCGGGCAGCGTGCCGTCGGCGACGATCGTCATGTGCTCCGAGCCGTAGCGCAGCGCGCCGAGGTCGTGCGGCTGGACCCAGCTCGTCCCGGCGTACGCGGCCTCGCCGAGCAGGATGCGGTCGAGCTCCAGCGCGTGGCCGACCGACTCGTGGACCTGGAGCGCGACCTGCTCGGGGTGCAGGACGACCGTGGCTCGGCCGGCGGGGCAGGGCGGGGCGGTCAGCAGCTCGACGGCCTCGGCGGCGACGCGCGGCGCGTTGCCGGCGAGGTCGAGCGCCAGGACGTGCTCCCAGCCCGCGAGCGCGACGTGGCCGCCGTGGCTCGTCGGGTAGGTGCGGACCTGCAGCTCGTCGCCGTCGACCGCGACCGCGGCGACCCCGGCGCCGCAGGTCGTGCGCTCCTGCGTGCAGGCCGCGCCGTCGGTGCAGGCGAACGCCTGGACGGTCTTCGTCGCGCTGGCGGTCGCGTCGGTGCGGACGATCCGCGGGTCGCCGCGCAGCGCCTCCTCGGCGGCGGCGAGCAGCGCGAGCCTCTCGTCGAGCGGCACCGCCGTCGGGTCGCGCTCGACGGGGTGCGTCCAGTGGCCGCGGGCGGGCGGCTCGTCGGTCCGCGGTCGGTCGGGCGCCGACGGCTGCGCGGCGGCGAGGGCGATCGCCTGCGCGACCGCGCGCTCCGCGCCGGCGCGGCTCGTGTCGCGCGTCGCCGCGAAGCCCCACGCGCCGCCGACCCGCACCCGCACGCCGATCCCGTCGCTCTCGCCGTGCTCGGCCAGCTCGACCCGCCCGTTCCGGACGCCCGCCCGCTGCTCGACCCGCACGACCCGCCGCGCCTCGGCGTAGGAGCAGCGACCGCCGACCGCGGCCATGAGGTCGACGAGGTCGTCGATCACGCCGCCTCGCGCCTCACCACGCCGCCTCGTACAGCGCCAGCACCTCCGCGCGCGTCAGCGCCGGCGGCGTCCGCGCCAGGTCGTCCCCGCGGAACGCGACCGTCGCGTCCGCGCAGTGCCCCAGCGTCTCCCGCTCGACCCCGAGGTCGCGCAGGCGGACGGCGCCCGCCCGCTCGGCCAGCTCGCGGGCGAGGGCGTCCGCCTCGGCCGGGACGTCGCCGCGCTCGCGCAGCGCGCCGATCGTGTGCGGCAGCATCGCGGCGTTCGCGGACCCGTGGCCGACCCCGGCGACGCGCGCGAGCATCTGGCTGAGGACGTGGTGCAGCCCGTAGTGGTTCGCGTCGATGGCGTAGCCCGACAGGAGCGCGGCGAGCGCGAGGGCGTCGCGGTCCGGCGTCCCGTCGGAGTACGCGGCCGCCGTCAGCCGCACCGCCTCGCGGGCGGCCAGCGAGGGGATCGGGCTCGCCTCCGCCGTCAGCGGCGCCTCGACCGCGTGCCCGAGGCTGTTGGCCGCGCTCGCGGCGAGCCGCTCCTCCGGCTGCGAGGCGCACAGCTCGGGATCGTTGATCACCACGGCCGGCCGGACGTTGACCGCGCCGTCGACCCCCTCCGGCAGCCGGTGCACCCGCGTCATCTCCGCCGCCGACAGCGTCGTCGGGATCGCGGCGACCCGCGGCCGGCCGCCGCGGCCTCCCGCGATCGCCTTCGCCGTGTCGATCACGCGCCCGCCGCCGAGCGCCGCGAGGACCGGCGCGTCGGGCACCTCGCCGATCAGCGCCGCCGACAGGTGGTCGACGAGCCCGGGCGCGACGTGGTGGACGCTGCGGGCGCCCGCCACGACGTCCGGCGCGGCGGACTGCGCGCGCTCGGTCGTCAGGAGCGCGTAGTCGTCGCCGAGCAGCTCACGGGCATCGGCGATGGCGCCGCGCCCGAACCGGACGACCCGCTCGCCGTCCTTCCAGGTGAAGTCCCTCATCGGCCGGAGAACCTAGCGGCGGGGCGCCGAACCCGTCCTATCAAGAAACCGGCGCGAGGTACGATGGCCGTCGTGTTGCACAACACCTACGAGGGGCAGACCTGCTCGGTCGCCCGCACGCTCGAGGTGGTGGGGGAGCGGTGGACGCTGTTGATCCTCCGAGACGCCTTCCTCGGCGTGCGCCGGTTCGACGACTTCCAGCGGTCGCTGGGGGTCGCGCGCAACGTCCTCAACACGCGGCTCCAGCGCCTCGTCGAGGCCGGGCTGCTCGAGCGGCGCCTCTACCAGGAGCGCCCGCCGCGCCACGAGTACCGGCTGACGGCGAGCGGCCGCGACCTGTGGCCGGCGCTGGTCGCGCTCATGCACTGGGGCGACCGGCACTTCGCGACCGAGTCCGGCCCGCCGCTCGCGATCGAGCACCGCGGCTGCGGCGGCGCCGTCGACGACCGCCGCGTGTGCACGACGTGCGGCGCCGCGCTCGAGGTCTGGGACGTCCGGGCGCTGCCCGGCCCCGGCGCCGACGACGCCGTCCGCGAGCGTCTCCTGGCGCCCGCCGGGTGACCGTCGCCCGCACGTTCGCCCTCGGAACGGTCGTCGCGCTCGCGGTCGCGGTCGTCGTCGTCCCGCGCGTGGCGGGGCGGGACGCGGCCTGCGGCGTTCCCTCCCAGCAGGAGGCCCGCGCGTGGCCGGAGGGCTGCTGGCGCCCCTACGCCGACGACAGCCCGTTCAACCGCCCGATCCCCGCACGCCCGCGGCTGGACCCGCGGTCGTCCGCGATCGTCCGGGAGATCACCTCGTCGCCGCCGGGGGCGATCGACGCGGGCCTGCACGAGACCGAGCAGGACTGGGGCCGGCCGCTCTACGTCTCGCGCCCCGACGACCCCGTGTTCCGCGTCCACTGCACGCGGGCGTGGGGGACGTGCGCGCTGGAGGGCACGCGCATCCGCGTGCCCGACGACGCCGAGCCGGCCGGCGGCCGGGACGCGCACCTCACGGTGGTCGACCCCGCGAGCGGGTGGGAGTACGACCTGTGGAAGGTGGCGTACAAGCAGCCGGGCGGCGGCGAGCTGACCGCGGCCTGGGGCGGGCGGACGCGCATCGACGGCGACGGGCTGGGCTCGGACGCGGTCGCCTCGGCCTTCGGCACGCTCGCCGGGCTGATCCGGCCGGAGGAGCTCGAGGCCGGCCGCATCCGCCACGCGCTCTTCATGACGGTGCCGTGCGTCGCCGCCGTCGACCGGGACGACGACGTCTACCCGGCGATCGGCAACGCGCGCCGGTGCACGGACGGGCAGGACGCGCCGCTGCTCGGCGCCCGCGTCCAGCTCGCGATGACGCCCGCGGAGATCGACGCGCTCGAGGTCGCGCCGTGGACCAGGACGCTGCTGCGCGCGATGGCCGAGTACGGCATGTTCGTCGGCGACACCGGCGGGCCGGCCGGGTGGTCCGTCCAGATCCAGTCCGACACGTCGTACACGAGCATGGGCGGCGAGCCGCGCCTGGAGCGCTTCGCCGCGCGCGCCGGGTGGCGGCGGTACGTCGACGACGACCTGGACCGCGTGGTGTACGTCGGCGACTTCGCGCCGGGGGTCGACTGGCGCTCACGCCTGCGGGTCGTCGACCCGTGCGTCACCGCCGGGACCTGCGCCGGCTGAGCCGCCCGCGGGAGCGCCCGGTCGCGGGCGGCGCCCGAGCGCGCGCCGGGCGACGCGGCGCAGGCGGTAGGCGCCGGGGAACGGCGCGGGGGGAAGGTGGCACGAGAGCGGGTCGAGCCCGCGGGCGCGCAGCGCCGCGGCGCACGCCTCGACGTCGTAGTCGACGTCGAGGAAGCGGGCCTCGCCGGCGGCGAGGTCGAGCACCATCGCGCGGGCGACCGGCACCCGGGCGCGGGACTGCCCGACGCTGCCGGGGTTCAGCACGTACCGCTCGCCGGGCTGGAGCGCCAGCGTGCCGGTCGCGGGCAGCGCGCCCGCGCCCGCGGCGACGGCGAGCGGGCGGTGCGTGTGGCCTAGGACGAGCACGCGCGCTCCCGGGCGGCGCTCGCGCAGCAGCTCGAGCTGCGCCTGTGCCGCCTCGGGCGTGCGCACGTACTCCTCCGGGTCGTCGAGCGAGCCGTGGGCGACGACCAGCTCGCCCTCGCCGGCGAGCGGCGGCAGCGCGTCGAGCGCCGCCCCGGTCTCCGGGCCGATCGTCGCCGCGGTCCACTCCAGGCTCTCGCGCGCCAGCGGGATGCACCGCTGCGCCGACAGCCGCCCGCGCGCGATGAGGTCGTGGTTGCCGGCGACGCGGACGGGGTCGAGCTCCAGCAGCCGCTCGACGCACTCGTCGGGGTGCGGGCCGTAGCCGACGAGGTCGCCGGCGACGACCCAGCGGTCCGGCCGCTCGGGCTCGAGGACGGCGAGCACGGCGTCGAGCGCGTGCAGGTTCGCGTGGACGTCGGCGAGGACCGCGTAGCGCATCAGCGGTCGGCGATCCGGCGCGAGATCCGGCGCAGCTGCGGGCCGACCCCGCGCCCGAACGTCCGGTCCAGCAGCGGCAGCGGGTCGTCCCACGCGAAGCCCGACTTGGCCTCGCACCCCGCCATCCACCGCGCCCACCGCCCGAGCCCGAGGCCGGCGGCGCGGGCCGCGAGCGGGTCGACGAGTGGGTCGCACCAGCGGACGCCCGGCCGCGCCCGCGGCGGCGTGGCCGCGTCGCGGCGCTCGCCGGTCGCGGCCGCGTGCGCGAGCGCCGGCAGGTTGACGCCCGCGAGCGCGCCGGGGAAGTGCCACAGGTTGAAGCGCGGGTTGATCTCCAGCAGCGCGAGCGAGCCGTCGGGCGCGCGCTTGAAGTCGCACTTCGCGACGCCGCGCAGCCCGAGCCGCTCGAGCACGTCGCGCCCGACGCGCGCCACGTCCGCCTCGTCGGTGATCTCGACGGCGGTGCTCTCCCCGAACCGCTCCGGGTACGTGCGGATCTTGCGGCCAGTGAACTCGCCGGCGATCCGGCCGTCCGCGTCGACGTACGCGTGGTAGCTCTCGATCCGGCTCTCCGGGCCGGGGATCGCCTCCTGCACGAGCACCTCGGCGCCGGCCGCGAGCTGCGCCCAGCGGCTCGCCAGCTCCCGCGCGTCGGCGGCCAGGAGCGCCTTCGCGTCGCTGTGCTCGTGCCGCCACGGCTTGCCGCGGACGACGGGCTTGAGCACGAGCGGGTAGCGCAGGTCGAGGTCGGACGGCGGCGGGCCGCCGTCCACGCGCAGCCGCCGGGACGCGGGCACCGGCAGCCCCGCGCGCTCGGCCCGCTCGGCGAAGCGGTCCTTGTGCAGCAGGTCCTCGACGAGGTCCGGCGCGGCGAGCGGCAGGCGGAACGCCGTCCCGAGCCGCTCGCGCGCGCGGGACGCGAGCAGGATCACCGCGTCGTTGGCCGGATAGAGGACCGGCTTCTCCGGCTGCGTCCCGGCGTAGGCGAGCAGCCCGGCGACGACCGACTCCGGGTCGCGCACGGGGTCGGCGTAGGGCAGCGCCGCCTCGACGTGGCGCGATCGCCGCGACGGCTCGTGCGGCGGGGCGAACAGCGCGCAGCGGACGCGCGCCAGCTGCAGCGGCCGCAGCACGTCGAATCCTCCCATTACAAGTGCGCCGGGGCCGGCACGGGGCGACATCGGGGTGAGGCTAGCGTCGGGTTGGCGCCCCCGGGTCCGCTCCGAATGGGCGCCTGAGGCGTATTGCAATGGGTACAGGCTCCGTGCCCCCCCGATCCCACCACGCCCACCTCATGGCCCACCACACCTCGCTCGACCGTTCCCCGGAGCGCACCGCTGTGTCGACTCCTGACAGTAAAGTGGCGCGAACGCCGCCCGATAAGCGGAATAGACCGCTGATCTCCGACGACGCGAGCGTCATGGAACCGGCGACCCTCTCGCTAACGGACGACTCGACCCGAACCGCCGCCATCGCTGCAGCCGCGCGGACCCCGCGCGGCCCTGCCTGGGCGCCCTGGTGGATCGTGGCCGGGGCCCGGCTGTCGGGCCCCGTCGTCGGCGGCATGCTCGCGTTCTGGCTCGCCCGGCCCGAGGGCACGCCGTTCGAGGCCGCCGGCCTGACGGTGCTCGCGCTGCTCGCCGGAGCGCTCATCATCGGCCGCGAGCCGGCGTGGGCGCACCTGCTGCCGTTCATGGGGACGCTCGCGCGCGCCGGCGGGCCGCTGCTCGGCGCGGCGCTGCTGCTCGGCACCGAGGCCGCCGACGCGCTGCCGGGGCTCGGGCCGGGCGACACGTGGCTGATCGTGCTCGCGGCCGTCGCCGTGTCGCTGATCTCCGGGTTGCTCGCACGCCGGGCGCTGATCGGGTTCAAGACCGTGCGGATCGCGGTCATCGGCTCCGTCCGCCCGACCGACAGCCTCGGCCGCGAGCTGCGGCTCGCGGAGGACGAGCGCTACCGCATCGTCGGGCGCATCGACTGGCGCGACGACCCGTCGGCGCCGGGGACCGGCGAGGTGGCCCGGATCGGCTCGCTCGAGCGGCTCGGCGAGGTCGTCGAGCGCCACCGCATCGACCTGCTGCTGATGACCGGCGAGCCGCCCCGCATGGCGGTCTTCGACGAGGTCGCGCGCTCCTGCCTGCACCTGCCGGTCCGGCTGCGCGAGCTGAGCGGGTTCTACGAGGAGGTCTTCGGGCACGTCGCGGTGGCCGAGATCAACGCGGCGTGGTTCCAGTGGATCGTGCACCCGAAGTACCGGGCGCAGGCGCTGCCGGGCGAGCGCGCCCTCGACCTCGTGGTCGCGTCGATCACCGCGCTGTTCGCCCTGCCGCTGCTCGCCGTGCTCGCGCTGGTCATCAAGCGCGACGGCGGGCCGATCTTCTTCAAGCAGCTGCGGATCGGCGAGGGTGGCAAGCCGTTCACGATCTACAAGCTGCGGACGATGCGCGAGGGCGCCGACACCGAGTGGGCGACCGCGGACGACGCACGGGTCACGCGGATCGGCTCGTTCCTGCGCCGGACGCACCTCGACGAGCTGCCGCAGGTGCTGAACGTGCTGCGCGGCGAGATGAGCGTCGTCGGCCCGCGGCCCGAGCAGCCGGCGTTCGTCGACCGGCTCGAGCGCGTCGTGCCGTTCTACCAGCGGCGCCACCTCATGAAGCCGGGCCTGACCGGCTGGGCCCAGGTCCGCTGCGGCTACGCCGGGTCCGACATCGGCTCGGCCTGGAAGGTCTGCCACGACCTCTACTACCTCAAGCACCGCTCGGTCGCCCTCAACCTCGTGATCCTCGGCGAGACCCTCCGAACCCTGGTCGCCGACCCGCAGTACTCGGCCGAGCCCGCCTCGGTCGACTTCATCCTCGCCCCGACGCGCACCCCCCTCGACGCGGTCCCCGCGGCCGCGAGCGCGTAGCGCGACCGAGACCCGCCCCGGCGCCCGCGGCCTCCCGGTCGCGGAGCAAGGCGCCCTCTGCTCGACGTCGTAGTTCGTCGACGGGGCCGCCAAGACGACTCACCGAGGGGGAGGCGGGGCGCGGTGCCAGGCACGGCGGGGCGCGGTGCCCGGGGCGCGGTGCCAGGCACGTTCACATTGCGGTGCCAGGCACGTTCACATTGCGGTGCCAGGCACGTTCACATTGCGGTGCCAGGCACCTTTAGGTTCCACGCCGGACGGACGCTGCGCGGGAGTCCCGAACGCAGCGGCGGGTCGATCGGGCCAAGAACGACGAAAGCCCGCGGCCGGGGCCGCGGGCTTCGTGAGAGAGGTCTTCGCCGGGGGGTGGTGCTAGGTCGACGGGCTGCGGCGCGTGGTGCGGCGCAGGACGAGGCCGGTGCCGAGGAGGGCGGCGCCCATGAGGGCGACGATGCCCAGGTCGAGGCCGGTGAACGGCAGCGAGCCCTCCGACTGCTGGGTCGGCGCGGACGAGGAGGGCTGCTGGCCCGCCTGCGCGGGCGGCGTCGGCTCCTCCGACTGAATCTCGCCGATCACTCCCAGCGATTCGTCGTAGCCGCGAGCACTGGGGGCGCTCTGCGCGAACGCCGTCGTCCCGCCGATGGCGAGAAGGAGCGTGGCGATCAGAGCAGTGAGTCCGGCGATCCGCATGGTGGGCGACCTCTCAGGAAGAACTTGTCGAACGGCGATGCCGTGCACGGGAGATTGTACCCGGCGATGTAGCGCCGCTCGTACCCACTGGACGAAGATGCGACGCCGCCTCTGGCGCGTCGCCGTCGAACGGGCGCAAACGTACGGAAAGCTGCGCATTGAGCGCGCGCTCGATTGCGGACGGATCGATCGTTCGTCGAGTCGCGACCAGCCGGCGGACCTCTTCGACCAACGGTTGTCGGGGGTTGAGCGCCGCCGCGCGGGCCATGCTGCGCCCGGCGGGAGCCCACCGGCGAAGGCTGCCCTCGAGCAGCGCGAGCTCGAAGTGGGCGAACCAGTTCCGCGGCTCGCGCTCGATGGCTTCGAGCAGATCGGCCCTTGCCTCCGCCGTTCTGCCCCCATTCCGGAGCACCACCGCCCGCCCAATTAGCGGGTCCGCGCTCAACGGGTCGAGATCGGCTGCGCGGTCGAGCCGCATGATCGTGAGCGATGGATCGGTGCGCTGCGCGTCGTACGCCGCGCGCTCGAACCGGGCCGCCGCGCCCGGCAGGGCGAGCGAGACCGCGCCGGCCACGACCAGCACGCCGAGCGCCACGCGCACCGCCAGCACGTCCATCAACCAATTGGCGCGTTCACGGCCCGGAAGATGGCGCCGATCGTCGATGCGCATCGCGATCGCCAGCAGGCCGAGCGCCAGGAGGGTCAGCGCGGGGTACTCCCAGAGCCAGTCGACCTGCGCGTGCACGAGCCACATCGCGAACCCTCCGAGCGCGCCGACCGCCAGCCCGCGCTCCGGGATCGCGCCCCGCAGCCGCACGCGCGCGAACCCCGCGAACCCCGCCGCGAGGAACGCGACGAACAGCGCCGTCCCGACGATCCCGAGCATCGCCAGCAGGCTGAACGCGAGGCTGTGGGGGTACCGCGGCGCCTCGCCCGTCTCGCGCTGCTCGAGGTAGGGCACCGCGAAGTTCTCGACCCCGATGCCCGCCACGGGATGCTCGCGGAACTCGTCCAGCGACACCCGGTAGAAGTCGTACCGGCCCGACCCGAGCGAGCCGGTCAGCCGCGTCTTGCCGGCCTCGACCTCCTCGTAGCTCGTCGTGCGGAAGTCGTCCCACCGGTCGTCGATCCACCCGCCGGAGAGCGACAGCACGACGATCCCCGCGACGAGCACCGCGCCGGCGAGCGCGAGGAACCCGCCCTCGGCCAGCCGCGCCCGGCGGGCCGAGACGTCGAGCCGCGCGCGGATCGCGCGGTCGGCGAAGGCCGCCACCGTGCCCAGCACGAGCGCGCCGGCCGCCGCGAGCGCGATCACCGCCCGCGCGTCGGAGAGGGCGTCGCCGAGCTCGCCGCGCGTGGCCGCGTTGCGCACCTCGATCAGCTGGTCCCACCCGAGGGCGACCAGCCCGACCGGCACCGCCAGCGCGACCAGCGCCGACCAGTGGCGCGGATGGAGGACCACGAAGATCGCCGCCGCCACCCCGAAGGCGAGCAGCGCGCCGCGGCTCTGCGACAGCACCGCGGTCTCGAGCAGCAGGACCGCGACCCCGAGGAACAGCCCGCGCGCCCACGGCGGCGACTCGCGCCCGATCGCCAGGTGGAGCGCGGGGAAGAACGCGATCAGCCAGAAGTTCGCGGTCGCGTTCGCGTACCCGAACGGCTCGGACACGCGGCCCTGCAGCAGCAGCGTGCTCGCGTCGTCGCGCAGCGCCGTGTCGGCCAGCAGCCCGGCGGCCACGGCGCCCACGCCCAGCACGACGAGCGCCAGCGCGGCCCGCGCCGCCGCGGGCGGCCACGGCCGCAGCCCCACGAGCGCGAACCCGATCCAGTACAGGAGCGTGCGGTTCGCGCCCTCCCAGGCGTCGCCCGGCGTGTCGGCCCACAGCATCGACAGGAACGTCCACAGCGTGAACGCGCCGAACGCGGCGACGGACACGTCGAACGCGCGCGAGCGCTCGGCCCGCGACGGCGGCGCGAGCACCAGCACGAGCACGAACAGCGCGAGGACGAAGAGCGCCAGCGGATACCAGACGGTCTCGGTGTAGCCGCCGTCGAACAGCGACAGCACGATCGCGGTGACCAGCAGGAGCGCGCCGGGGATCAGCATCGCCAGCCGCCGGTGCGAGGCGGCGCCCCGCTCGGGATCGACGACGTCCGAGAGCGGACGCGCAGCGGTGACTGAGCCGGACGCCACGACGCCGCAGGTTACTTC
>DASZEJ010000075.1:0-21146 GCA_035940955.1 Solirubrobacteraceae bacterium
CTTCGGGAACGGCCGCGAGACGTGCGGGCTTCCCGCGAGCGTGAAGCGCCAATCGAGGTCGGCCGCGCGGCTGATGCCGATGCGGGGGGCGCTGCGGACGACCTCCGCGGGTGCCGGGCGGGGGCCGAAGAGGATCGGGCCGTCCCCGAGGAGCGAGGTGCCGTTGAGGTCGAGGCCGATCCCGAGCGCCTGCGTCAGCTTGCCCGGGCCGTTGCACAGCTCGCGGTCGGGGACCGGGCCGCGGCGGGCGCGCATGACCTCGAGCCCCTCGGTCGGCTCGATCGCGCGGATGAGGACCGCGGCCCCGACGCCGTCCGGCTCGCAGACCGCGTTCAGCAGCGCGTGGATGCCGTACGAGCGGTACACGTAGGCGACGCCCGGCGGGCCCCAGAGGACCTCGGTCCGCGGTGTGACGCCGACGTAGGCGTGGCAGGCGGGCTCGGTGAAGTGGTAGGCCTCGGTCTCGACCACGACGCCCGCGCAGTCGCCGTGAGCGAGCGTGCAGCCGACGAGGTCGCGCGCCACGTCGAGCACCGGGCGGTCGTAGAAGGCGCGGTTCATGCGCGCGGCGCGGCGGCGCCGCCGAGCGCCCGGCGCGCCAGGTCGAGCTGCTCGCGCACCCGCGCGCTCGCGGTCCCGCCCTCGGACACCTTCGACTCGAGCCACGAGGAGCGCTCGAGCACCGCGCCCGCCTCCTCCCCCAGCGCCGCCGTCGCGACGTCGCGCAGCGACCGGCCCTCCTCCACCGCCTCGCGCACGAGCCCGGCGACGAGCCCGTGCGCCTCGCGGAACGGGGTCCCGCGGCGGACGAGCAGGTCGGCGAGGTCGGTCGCGGCGATCAGCTCGTCGGAGGCGGCGGCCGCCATGCGCTCGCGGTCGAACCGCGCGCCGCTCACCATCCCGGTCGCCGCGGCGAGGCACAGCTCGAGCGTGTCGACCGCGTCGAACAGCGGCTCCTTGTCCTCCTGCATGTCCTTGTTGTAGGTCAGCGGCAGGGCGTGCATCACGCCGTACAGCGTGGTGAGCGAGCCGACGACCCGCGGCGCCTTGGCCCGCAGCAGCTCGGCCGCGTCGGGGTTCTTCTTCTGCGGCATGAGGGACGAGCCGCTCGTCCAGGCGTCGGGGAGAACGACGAAGCCGAACTCGGCGGTCGACCACAGCACGAGCTCGCTGCCCAGCCGCGACAGGTGCGTCAGGCACGTCGCCGCCGCGCCGAGGAAGTCGAGGACGAAGTCGCGGTTGGAGACGGCGTCGAGCGAGTTCGGGGCCACGCGCGCGAAGCCCAGCGCGGCGGCCACCATCCGCCGGTCGGTGTCGAAGTTCACGCCCGCCAGGGCCCCGGCGCCGAGCGGGAGCGCGTCGGCCGCGTCGCACACGAAGCGCAGCCGCGCGCGGTCGCGCTCCAGCATCCAGAAGTAGGCGAGCAGGTGGTGCGCGAGGTAGACCGGCTGGCCGCGCTGCATGTGGGTGTAGCCGGGCAGCGGCCAGTCGAGGTGCTCGGCGGCCCGGTCGACCAGCGCCGCCTGGAGCGCCGCGACCCGCCCGAGCGCCGCACGCGCCTCGTCGCGCACGAACAGCGCCACGTCGGTCGCCACCTGGTCGTTGCGCGACCGCGCCGTGTGGAGCTTGGCCCCGGCCGGGCCGGCCAGCTCGGTGACCCGCCGCTCGATCGCCATGTGGACGTCGACGTCGTCGTCGGCGAACGGGAAGCGGTCCTCGGCCAGCTCCAGCTCGACGATCTCCAGCGCCGCGTGGAGCGCCTCGCGGTCCTGCTCGCCGATGACGCCGCAGGCCGCGAGCATCCCGGCGTGCGCGCGCGACTGCGCCACGTCGTACGGCCACAGCCGGCGGTCGAAGCGCAGCGAGGAGTCGAGCGCCCGGAACGCCGGGTCCTGCGGCTCGGAGAAGCGCGACACGCGCGGGGAGGCTACTCAGGCGCCGGAGAACGCCGCGCCCTGGATCCGGGCGACCTGCCAGGCCAGCAGGAACCCGAGCAGGTAGAGCGTGGATCCCCCAGCCGGCGTACGCGCCGCGACGCGCGGGAACCAGCGGCTCTCGGGGTTTATCCCCGCCGACCAGGCGACCGGCCCGCTGGGCCTCAAGACGCGCCTGCCGCGCGCCCGCCATGCCGGGATTCAAGCACGGCCCGCAGCGCCTCGGCGACCGTCGCCACCTCGCCCTCGGTCAGCGCCGGGAAGAAGGGCAGCGCGAGTGACCGCGCGGCCGCGTCCTCGGCGACCGGGAACTGGCCCTCGCGGTAGCCGAAGCGCTCGCGGTAGAAGGCGAACAGGTGGATCGCCGGCAGGTACGGCTTGCTCTGGACGCCGCGCTCGCGCAGGGCGCGGATCACCGCGTCGCGGTCGACCCCGCGCGGGAGCTGCACGACGTAGACGAACCAGCTGCGGCCCGGGAGCTGCGCCGGCAGCGTCAGGCCCTCGACCCCCGCGAGCGCCTCCGCGTACCAGCCGGCGACGCGGGCGCGGGCGGCGAGCAGCTCGTCGAGGCGCTCGAGCTGGGCGATGCCGAGCGCGCACTGCAGGTCGGTCAGCCGGTAGTTGAAGCCCAGCCGGTCGTGGTCGAGCCAGTCCATGTCGGGCGCGCGGCCCTGGTTGCGCTCGGAGTCGATGCGGACCTTGGCGTCGCGGTCGCAGACCACCATCCCGCCCTCGCCGGTCGTCATCTGCTTGTTGGCGTAGAACGCGAACACCGCCGGGTGGCCGCGGGCGCCGACCGGGATGCCGTCGTCGTGGACGGCGCCGAGCGCCTCGCACGCGTCCTCGACGATCGGCAGGCCGAACGCCTCGAACGCGGGCACGTCGGCGGGCGCGCCGAAGACGTGGACGGGCAGGATCGCCGCGGTCCGGTCGGTCACGGCGGCGCGGGCGGCGCCGGGGTCGAGGTTGAGCGTCCGCGGGTCGACGTCGGCGAACACCGGCGTCGCGCCCTCGAACAGCGCCGCGTTGGCCGACGCGATGAACGAGAACGGCGACGTGACGACCTCGTCGCCGGCGCGCACGCCGGCGGCGCGCAGCGCCAGGTGCAGCCCCGCCGTGCCGGAGGACACGGCGGACGCGTGCTCGACGCCGAGCCGCGCGGCGAACGCCTCCTCGAAGCGGGGCAGCATCGGGCCGAGCGAGAGCTGGCCCGAGCGGAGGACCTGCAGGACGAGCTCCTCCTCGCGCGGGCCGATGACGGGGCGGGCGAGCGGGATCACGCGGTCGTCGCGCGCGTCGAGCGGGCGTGCTGCTCCTTGCCCGGCTGCATCGGCAGCTCGATCGAGTCGACGAGCGCCTGCCACGACGCGGCGATGACGTTCTCGTGCACGCCGATCGAGCCCCACACCTCGTCGCCGTCGGAGGCGTCGAGCAGCACGCGCGTGATCGCGCTCGTGCCCTTCGCCTCGTCGAGGATCCGGACCTTGAAGTTGACGAGCACGACGTCGCGCAGGTGCGGGTAGCGCTCGGCGATCGCGGCCCGCAGCGCGCGGTCCAGCGCGTTGACCGGGCCGTTGCCCTCCGCGGTGCGGATGTAGCGCTCGCCGTCGAGCCAGATCTTGATCGTGGCCTCGGTCTCCACCTTGCCGTCGGCGCGCTGCTCGACGACGACGCGCCAGGACTCGACGCGGAACAGCGGCTCGTAGACGCCGGCCTCGCGGCGCAGCAGCAGCTCGAAGGAGCCGTCGGCGGCCTCGAACTGGTAGCCGCCGTGCTCGAGCGCCTTCACGCGCTCGATCACGCGGGCGGCGCCGTCGTCGCTCAGCTCGATCCCGGCCGCCTCGGCCTTCTCGGCTACCGCGTGGCGGCCCGCCAGCTCGGAGACGACGACGTCGCCGCGGTTGCCGACCAGCTCGGGCGCGACGTGCTCGAACGTCGCGGGGTCGGCGCGCACGCCGGCGGCGTGCAGGCCGCCCTTGTGGGTGAACGCGAGCTTGCCGACGTAGGGCTGGCGGGGGTCGGGCGCGCGGTTGAGCAGCTCGTCGACGAAGTGCGCGGTCTCGGTCAGCCTGGCGAGCCGCTCCGGGCCGAGGACCTCGATCCGCATCTTCAGCTCGAGGTCGGCGGCGATCGTGACGAGGTTCGCGTTGCCGGTCCGCTCGCCGACGCCGTTCATCGTGCCCTGGACGTGGGTCGCCCCGGCGCGGACGGCGACGAGCGAGTTCGCGACGCCGCAGCCGGCGTCGTCGTGGCAGTGGATCCCGACCCGGTCGCCGCCGGCCGCGGCGACCGCCGCCGCGACGCCCGCCCACACGTCGTCGGGCAGGGACGAGCCGTTCGTGTCGCACAGCACGACGCGCTCCGCCCCGGCGTCGAGCGCTGCGCGCAGGCACGCGAGCGCGTAGTCGCGGTCGTCGCGGAAGGCGTCGAAGAAGTGCTCGGCGTCGTAGACGACCCGCTTGCCCTCGCCGGCCAGGAAGGCGACGGAGTCGGCGATCATCGCCAGGTTCTCCTCGCGCCCGACGCGGACCACCTTGTCGAGGTGCAGCCCCCACGTCTTGCCGACGATCGTGCAGACCGGCGCGAAGGACTCGGCCAGCACGCGCAGTCCGGGGTCCTCGGCGGCGGCCGCCCCGCGGCGGCGGGTCATGCCGAACGCGGCGACGTCGGCGTCGAGGCGCTCGCCCGCCAGCAGCGCGAACAGCTCCTCCTCCTTGGGGTTCGACGCGGGGAACCCCGCCTCGATGACGTGGATGCCCAGCTCGTCGAGCTTGTGGACGACGCGCAGCTTCTCCTCCGCCGTCAGCGACAGCCCCGCCCCCTGCATGCCGTCGCGCAGGGTGGCGTCGTACAGCTCGACGGAGGGCACTACACCTTCGCGGGGACCGGCACCGGGTCGAGCCACTCGCGGTAGCGCTCGGCGCGCCCGTGGAGCGCGTCCTCGAACGTCTCCTGGACGGCGCGGGTGACCGGGCCGGGCCGGCCGGTGCCGATCGCGTGGTCGTCGATCTCGCGCACCGGCGTCAGCTCGGCCGCCGTCCCGGTGAGGAAGACCTCGTCGGCGAGGTACAGCTCGCTGCGGTCGATGTCGCGCTCCACGACCTCGTAGCCGAGGTCGCGGGCGATCTGGATCGCCGCGCGGCGGTTGACGCCGTCGAGGATCGAGGAGGTGATCGCCGGCGTGTGGATCCTCCCGCCGCGGACGAGGTAGATGTTCTCGCCGGTGCCCTCGCAGACGTGGCCCTTGTGGTCGAGGAGGATCGCCTCCTCGTAGCCGGCCTTGTGCGACTCGATCTTGGCCAGGATCGAGTTCAGGTACTGGCCGCACGCCTTGGCCTGCGGGATGAGCGAGGCCGGGCTGATCCGCTCCCACGAGGAGACCTTGGCGCGCACGCCGTTGCGCTTGCCCTCCTCGCCCAGGTAGGCGCCCCACTCCCAGACGGCGATCGTCACGTCGACCGGCGCGTCGAGCGGGAAGAGGCCCATCTGGCCGTACCCGCGGAAGACGAGCGGGCGGATGTAGCAGGAGCGGAACCCGTTGCGGGCGATCAGCTCGAGCGTCGCCTGGCGGATCTGCTCGCGCTCGTACGGGATCGGCATGTAGTAGAGCTCGGCCGACCGGTAGAGCCGGTCGAGGTGGTCGCCGTGGCGGAAGATCGCCGGGCCGATCTCGGTGTCGTAGCAGCGGACCCCCTCGAACACGCCCGTGCCGTAGTGCAGGCCGTGCGTCAGGACGTGGACCTTGGCCTCATCCCACGGCACGAGCTCCCCGTTCATCCAGATGAGGTCCGCTGGCTTCACGTCATCGTCCTTTCGAGCTGGGAGATCACCGCGTCCGTGGCCTCTGCCGTCGTCGCCTCGCCACCGAGGTCCGGAGTGCGAAGACCGGCCTCGAGCGCCCGGTCCACGGCTGATTCTACGGCCGCGGCGACCTGCTCTCTACCGAGCCCGTGGCGCAGCAGCAGCGCCACCGAGAGGAACGTCGCGAGCGGGTTGGCGATCCCCCGGCCGGCGATGTCGGGGGCCGAGCCGTGGACGGGCTCGAAGACGCCGGGCGCGCCCGGCTCGCCGAGCGAGGCGCTCGGCAGCATCCCGATCGAGCCGGTGATCATCGCGGCCTCGTCGCTGAGGATGTCGCCGAACATGTTCTCGGTCAGCAGGACGTCGAAGTGGCGCGGGGAGCTGACGAGCTGCATCGCGGCGTTGTCGACGAGCAGGTGCTCGAGCAGCACGTCGGGGAACTCCTCGGCGTGGACGCGGTGGACGACCTCGCGCCACAGGCGGCTCGTCTCCAGCACGTTGGCCTTGTCGACGCTGGTGACCCGGCTGCGCGCGGCCTTGAACGCGACGCGGGCGATGCGCTCGATCTCGGCCGTCGTGTACGCGCACTCGTCGACCGCGCGGCCGTCGGTGCGCGACTTCGCGCCGAAGTAGATGCCCCCGGTCAGCTCGCGGACGACGAGCATGTCGGTGCGCTCGATGCGCTCGCGCTTGAGCGGGCTGGCGTCGTAGAGGGCGGGGACCGGGCGGACCGGGCGCAGGTTGGCGAAGAGGCCGAGGCCCTTGCGCAGGCCGAGCAGCCCCTGCTCGGGACGCGGCTTCCTCGGGTCGGTGGTGTCCCACTTCGGGCCGCCGACCGCGGCGAGGAGGACGGCGTCGGCGGTGCGGCAGGCGTCGAGCGTCTCGTCGGTCAGCGCGGTGCCGTGGGCGTCGATCGACGCGCCGCCGATGAGGTGCTGCTCGGTCTCGCAGTCGGGCGCGACCTCGTGGAGGAGGCGCAGGGCGGCGGTCGTGACCTCGGGCCCGATCCCGTCGCCGGGGAGGGTGACGATGCGCGGCATGGGCGGGCGACCCTACGCGACCGCTTCGATGTTGAGCCGGACGTAGTCGAACATCGGCGGGTCGCCGAGCTGCGCGACCACCTTCGGGGCCAGCTCCCGCCCATCGGGGTGGCCGTGCAGGCAGACGGCCGCGGCGAACCCATCGGGGTCGGCGACGGTGGTCGGCCTGGGCTCGAGCCAGGCGCGCGCCTCGGCGAAGCCGGCTCCGCGCAGCCGGCGCTCGGTGTCCTCGGGCGTCGCGAAGTGGCGCCGGGCGTCCTCGGGCGTCGCGACGTGATGGCGGGGCGATTGCTCGCGCATCGCACGGATCACATTCGCGAGGTTGCCGTGACCGCCGCACTGGGCGACGAGCCGGCCGCCCGGCCTCAGCGCCGCGTGCAGGCGCTCGAACAGGCGCTCGTGATCGGAGATCCAGTGGAAGACGGCGCACGAGAAGATCGCGTCCACCGGCTCGCCGAGCGCGAGCTCGAGCAGGTCCTGGCGCTCGACGCGCGCCCGGCCTGAGAGCCGCTCGCGCGCCTTGGCGACCATCGCCGCGTCGCTGTCGACCGCGATCACGCGCAGGCCGCGCTCCAGCAGCAGCTCGGTGACGCGTCCGGTCCCGCAGCCGGCGTCGAGCACGGTCTGGCCGGCGGCGAACGGCGCCCGCTGCAGGATCTCGCGCGCCCACGCCTCCTGCGGGTCGGCGACGCGGTCATAGGTCTCCGCGTCCCAGCTCACAGGGCCGTGGTCACCGGGCCGCGGCGCTCGCGCTCGCGCTCGTAGGCGGCGATGACCTCCTCGCGCTGCAGCGTCAGGCTGACGTCGTCGAGCCCGTTGAGCAGGCGGTGCTTGACCTCGGCGTCGATCTCGAAGCGGAACTCGTCGACGGTCTGGGCGTCGAGGTCGATCCGGGCGCGGCCGCGCTCGGCGATCGCGCGGCACTGCTCGGCGGGCAGCTCGATCGGCAGCAGGCCGTTCTTCGTGCAGTTGCTGCGGAAGATGTCCGCGAACGACGGCGCGACGATCGCCTCGAAGCCGTAGTCGCCGAGCGCCCAGGGCGCGTGCTCGCGGCTGGACCCGCAGCCGAAGTTCTCGCCGGCGACCAGGATCGGGTTCGGCGGCAGGTCGAGGCCCTGCGCGCGCCACTCGTGGAAGCAGAACTCGCCGAAGCCGGTGCGCTCCACCCGCTTCATGTAGCGCGCGGGGATGATCTGGTCGGTGTCGACGTCGTTGCGCGGGAGGTGCGAGACGGCGCCCTCGACGATGCGGACGGGCTCCACGGTCACCACTCCCTGATGTCGACGAAGTGGCCCTCGACGGCGGCGGCCGCGGCCATCTGGGGGCTGACGAGGTGGCTGCGCGCGCCGCGGCCCTGGCGGCCCTCGAAGTTGCGGTTCGAGGTCGAGGCGACGCGCTCGCCGGGCGCGGCGACGTCGGGGTTCATGCCGAGGCACATCGAGCAGCCGGCGGCGCGCCAGTCGAAGCCGGCCGACCTGAAGACCTCGTCCAGGCCCTCGGCCTCGGCCTGCGCCTTGACCTGCTGCGAGCCCGGGACGACCATCGCCGTGACCCCGGGGCTGACGGTGCGGCCGTCGACCATCGCGGCGGCGGCGCGCAGGTCGCCGATGCGGCTGTTCGTGCACGAGCCGATGAAGACGCGGTCGAGGCGGATGTCGGTCATCGGCGTGCCGGGCGTGAGCGCCATGTACTCGAGCGCGCGCTCGTCGCCCGGGCCGCGCGGCTCGGGGACCGTCTCGGCGACGCCGACGACCATCTCCGGCGTCGTGCCCCAGGTGACCTGCGGGCTCAGCGCGCTCGCGTCGACCACGATCTCGCGGTCGAAGCGCGCGTCGTCGTCGGTGCGCAGCTCGCGCCACGCCGGGTCGGCGCTGACGCCGCGCTCCTCCAGCCAGGCGAACGTCGTCTCGTCCGGCGCGATCATCCCCGCGCGGCCCCCGCCCTCGATCGTCATGTTGCAGACGGTCATCCGGCCCTCCATGGTCAGCGACTGCACCGCGGGGCCGGCGAACTCGACGACGTGGCCCGCGGCGGCGCCGACGCCCATCTGGCCGATCGTGCCGAGGATGAGGTCCTTCGCGGTGACGCCCGGACCCAGCTCGCCGGTGTAGAGGATCCGCATCGAGCGCGGCTTGTGCTGGACGAGCGTCTGGGTGGCGAGGACGTGCTCGACCTCGCTCGTCCCGATCCCGAACGCGAGCGCGCCGAACGCGCCGTGGGTGGCGGTGTGCGAGTCGCCGCAGACGATCGTCATGCCCGGCTGGGTGACGCCCAGCTCGGGGCCGATGACGTGGACGATGCCCTGGCGATCCGAGCCGAGGCTGTACACGGGGACGCCGAACTCCGCGCAGTTGCGCTCCAGGGTCTCGACCTGGATGCGGGAGAGCTCGTCTCTGATGAGCGCCGCCGCGGGCGTGCCGTCGGTGGGCGTGTTGTGGTCGGCGGTGGCGAGCGTGCGGTCGGGCCGGCGTACGCGGCGGCCCGCGAGGCGCAGGCCGTCGAACGCCTGCGGGCTCGTCACCTCGTGGACGAGGTGCAGGTCGATGTAGATCAGGCCCGGCGCGACCTCGTGCGCCTCCCAGATCCGGTCGAACAGCGTCTTCGGCAAGGCTCAGCTCCTCCTCAGGCCGGCGGCGACGACGGCGAGGAAGGTCGCCGGGCCGGGGCCGGGGTTCTCGAAGTGATGCGGAAGGTCGGCGTCGAAGGTGACGGTGTCGCCCTGGTGCAGCTCGTGGCGCTCGTCGTCGATGCAGAGGACGACGGTTCCCTGCGCGACGTGGGCGATCTCGCGCGCGCCCGGCTCGTGCAGCGGCGGGTCGGACGGGTCGCCGGTGGCGGCGCCGGGGGCGAGCGTGTGGCGGCTGAGCTCGGCGCGCTGGCCGGGTAGGGCGGGCGTGAGGACCTCGGTGCGGTGGCCGGCGCGCTCGCGCGACGGCTTGGGGTCGTGGGCGCGGACGACGGTGACCGGCGGCCCCTCGTCGAGCCGCAGCAGCTGGCTGAGCGACAGGTCGAGCCCGGCGGCGATGCGGTTGGCGGTGGCCAGCGTCGGGCTCGTCTCGCTGCGCTCGACCTGGCTGAGCATCGGGGCGCTGACGCCGCTGCGCTCGGCGAGGTCGCGGAGGCTGAGGCCTCCCGCCTCGCGGAGCGCCTTGATTCGCGGCCCGACCGCCATCATACGTACGTACGTTATCGCATACGAAGCCGACGACTTGAGCGACGAAAGCGCGCAACACCGCGCGGTGCGGGCCGTCTCAGCGCTCGTGCGTCCGGTCGTCGCAGCGGTCGTCGTGGTCACGCTCCTCCCCGCGACCGCGAGCGCGGCGGACCCCGCCGCGCTCGACCGGACGTACGGTGCGAACGGCGTGGCGATGAGCGACGGGGCCGCGCGGCGCGGGGCGCTGCTGCCGGACGGCCGCGCGGTGCTCGCCGGGCACGGCGCCGACGTGCAGCGCATCGGCCTCGACGGCCGGCCGGACCGGTCGTTCGGGCGCCGCGGGCGGACCGGCCCGCTCCTCCGTGGGCTGGTCGTGCGGTTCGTCGCCGTCGCATCGGACGGGACGATCGCGCTCGCCGGGAGCCGCGCGGGGCGCGTGGTGCTCGTGCGGATCGCCGCCGACGGCGCGCTCGTCCGGGCGCTCGAGCTGGGGCCGTGGAGCGGCGTCGTCGCCGCCGCGCTCGGCGACGACGGGACCGCCTACGTCGTGCACGACCGGCACTCGATCGCGCGCATCGGCGCCGACGGGAGCGTGACGCGCGACTGGGCGCGTGCGCCGGGCGACGCCGAGATCGGGTGGCTGCGGGCGACTCCGACCGGACTGCTCGCCGGGGTGACCGTGCACACGGGCGACGACCTGGCCAACTTCAGCGCGATGTACGAGGCGCAGCTGATCGCCTTCGACCGCGCAGGGGCGATCGAACGGCTGACCTCGGTCGGCGACGGGCTCGTGACTGCGCTGGCCCCGGCCGGAGGCGGCGCGCTGCTCTCGAGCTCGACCTGCAACGTCTACAAGGACGACGCGTGCTCGCACTTCGGCTTCGACGTGGTCGACGCGGCGGGCGCGCACGCCGGCCGCGTGCGCACGCGCGACCACTTCGGCGAGACGAGCGCGCTGGCGGTCGAGGGCGACGGCGACGTACTCGCCGCCGGGCAGGCCGTGGACCGGCTCTGGCGCAGCTCGGACTTCTACGTGCGCCGCTACACCGACGGCCGGCGGCTTGACCGGACCTTCGGCCGCTGTGGCGGAGCGCCCGTGCGGGTGTCGCGGTCGCTGCGGGTCGCCGAGCTCGCGGTGCAGCGGTCGCGCCGGATCGTCGCGCTGCTCGCGGCGCGGCGCTACTCCGGGCACCCGTGGATCGTCGCCGCGCTGCGCGGCGGCGACGGGCGGGCGCCGCTCGTGCCGCCGGCGCACGCCGCTCGGACGTCGGTCAGCGACCAGCCCATTGGTGCCGCGGGCCGCTCGCAGCCGGTCTACATGGCCTCGGACGTGCCGGCAACGGTGCGCGTGCGCGCGATCGTCACCGGCTTCGCCCGCGACGTCGGACCGCCCCGCCGCGGGCTCGGCGCGCGCGAGCGGCGACGGCTCGGGCTTCCGCGCGTCGCGGGCACGGTCACACGGCGCGTGGTCGCCTGCGCGCCGCGGCATGTCGTCCGGATGCCGCTGCACCCCCAGGTCACGCGCTGGCTGCGCAGCCATGGATCCGCGCTGATCGTGCGCCTGGAGGCGGTCGCGCGCAACCGCTCCGGCGTCGTGCGGGCGGTCGACGAAGGCGCGCTCTACTACTAGGCCGCGCGGCGACGCGACCTTCCGCCGACCAGCTGGCGCATCGCGCGCTCGCTCACCGTGTCGGCCAGCGGGATGCGCATCCCGGCCGCGAGGACGCGGACCGCGGCGCCGACCGCCGCGTACGTCGTGGCGTCGGCCACGCGCGGGCGGTCGATGCCCGCGAGGCGGCGCAGGTCGCGCGGGACGAGGCCGACGGCGGCGCTGGCGACGACCTTGAGCGGGGCGGCGTACGGCAGCAGCTCGCGGGTGAGCGGCGGCGAGGCGACGAAGTCGATCGTCAGCTTGGCCTCGTGGGACACGCAGAGCTGCGGGCGCATGGCGGCGAAGTACTCGCGCATGGCGGCGCGCGACGGCGGGACGCGCTCGGGCGGGATGCCGACCAGCTCCGCGGCGCGGGCGCTCTCGGCGAGGTACGCGTCCTGCTCCTCGCCGGCGAGCCTGACGCCGTACGCGCGGACCGCGGCGAGGAACGAGTGGACCTCGACGCAGTGGACCCACAGCAGCGTGTCCGGGTCCTCGGCGCTGTAGCGGCGGCCGGTCACCGGGTCGATCCCGTGGACGTGGCGGTGGACGGCGCGGACGCGGTTCCCCGCCGCGCGGGCCTGCTCGGTGCTGCCGAACGTGGTGGTCGCGACGTAGGTGGCCGTCTGGCGCAGCCGGTGCATCGGGCGCTCGCGGAAGTCGGAGTGCTCGACGACGCCGGCAAGCGCGTGCGGGTGGAGCGCCTGGAGCATCAGCGCCCGCAGTCCGCCGATCAGCATCGCGGGGTGCGAGTGGACGCGCCACGTGACGCTGCGCGGGCCGAAGAGGCCGGCGTCCGGCATGGGGTGACGGTACCGTTCGCGCATGACCGACGTCGGGCTGTTCGGCCCGGGCACGGTGACGTGGAAGGTCAACCGCGAGGCGGTCCTGCTCGCGGGCGGCGGCCGGGCGCTGCTGCTGCAGGTCGCGCATCCGTCGGTCGCGGCGGGCGTCGTCGAGCACTCGGGCTACGACGTCGACCCGTGGGGCCGGCTGTTCCGCACGCTGGACGTGGTCACGCGGATCACGTTCGGCGGGGCGGACGCGTCCGCCCGCGCCTCGGAGGGGTTGAGGCGGGCGCACGCGGGGGTGCGGGGGACGCGGGGCGACGGGGTCGCGTACCGCGCGTGGGACCCCGACCTGCTGCTGTGGGTGTGGGCGACGCTGGTGGAGTCGGCGGTGCTCGTCTACACGAGGTACGTCGCGCCGCTGCCGGCTCGGGAGCTCGCGGCCTACTACGAGGAGCAGCAGCGGTTCGCGGTCGCCTGCGGCGTGCCGGAGGGGCACTGGCCGGCGACGTGGCCGCGGTTCATGCGCTGGTACGACGAGTGGCTGCGCGACGAGTGCACGGTCAGCGACGACTCGCGGGCGATCGCTCGGGCCATCGTCGACCCGCGCCTGCCCGGGCTCCTGAAGCCCGCCGCGCGGCCGGCGGTCGAGCTGCTGAACCTGGCGACGGTGGGGCTGACCCCGGCCGTGGTGCGCGAGCGGTACGGGCTCGAGTGGGGACCGCGGCGCGAGCGGCTGCTCGGGGCGTCGACCGGCGCGGTGCGCCGGCTGCTGCCGCTGCTGCCGTCGCTCGTGCGGGAGCTGCCGCCGGCGCGGGTGGCCGAGCGGCGGGCGCGGGCGCGGGCGGCGGCGGCGTAGCGGCGCGCGGCGGGGCGACGTCCTGCTGCGCGGCGCTGCGGGCGCTGCGGCGCGGCGCGGTCCCCCCTCCTCCCTAGCGGCGCCCCGTCCGGCCCCGCTGCGGTAGAACCCCTCGCGGCTGGAGGGGAGGACCGGGTTGGGCGCTTCCGCACGGGTGGTCGCCGTCGCCGCGCTGCTCGTCGCGAGCGTCGCGGTCGGCGCCGTGCTGCTCGGGTCCTCCGGCGAGTACCGCGTCGTGGCGGTCGCGGGCGACGCCGGCCAGCTCGTCGAGGGCAACCTCGTCAAGGTCGGCGGCGTCTCGGTCGGCGAGGTGGAGTCGATCGTGCTCGACGACCGCAACCGGGCGCGGCTCGTCCTGCGGATCGACGACGAGCGCTTCCACCCGCTCCACCGCGGGACGACCGTGCAGATCCGCTCGACGTCGCTGTCGAGCGTCGCGGGGCGGACAGTCGCGCTGCACCCCGGGCGCAACGACGCGCCGGCGGTCCCGGACGGCGGCGAGATCCCCGCGGAGGACGTCGGGACGGTCGTCGAGCTCGACCAGATCGTCAACACGCTCGACGCCGAGACCCGCGCCGCGCTGCAGGACGTCGTCCACGGCGGGGCGACCGCGCTCGGGCGGCGCAGAGCGGCGACGCGGGCGGCGCTCGACGCCCTCTCCCCCGCGCTCGCCGAGGTCGGCGCGACCGCGGACGAGGTCGTGCGCGACCAGCGGGCGTTCCGCCGGGCGCTCGTGACCGCGGCGGGCGTGGTGGGCGCGGTCGCGGGCGAGCGCGAGGCGCTCGAACGGGGGATCGCCGGCGGCGCCCGGGCGGTCGGGGCGCTGGCGGCGGAGCGCCGCGCGCTGGACGACGCGCTGCGCCGGGCGCCGGCGGTCCTGCGGGCGGCGAACACGACGCTCGCCGACCTGCGGGCCGCGCTCGCGGACCTGCGGCCGGCGCTGCGGCTGGCGCGCCCGGTGTCGGTCCGGCTGCGGCCGACGCTGGCCGCGCTCGTGCCGGTGCTGCGCCGCGCGCGGCCGGTCGTGCCGGGCGTGCGCGCGCTGCTGCGCGACGCGACCGCTGTCCTGCGCGCCGTGCCGGACGTCGAGGGCGCGGCGCGGCCTGCGTTCGGCTCGGCGGCCAGCGCGCTCCGCGCCGCGGACCCGGTGGTCGCCGCGCTGCGCGCGTACACGCCGGACGTCGTCGCCGGGCTGCTCAACGGCTTCGGCGGGACGACCGCCGGCTACTACGACGCGAACGGCCACTACGTCCGGATCTCGCTGCAGGGCAGCCCGTTCACGTTCCAGGGCGCGGCGTCGGGCGGCGACGTCCCGGCGTTCCGCACCGAGGGCTACGCGCTGCGCCGCGGCGTGCTCGCCCGCTGCCCGGGAGCGGCGACGCAGCCCCACGCCGACCGGTCGAACCCGTGGCGGCCGCCGGAGGCGCCGTGCCGGGCGGAGGACGACGCGCCGTGAGGCGGCCGCCGCGCGGGACGCCGGGCGGCCGCGAGGGGCGGCGCGCGTGAGGCGGCCGCCGTGGGGGGCGCCGGGCGGCCGCGAGGGGCGGCGCGCGTGAAGCCGTCGCCGCGGCCGACGCCGCCTGGCCGCGAGGAGCCGCGCCCGTGAGGCGGCTCGGCGCCGCGCTGCTCGCCGTCCTCGTCGCGGCCGGCGCCGCGCTCGTCGCCGCCGGCGCGGGCGGCGGTGGCGGCGACCGGTACCGGGTCGACGCGATCTTCGACAACGCGGGCTTCCTCATCCCCGGGCAGGACGTGAAGATCGCGGGCGCGAAGGTCGGGTCGGTCACCGCGGTCGCGCTGACGCCCGAGCGGCGCGCGCGGGTCAGCATGGAGGTCGACGCGCGGTTCGGGCCGTTCCGCTCCGACGCCGACTGCACCATTCAGCCGCAGTCGCTGATCGGCGAGAAGTACGTCCAGTGCGCGCCCGGCACGCCGCGGGGACGACCGCTCAGCGCGGTCGGCGGCGGCGTGCCGACGGTGGCCGTCGAGCGCACGCACGCGCCGATCGACGTCGATCTCGTGCTGGCCGCGCTGCGCCGGCCGGCGCCGGAGCGGCTGTCGATCCTCGTCGCCGAGCTGGGCGGCGGCGTCGCGGGCCGCGGCGGCGACCTCTCCGCGACGATCCGGCGGGCGAACCCGGCGCTGCAGCAGACAGCGCGCGTCCTGCGGATCCTCGACGCCGACCGCCGCCGCCTGGCCGCGCTGGCCGGCGAGGCGGAGCGGATCGTGTCGGTGCTCGCGCGCGAGCGGCTCGGGGTGCAGCGGGCGATCGACCGCGGGGCGCGGGTCACGGCGACCGTCGCGCGGCGCCGGGCGGAGCTGGGCGCGACGCTCGAGCGGCTGCCGCCGCTGCTCGCCGAGGCGCGGCCCGCGCTCGACCGCCTGCGCGCGTTCATGGCCGACGGCGTCCCGGTGCTCGACGCGCTGCGCGCGGCGGCGCCGGCCGTCGCGACGCTCGCCCGCCGGGCCGGGCCGCTCGCCGACGCGGCGGCGCCGGCGCTCGCCCGCCTGGGTCGCGCGGCGCGCACCGGCGGCCCCGTGCTGCGCCGCGCGGCGCCGGTCGTGCGCCTGCTGCGCCGGTTCGCGCGCGAGGCCCGCCCGACCGGGACGCTCGTCGCCGAGCTGTTCGACAGCCTGCGGGCGAAGGGCGTCGTCGAGGGCCTGCAGGGCTTCGTGTTCTACGCGGCGCAGGCGACCGCCCGGTTCGACCGCTACTCGCACATCATCCCCGCGCACCTCATCGGGAGCGAGTGCTCGGCGTGGGCGCGGACGACGGTGCCGGAGTGCAGCGCGCACTTCGCCCGCGGCGGCGCGCGGGCGCAGGAGCGGCGCCGGCGCAGAGCGGCGCGGCGCGGGCGCGCGGGCGGGCGGGCCGGATCGGCCGGGCGCGCGCCGCGCGGCCCGGGCGCAGCCGGCGGCCGCGAGCACGACGGCTCCGACGGCGGCGCGCCGCCCCTCGCGCCCGCGCCGCCGAGCGGCGGGTCGCTGGTCCCCGGGCTGCCCGACCTGTCGCCGCTGCCGCGGCTGCCCGATCCCGGAGGAGTCGTGGACGGCGCGGCGCCCGGAGCGCTCGGCGGAGCGGCGCCGCGCGGTCGCGCCGCGGGCGCGTCCACCGACACCCCCCGGCGCCGAGCGGCGCCGCGTGGTCGCGTCGCGCGGCGGGGCGACCGCGACGCGCTCCTGGAGCTGCTGCTCGGATGAGGCTGCGATCCGGACCCGCGCCGAACCCCGTCCTCGCCGGCGCCGGGACCGTCCTCGTCGCGCTGCTCGCGCTGTTCCTGGCCTACAACGCCAACACCGGGCTGCCCGGAGTTCCCGCCTACCACGTCACGGTCGAGGTCCCGGACGCCGCGCGGCTCACCGCCGGCAACGAGGTCCGGATCCGCGGTCGCAGGGCCGGCCAGGTGATCGCGATCGAGCCGGCGCTCGCGCGCGACGGGCGGCCGTACGCGCGGCTGGCCCTGCGGCTCGAGCGGTCGGTCGACCCGCTGCCGGTCGACACCGTCGCGCGCGTGCGACCGCGCTCGATGCTCGGGCTCAAGTACGTCGAGCTCACGCCGGGCCGTTCGGGCGCCACCATCGCGGAGGCGGGCACGCTGCCGCTGCGCCGGGCGCGCGACGCGGTCGAGCTCGACCACGTCCTGCAGGCGTTCGACCGCGAGACCCGCCGCGACCTGCGCGGCCTGATCGGCGACCTGTCGACCGGCGTCGCCGGCCGCGGCGCCGACCTCAACGCCGCGCTCGGCGAGCTGGCGCCGCTCGCCCGGCACGTGGAGCCCGTCATGCGGACGCTCGCCGACCCCGGCACCGACCTGCAGGGCGCGGTCGAGGGCGTGCAGGGCGCGACCGCCGCTCTCGCGCCCGTGTCCGAGCCGCTCGCGAACGCGCTCCACGGCCTCGCCCGCACGCTCGACGCCGCCGTCGCCGCCGAGCCCGAGCTGGACCGCACGCTCGCCGACCTGCCGCCGACCCTCTCGACGGCGACGGGCGCACTTCGCCGCGTCTCGCCGGTGCTCCGCGACGGCGCCGCGCTCGTGCGCGACCTGGGCCCCGCCGCCCGCCGGCTCGCTCCCGCCGCCCGCGGCCTCGCGGACCTCGCCCGCCGCGGCACGCCGGTGCTGCGCCGCGCGAACGCGATCGGCCCCGACCTGAGCGAGACCCTCGCCGCGGTCGGGCGGCTCGTCGCCGAGCCGGCGACGCCCGGCTCGATCCGCCGGCTGACGGACGTCGTCGCCTCGCTCGGCCCGACGCTGCGCGCCGTCAACCCGTTCCAGGTCGACTGCAACTACCTCGCCGTCTGGACCCGCAACGTCAACTCGACGATCAGCGAGGGCGACGCCCACGGCACCTGGTTCCGCTTCATCCCGATCTACCAGCCGACCGAGATCGTGCAGTCGGCCGAGCCGGCGCCCGAGCTGCACGTCACGCCGTACGGGCGCGTCGAGGGCGAGTGCGAGGTCGGGAACGAGCCGTTCCTTCCCGGGCAGCGGATCGGGAACCCGGACGGCCTGCAGCCCGCGCGCACGGAGGACACGCGTCCGTGAGCCGCCGCGCCGAAGACCTCGCCGCTCGCCGCCGCAGCCACGTCCGCTGGGGCGCCGTGACCGCGCTGCTGCTGGCCGCCGCGTCGTACGCGGCGTTCCTGGGCCTCCCGAGCACCGGCGGCTACGAGGTGCGCGCCGTCATGCGCTCGGCGAGCGAGCTGCGGCCCGACGCGGTCGTGCGCATCGCCGGCGTCGAGGCCGGGCGCGTGGCGAAGGTCGAGCGCGGTCCCGGCAGCACCGCGCTCGTGACGCTCCGGCTCCGCGACGCCGCGCGGCCGATCCACGCCGACGCGACGCTGAAGGTGCGCCCGCGGCTGTTCCTCGAAGGCAACTTCTTCGTCGACCTGCGCCCGGGCAGCCCGTCCGCGCCGGAGCTGGAGGACGGCGGGACGATCCCGCTCGCCCAGACCGCGGTCCCGGTGCAGCTCGACCAGGTGCTCGGCGCGCTGCGCGCCGACGGTCGCGCGCAGCTGCGCTCGCTGGTGCGCGAGCTCGGCCGAGCCGCCCGCGGCGGCGGCGCCCGCGCGCTCGGGCGGCTGCTCGACCACGCCGGCCCGGCGCTGCGCGACAGCGCGGTCACCGCGGCGGCGCTCCGCGGGACCGCCCTGCACGACCTGTCCGGCGCGATCGCCCAGACCGGCCAGGTGACCGCCGCGCTCGACGCCCACCGCGACGAGCTGGCCGCGCTCATCGCCGCGTTCGACACGACCGCGACCGCCGCGGCGTCCCGCGCGGGCGAGCTGCGCGCGACCGTCCGCGAACTCTCGAGCACCCTGCGCGTCGCCCTGCCGGCCGCGCGCGAGGTCCGCGCGGCGCTCCCCGCGCTCGCCGCCTTCGCCCGCGACGTCCGCCCGCTCCTGCGCCGCGCGCCGCGCACGCTCGACCTCGCCCGCCCGCTGCTCGCCGAGCTGCGCGGCCTGCTCGGCCGCCGCGAGCTGCCGGCGCTCACCCGCGCGCTCCGCCCGCCGCTGCGCAGGCTCGCGGCCCTGGAGCCGGGCCTCGCCGCGCTGCTGCGCCGCGTCACGCCGGTCACCGACTGCGTGCGCGACCAGGCGCTGCCCGCGCTCACCACCCCGGTCGACGACGGCGCGCTGTCGACCGGCCGGCCGCCGTGGCAGGAGCTGCTGCACGGGATGGTCGGCCTGGCGAGCGCGTCGCAGAGCTTCGACGGCAACGGCCCGGCCGTCCGCTACATGGCCGGGTTCGGCGAGCAGCTGATCTCGACGGGGCGGCTGCCGGGGACCGGCCAGCTGCTCACCGGCCTGACGCCCGTCCCCGTCGAGGGCGCTCGCCCCGCTCCGCCGCCCGGCATCCCGCCGTTCCGGCCCGACGCGCCGTGCCGCGACCAGCCGCCGGTGCGGCTCGACGCGCCGGCAGTCGGCCCGCCGCCCGCGCGCCGCGCCCCGCAGCTCACCAAGGCCGACCTCGAGGTCGTCCGCCGCGCCGTCCGCGAGGCCCGCCGGTGACCCGCCGCCTGCGCGCCCACGCCGGGCAGGTCGGCGCGATCGCCGCGCTCGTCGCGATCGGCGTCGCCGTCGGCGCCTACGTGCTCGCCCAGCAGCGCCTGCGCTTCCCGTGGGAGGACACGTACACGATCGCCGCGGAGCTCTCGACCGCGCAGGCGGTCACGCCCGGCCAGGGGCAGGTCGTCGCGGTCGCCGGGGTGAGCGTCGGGGAGGTCGCGAGCGTCCGGCTGCGCGAGGGCCGGGCGGTGGTGGAGATGGAGATCGAGCGCGACCGCCTCGCCACGGTGCACGCCGACGCCCGCGTGCTGGTGCGGCCGAAGAGCGGGCTGCAGGACATGGCGCTGCAGCTCGACCCCGGGTCGCCGGCCGCGCGCCGGCTGCGCGACGGCGAGGTGCTGCCGGTCGGCGCGACGCGGCCGAACGTCAACCTCGACGAGGTCCTGGCCGGCCTGGACGCCGACGCGCGCGCGTACCTGGAGGTCCTGCTCAGCGCGGCCGGCCGCGGGACCGCCGGCCGCGGCGCCGACCTGCGCGCGGTCTTCCGCGCCGGCGCGCCCACCGTGGAGCGCACGCGGCGCGTGGCGGGCGCGCTCGCCGCCCGCGACCGCGAGCTGCGGCGCCTCGTGCACGCGCTGCGCGTCCTCGCCGGCGCGGCGGCCGAGAAGGACGCGGAGCTGGGCCGGCTGGTCGACGCCGGGCAGGCCGCGGTCGCCGAGGTCGCCCGCCACGACGGCGAGCTGCGCGCGTCGCTCGACCGCCTGCCGGGAACGCTCGGCGCGCTGCGCGGCGCGCTCACCGCCGCCCGCCCCTTCGCCCGCCGCCTGGGCCCGACGCTCCAGGCGCTCCGCCCCGCCGCGCGCGACCTGGCCGGCGCGCTGCCGCGGGTCGACCCGCTCCTGCGCGACGCCCGCCCGGCCGCCGCGCGCATCCGCCGCCTCATCGGGCCGGCGCTGCCGGTCGCGCGCGACCTCGATCCCACGCTCGCCGACCTCGCCGCGGTGACGCCGCGCCTGCGCCGCGCGTTCGACGTCCTGAACTATGTCGTCAACGAGCTGGGCCACAACCCGGACGGGCCGGAGGAGGGCTACCTCTTCTGGCTCGCCTGGTTCGCCCACAACGCGGACTCGATCTTCGCCATCGACGACGCCCACGGCGCGGCGTGGCGCGGCGCGCTGCTGCTGTCGTGCTCGTCGTACGGCGCGCTGCAGCAGGCCGCGCCGCTGCTGTCGGCCGCCGTGGCGACGCCGCTGTGCCCGGAGGACGCGAGCCGGCCGTGACGACGCGCGCCCCCTCTCCCGCCCGCGTCGTCGTCATCGCCGCCTTCGCGCTGAGCTGCTTCGGGCTCCTGCTCTACCTGTGGACGGCGTTCGGCGGGCCGCTCCCGCTCGGCCCCAAGGGCTACCGGCTGAGCGTCGAGTTCCAGGAGGCGACGCAGCTCGCCGAGCAGGCCGACGTGCGGATCAGCGGCGTGCCGGTCGGCCGGGTGGTGCGGATCGGCGAGGCGCCGGACGGCGGCATCCGGGCCGAGATCGAGCTGCGCCAGCGGTACGCGCCGCTGCCGCGCGACGCGCGGGCGATCCTGCGCCAGAAGACGCTGCTCGGGGAGACCTTCGTCGAGCTGACGCCGGGGACGCGCGGCGGCCCGGCCGTGCCCGAGGGCGGCACGCTGCCGCGCGGGCAGGTGCAGCCGACGGTCGAGCTGGACGAAGTGCTGCGCGCGCTGGACGCCCGGACGCGCCGCGACTTGAAGGTGCTGCTGAGCGGCGTCGCGGCCGGCGTGCGCGGGCGCGGGGAGGCGGTGTCCGCGGCGCTCGGCGAGCTTCCCGGGGCGGCGGAGAGCGCGGGCGACCTGGTGGCGGTGCTGGACGCCGAGCGCGCGGCGGTGCGCGAGCTGGTGCGCGACTCGGGCCGC
>DASZEJ010000076.1:0-20265 GCA_035940955.1 Solirubrobacteraceae bacterium
CACCGTGAGCAGCAGGTCGAGGTCGGCGAGCATCGTGGCCCCCTTTTGGGTCGACGGCGCGTCTAGGCACCGCCGACTTCGACCTGCTCTCCGTAATCCCGCCCACGACCCTCAGGCCGTGGAATCACTCATCTAGGCGCCAAAGCGCGGGTGGGGTGCCGAATTCGGGGTGATGCGCTGATGCGCTCACGTGCCGACATTGCGAAAACCGCGACCGGGATTTTCCTGCAGGACCTCGGAGCGGCGTACGACGACGCGCGCGTCCTTGGATCGGTACGTCAAGAGCAGCACCTCCGGGAGATCGCCGACTTCTTCGACGGCCGATGCTGCTAGATGTCCGCCCCCAGCTCGATTTTCATAGACACTGGCGACCGCGGCACCCGCAACAATCTATTGCGTGGACGACGAGGCGCACAAAGCCCCGGAGCCGAGGACGCCTGCGGCTCCGGACGCGTCTGAACGCGGAGGTCAGGGCCGGCAGCGCGGAGGCCCACGAAGGGTCTGGGAGAGCTTCAGCACGCCGCAGAAGTGGGGGGTGCGATCGCCCTCGCAATCATCAGCGCGGGCATCGGGCTGATACCGGTGCTTCTTGGCGGTGGCGACGATCCAACCCCGGCGCCTGTCAGGCCAGCGCCGAACGCGCGGCCCCAGGCCGACCCCGACGAGTGCAAGAAGGCGGCTCGACGTGAGTACAGGGATGAGGTGACCTACGAGAGGCGAGACCCCACCCCCGACGAAAAGGCGGCCGACCTCGCGGCGGAGGAGGTTTGTCGGGAGACTTTTCTGGGTCGAGACTCCGAGCCTGTTTCACGAGTCCTTCAATCGCGACGGGGAGGTTTCCGGCCTGGTCAGCGAGATCGACGGGGAGGTAGTAGCCGTGAGCGTTGAGGAACTCGTCCGCGACGCGACCGAGCATGCGGGAGAGCCGGTCTACGTCGTAGGGAAAATCACGCGTAACGACGCCGTCGGCGAATTTGAGCGCATGGTCCGGCTCGTCGGCCGCGATCCGACGTACGCCCTCGTCGTAACGGCGGAGTTCGCCGACGGGAGCATCGGCCAGATCGCTGCCGGCGTGGTACTCGTGGGCGCGCGCGGCGAGGCGCAGTTCATTGGAGCGCGCGGGCCGGTTGACGCCGCCTATGCGATGGCGGAGTCCCTCGATGAAGTCACACCGCCGTTCTTTTCAGGTAGCCGACCGATCCAAGAGCAGGCTCGACGGTTGCGTCGCCGCTAGACCCATGCGAGCAGCCTGACCGGCTCCGCTCGCCCTCTCGATAGCCATCGGGAGCGCGACGATCCCGTCGACCTGCACCCCTCGGGCGCGGGAAGGCGATGCGCCCACCTCGGCGTGCGGGCGGCGACCGCGTTGGCGGCGCGCTGGGTCAGCGTCGGGTCGGGCGGCGGGGCGATCCGCCTGAAGACCCAGCGTGAGCTTGCCAAGCGCGAGCCCGCGCCGGGGGCGGGCGAGCCGGTCGCGGAGGCCGCGGCGGGCGCTGGCGAGGCCGTCTCGGCGGAGGAGCTCGAGCGGCAGCGCAAGGAGGAGCAGCGCCGCCAGCGCGAGGCCGACAAGGCCACGCGCGAGGCGGCCGTCGCGCGGAACGAGGTGCTCGGCGCGGCGCTGGTCAAGCAGCTGTCGAAGGTCAAGGTCGACGAGCGCGTCCTGAAGGTGCTCACCGCGGCGCCGCTGGCGGGCGACCTGGCGAAGATCGCGGCGCGCGGCGCGCGGCTCGGCTTCCCCGGCTGGACGACCCAGACGACCCGGAAGAACGGCACGGTCAAGGTCGAGTACCTCGAGGCGTCCGAGGCCGAGCGCAGGGCCCGCGAGTACCTCGCGGGCGCGAAGAGCGCCGCCGACATCGCGGGCCGCTCGCTGGCCTTGCTGGCGATGGCGCGCTGGGCCGACGAGAACGCTGTCGCGCAGTCGAACCGCTCGTTCTACGAGCTGCGCTTCAGCGGCTACGCCTACGGCGACCACGGCGTGCCGTGGCGTGAGGAGGCCGGCGATTTGCTCGACGAGATTCTCATCGAGCGCCTGCCGCACGAGGTCGCCGAGCCGATCCGGCAGGCCAAGGAGGAGCGCGAGGCCCTGCGCGCCGAGGAGGAGCGCCGCGAGCGCGAGAAGGAGACGGCGGTCGCCGAGTTCGTCGAGCGCGCCCCGTCGCTCTTTCGCGACGAGCGGCAGGCCGAGATCCAGCGGCTGCGCCGCGAGTACGGCTACAGCGCGCTGTCGCACGATGTCGGCGTCCGGCTGATGGAGCTGCCGGAGCCGCAGTCGGCGAGCGGCGAGACGGCCGACCCGGCCGGCGTCGCGGCGAACGACTCCGCGAGGGCCTGACGGTGCGCCGCCCCTCGCCCGCGAGATTTTTTCGCGGGCGGGGGGCGAAGTCTGCCGACTTCGCCCCTAGCCCTTGTGACAAGTAAGCGCCCCCGCGCCGCTGGGAACGGCCGGGGGCCGGCACCGAAGGGATTAGCTTCGATGCGCGATCAGCGTAACTCTCGGCCGGCCGACGAGCCGCCCACCCACGACGTGCTCGAGCACGGCGTCCTGCACCTCGTCCTGCGCCGGCATCCCGCCCAGCTGACCGTCGAGGAGATCGTCCGCGCCGTCGGCGAGAACCCGATCGTGGTCAAGGACGCCATCACCGAGCTGGTCGCTGACGGCCTGCTGCACCGCCACGGCGACTTCGTCGCGCCCTCGCGCGCCGCCGTGCGCTTCGACGAACTCGGCACCTGACCCGAGCCGCGGGAGCCGCCGCCCTCAGATCGTGGCACGCGTTCGCGTGCGGAGGGCGGCCAACGGCTCCCGCGAACGAGCGGGGCCCTGACGCACAGGAGGTCCCCTCATGGGACGCACGCGGCTGTCGGAAGCCGAGCGCGCCGCGCGCCGCGACGCCGACCGCGAGAAGGCGCGGCAGGCCGTCGAGGCGCTCAAGACGAGCGACGGCTGGCAGAGGTGGCTCAGCCTGCGCAGGCACTTTCACCGCTACTCGCTGGCCAACCAGATGCTCATCGCGCTGCAGAAGCCCGAAGCGACGCGAGTGGCCGGCTTCCGTGCGTGGTTGAAGCTCGGCTACGCGGTCCGGCGCGGCGAGCGCGCGATCAAGATCTGGGTGCCCGTCCCACCGTCGAAGCAGAAGCTCGACGAGTGGCAGCGCGCGGGCGCCGATCCCGCCGAGCGGCCGCGGACGTGGTTCCGGCTGGGCCCGATGTTCGACCGCTCGCAGGTCGACCCGCTGCCGCCGCCGGCCGAGCCGGTCGCGCTCGACCCGCCGATCGCCGCGCTGGACGGCGACGACCTCGCGTGGGCATGGCCGGCCCTCGTCGCGCTCGGGTCCGAGATCGGTTCGGCCGTGGTCCTCAAGCCGCTGCCGTCCGGCTGCGGCGGGTCCTACGACACCACGACCCTGGGCATCGCGATCAACGACGCCGCCGGCGTCAACCAGCGCGTCAAGACGCTCGTCCACGAGCTCGGACACGCGCTCCTCCGTGCCGAGCCCGCCGGCGAGGAGGTGCCGATGTCGTACGACGAGGAGGAGCTCATCGTGGAGTCGGTCGCCTTCACCGTCTGCGGTGTCCTGGGGATCGACACGAGCAGCTACTCGATCCCGTATCTGGCCTCGTGGTCAGAGGGCGCCGACCTGGCGACGATCGAGCGGGCGGCCGCGACCATCGACCGGATCGCTCGGCGCGTCGAGGACGCGCTCGACGCCGCGCAGAGCAAGCACGCCGACGAGGCTCAGCCCGCATAGCTGAGAAGCGGCCTAACCGGCGCCGAGCCGCCACGTCGTGTTCACTTCGCCGGCGTGTCGCGAGTCCCCAAGCTCGTTCGGGCGGACCTCCCCGGCTTCGTCGGCGCCGGACACCTGTACCGACTCGGCGATGACCACTTCCTCGTGTACGCCGGCGCCGCGCGGAACGTTTGGGGTGTCTCGGCGACCGATCCGCGCACGATGCGCTTCGGCAGGACGCCTTGTGCGGGCGGCACGCTCACGCGAGGACGCGCTGCAGCGGCTCGTCCAGGCGCTCGAACCAAGAAGAGACGCCTGACAGGTACCGCGGGAGCGGCCGAGGCCAGCGTGCGCGGACACCGGCGAGTTCACTGGTCGCGCTGGGCGGCGAGCGCGTTCAGCGCCGCGGCGGCCCGCGGGAGCCGGTAGGAGTCGCACAGCGCCGCGAGCGCGCGGCTCGCAACAGCGCGGTCGCCGCGCTCCATGGCCTGCAGCGCCGCCAGGGCAAGGTGCGAGTCCGGCGGCGAGGCTCGGCGCTCGAGGACAAAGCGCGCGTGCCATCGCGTCGCCGCCGCCAGGTATGCCTGCGGCTCGGCGCGCAGGAAGACGAGGCACACCGCGAGCGCGTCCTCGAGATCGACGTGCGGAAGCTCAGCCGCCGCTGATCTGACCAGGTGCGGGTTGCCCGTCCCGACCGCGCGGCGGAACCGCGCATATGCCGAACCCTGCGACGTCACGAACACATGTTCGCATGAGCCGTCGCTGGACCAGCGACGCGTCGGTCGCGGCGTGCCGGCGAATCGCTGCCACGCCGATGACCTCCACGTGTGCCGCGCGAGCCGACCGGCCGGCCTGTCGGTAGGCGAGGTCGAACCCGCGATGAGACGCATACCGACGAGTTAGCCGCCGAGCGGGTTGGGCGTTCGCTGGCCTCTCGCGCGGCAGGCTGGGAAGCGCGGAGCTGGCTCCGGCGGCCCGGTTCATGTCGCGGATGCTGCGGCCGGCCCGCCGGCGTCAAGGGACACCGCCTGCGGCGGCGCTGCGCGGCCCTGACGGGCTGCCCTTGACCCCGGCTCTTCGCCGGCTCGCCGCGCCGCGGCCATGAACCGAACCACCACCGGGGCGCGCACGAGCGCCACCGACAAGCCGACGCCCAAGCAGCTCGACTACCTGCGCCGCCTGGCAGCGAGCCGCGGCCAGACGTTCCGCTACCCGCACACGCGCGCCGAAGCGTCGGCCGAGATCAAGCGGCTGAAGGAGACCCGTCCCGACAGCCGCCTCGACCGCGCGGTCGAGCGCGAGGCGGCGCGCCGGCTGCCGGCGTGGTCGTCGCGCGACGCCGCGGCCGTGCGCGACCACGAGATCGAGGGCTACGGCAGCAGCGCCCGCTGGGCTCGCAGCGGCGAGGCGCGGTCGTGAGCGCCGCGATCGGCGAGCGCGTCGAACTGGCGCGCTACACCATCTCGGCCGGCGAGCGGATCGTCTTCGGCCAGCGCGTCGACGGCGTGGTGCGCGTCACCGACCGGCCGGCCGACGGCGGGCGCGCGTTCCTCGTCGAGCGCGGCCTGACCAGCAAGGCAGAGCTCGACGCGCTCGTCGACGACTACGTCGAGCAGAGCGAGCAGCGCGACGAGCCCGCCGTGCTCGTCCCGACCGATCCCACGCTGGCCGAGCTGCTCGCGGAGCGGTGCCATGCGTAGCCGCAGCGACGACATCGCGGCCTACTTCGCCGAGCACGCCCCCCGGCTGGAACGGCTTGTGCGCGCGCGCGTTGGTGCGTCAATGGCGACCGTCGAGGACGCCTGCTCATACGCCTGGCTGCAGCTCCTCCGCCGCGACGACGTCTGCCTCGACGGCAAGGCGGCCGGGTGGCTGTACCGCGTCGCCGTCCACGAGGGCTGGCGGCTGGCCGCGCTCGAGCGAGAGGCCGTCACCTACACGCCGGGCTTCGACGATCAGGATCGGCCGGAGGGGCATCTGCCCGAGCCGGCGGCGCTGCACAGCCTCGACGAGCTCGCGGCGGCAAGGCTCAGGCTCGACGAGGTCCGCGCGCTGCCCGAGCGCGAGCGCCGCGCAGTCCTCCTGTTCGCGTTCGGCCTGACGTACCTCGAGATCGCCGAGCGGATGGACGTGACCGTCCGAACGGTCGACCGACTGCTGCGCCGCGGGAGGCACCGCATCCGAACCGCTGCCTGCGACGAGCCTTCGCCGCCCGAGCCACCGGTGGACCGGCTCGCCTCGGGGACGACCGCGGCAGCGATCTCGCGGTAGCCAGCTAGCAGCGCTAGCTCGCCAACCGTTCACGAACGCAGTGAGCCGGGGCGGCCGCCGGAGCCGCCCCGGACTATGGTTGTTGCGCCCGGAGCCGGGCGCCCGCTCGGTGATGGCCGACGACCTCACGTTCTCGGCGCCGAAGAGCGTCTCGCTGTTGTAGGGCGTCGGGGACGATCGCGACTCGCGGGCTGCCCGTGAGGCTTCTGCTGGGCCTCAAGACGCAGCTCGGGACGCAGGTCGCCGCGTGGTGCGGCCGCGAGGTCAGGCTGAACTCCGCAACGGATCGCCGGAGCAAGATAACGCTCGTCCTAGAGCAGCGCGGGATGGTCGAGGTGCTGTGTGCCGGCAGCGCGACGACAGTCTCTACGACGAAGGTGCTCTGGGCGCTTATGTCCAACGCTGGCGCGCGGTAACCGGTCGCTCCGCGGCGCGACCTGCCTGCGAGGCGTCAGCGCGCGCCTCGTGCGCTGACGATCATCACTCGCGGCACTTCTGGACGTCAGGGTTGAGTTGCCCGGCGTTAGTTGTCTCGCCAAGCCTGGTCCCGTTGAGGAACTGGTTGGCCGAAGCGAACCGACCACGCCATGGCGGCGTGCTGATCAGGTAGAACGCGTTGATGGTGCTGATCCCCGACTCGTTGGGCGCAACGCAGACAACGGTCACCCGCTGTCCGAACGGGATCGACCTGACGTCGGCGCCGGTACCACGGACGTCGCTGTAGACAGCGATCCCAGCGCGCACCCCTGCCCGCTCGCGAACCGGCGTCAAACCCTGTTGACGGGCCAACGTGAATCGCGGACGCTCACCTTGCCGTCCTTGATCGACGGAGGAGTCCGAGGTCGTGACCGCTTCCCCATCGTTCTGCTCGCCGCCGGACAGCAAGACGGCTGCCCCAGCCGCCGCCACTACGACGATGGCCAACGCGATGAGTATCTGGCCAGCGCGGTGCACGAGACAACATAAATCTAGGTCACTTGCGTCGCAGGCGCGCCAGCGCGATGAGAGCGAACCCGATCGGCCAAAACCACCTACACGGCCGGCCGCTGGGTCTGGCCCGCTCTCGGACACTCGACGCACGCGCCGTGGGCGGGTCAGCTAGCCGCTCGACTGCCTGCCGGACCGCCGCAACGTCTCTTGTCAGCTTGCCCCAGTCAGGCCCAGACATGTAAGAGGCCATCGCCACGGCGAAGGCCAGCAAGGCCACACCACCGGTAACGACGGTCTGCACATCGTCAGCAGCAATCAAGAACAGCGTGGACGCAACGAGCAGCGCGACCACGGCCATGGTCAGCATAAGGTCGGGGCGTCTATGCCGCACAGCACCCAGTATGCGCGAGACCTTTGACCGACCGACGCGGAAGTTCTTCGGCGCTTACTCGTCCGGCAGGCTAGAAAGCCGGGCGCGACGGCCGCACGCTCCATCGTGTCGTGACAATCGGCCCACACGCGGACATCGAGCCCCCGCACCCGTGTACGCCCACTCGATGGCACGATCTCGGCCGCGTCGGCGTCGAGTATCGGCTTGTCGCGCAGCGCTCTGTCCCGCAGGATTAACGCCTCCTCGACCAGTTCGATGAAGCCGGTATGTCCCAGTGCTCGCCCGGAACCGGCGTCTCATGTCGCTCACCGAGGTGTAGTTGAACGCGGTAGCGCACCGTCCCCGCTAGGCCGGCGCGGTCAACTCGCCGCCCGACCTTGTGCGACCCGCCGAAGGACCCTGTCCGACCACCAAGGAGCCCCCTCGACGACCGCCGGGCGCACTCGCCCCTTCGACGACAAGCGTCTCTGTCCTGGGGCAGTTGCTGGAGCTCGGCTGCAGGGCCTTGTCCCCGCGACCAAGTCCGCAAGACCGGCAGCTGCTTAGTCGCGCGACGATGCGCTGCTCAGCCTGCCGCGCGGGCGGCGCAGGCGCGTTGTCCTAGAGCCGAATGACGCCGCGGCGCCGCAGCGTCCGCCCGCCGCGCCGCACGAGCAGATCTCGACGCCCGGTCAGTCCTGGTGCCACGCGCAGCGTCAGCCGGCAGCGCCGGCGGCTGACGCGCCGCGCCGACCTGATCCGCACCCCGCGACCCGACACCCTCAGCCGCTTGGGCGAGCATCCACGTCGAAGCTTGACGGTGCGGCGGATCGTCCTCGCACGCGCGACAGCTGCGACCGGGAAGGGGTCGATCGCCGCGTCGGGCAGCTCTACGGCTCCAGGCGCCGCTGCCACCGCGCTCCGGCGACCACCCGCGATCCGCCAGAACCGCTGGGACGGCAGTCCCTTCAGCAGCGTGCCATCGGCAGGAGTCGGACGGAGGTGGGAGATGGGATCGGCGGCGTGATCAACGGCCCACTTATCGATGCCGATCGTCGGCTGCGCACCGCCGTAGACGTCCCAGCTCGGAATGTAGATAGGGGCGCCGCCGGCGACCCTGTAGACCGCGGCGCCCGGAAGCGCCGTGACGAAGGTGCCGTCGGCCGGGACGGCTCGGAACGTCGAGAACGTCTCCGGCGAGACATACGTGACCGGCTGCGGTCCGCCAAAGGCGTCCCAGGTCGAGACGTAGACCGGGGCGCCGCCGACCATACGGTAGGTCGCGCCGTCGGGTGTTCGAACGAACGATCCGTCAGCAGTGCTGCCTTGGTCGTCGACCGCGCCGCTCGGACACAGCTGATTCCTGCCCGCCGCGAACTCGCCGCCGATGACGCCGAGCTTGGTGCCCGCGCCGATGGTCGAGTTCAGAGGCGTGGCCTGGAAGCAGGCGTACCTCTTTTCGTTGCGCGGCTCCATGTGGACATGGGGTCCGCTCCAGCAGCTCGTCGAGCTTCCAGAGGCCATCGTCCCGATCTGTTGGCCGTTGGCGATCTCGCCAGCGGGGTGCGGGTTCGCGAGATGCGCATAGTTCACCACCCCGACGACCACACCCTCGATGATGACCTGCACTCTCAGGCCGACCCCTGCAGTGCCTTGATTCGGCGACGCGCACGGCTCGAAGTGGCCCACGACGCGCAGGGCAAGCGCGCCGTTGACATTGGAGAACCGAGCGAAGACAGGACGTCCAACGGCGCCCGCTACGTCCACCGCCCAGTCGCCATCGAACGGCGTGTGATGCGGCGGGTTCTCCTGCGGCGAGGAAGTAAGCGAGCCGTCCGCGGGAGCCAGAAGTGTGGCCCGCTGAGCGACCGCTGCTGCCTCCGGGGCACCGGCGCACAGCAGGACCACAGCGAGACCGCATACGCCTCGAACCCGGCGGACGCCACTGCTCATTGATGAAGACATACCCTGCGGACCCGACGGTGGAACTCGGCTGTGCGCAGCTGTAGGTGCGCGATCGAACTCACCTGGCTTGTCCAGCGAATGGGGTCTGCGTCATCAGGAGGCCGGCCTCAGCGGATCGCGGTCCGGCGTGTCGTTCAGAGTGGGCTCGGGCGACTCGCCGCGCGGTCGAGGTTGCGTCGAGCGTGTCGCCGAGCTGTACAGCGCGCCCCGCGACGACGGCCAAGAACGTGGTCGTTCTGGTTGATCAATGCGACCACGGATGCGACCTGGAGACGTCGCAGGATTCTCGCCGCCGGGTGCACGCCTGCGGCCTACCGAACCGAAGGTCAGAGGTTCGAATCCTCTCGTGCGCGCTAGGCGAGGAGAGGCGAGGAACGGCAAACGCTCCTCGCGCCGTACCTCAGATCGGCGAGGTCATGCGAGGCGATGCGATCTTTTCGCGGATGTCTTGGTCGCATCCTGGTCGCATCGGTGATCGCCGACCCTCGGTTCGCGCGCCTCTCGCGGCTGCGCCAATCGCGCCGGGGAGGGGTCGACGGATCGGGAGGCCGCCAACACACGGCGCACTAGCATCTCGAACCAGATGAAGGCGCCGGAGCGACATCTCGAGGCTGTCGCGTATGAGCCCGATGCCCGGCAGGGACCGGAACCACTTATCGACGAGCGCCGCCTCATGAAGGCAGCACTGCTGTATGCCGACCGCATCGAGATGTTCACGGTTACCCGCTTGGTGAAGCGGAATTATCCTCCCTACTTCCATCACTTGCCGGGCGCCAGCGCACAAATACTCGCAACGATCGGAGATCGCCTCGCCGGAAGACCGGACCAATGGCAACATGCCTCGAATCGAGACCTGAAGGTGATCGAGCTCGGCCTCGCGGAGCTGCGAATCGCGGCCGACGCAGGCGTCCTCATCTTGCCGTCCCGGGAAGACGTCGAATCGCAGGACGTGGTGTGGAATCCGGATCGCGTCCCGGTTGTGTCTCAATGGACAGCCGACGTATGGGCTCGTCGGCGCTACGACAGTGCCAACCCTGCCGACCGGGACCTGGAGCCGCTGTGGGAAGGAGCGCTCGCGTCTACGCTGCTGTCAGAACTAGAGGGGTTTCCAGACGCATCGATCGATGAGCTGCTCGATGTGCGGGAGCGTCTTGCCGGACCGCGGATCCGTTTTCGCGCAGCTATGGCGTCGGCCGCACGAGAGCTTGCAGGAGCGGACGAGCGCCCAAATGAGGTAGCCGCGGTCGTTCAGGACCTGCGGGTCAGGGTGATCGAGCCAAGTCTCCTGGAGATTCGCGAAGCACTCACGGCGCTCGATGCGCGCTCGACGCTGCTGCGGCTAGCCGGCGACACGAAGGTCACGACCGCGGCGGCCAGCGCCACGCTGAGCATGACCGTCGCGGCGGGCGGCGCCGCGGCTTGGGTAGCAGCCCTGCTTCAAGCGGCCGCCGGAGCACCTATTGCGTCCGCCCTGGCACAAGAGGTGAGCTTCCGCGACTCGGTCCGCGCAAGAGTTCGCGCACGGCCGTATTGGATGCTCCACGAGATTGCAAGAACGCTTCGGCGCGGGTGAAGCCTGCGAGGAGAAGCGCGCCGTGGCCCCGCCGCGGCATGCATGTTCACCGTGCCTGATCTGCTGTTCAGCCACCGCGAGCCCGAACAGGTGGACGTCGAGATCTCGCGCCAAGCGCTCAAACCGCACGGCTACGCGCTGCGCCGAGTTCTGTTTTGACGGACGGCGACGGTCCGCAGCTTTGCGTCGGGGACCCGGTGGCCACACCGGCTTACCGCGGATGGAGGGTCGCGCCGTGATCGACCTGCCCTGGGTCCGCGCGGACGGCGACCCGCCGTTGGGCACCGGGGTCTGTCTGTCAGGCGGAGGCATCCGGGCGGCGTCACTTGCGCTGAGCGCGCTGCAGGCGCTGCAAGCCGAGCGGGGCCTCCTCTTCGGCCGGCACGCCACGGACCACCTCGCGTGGTGTCGGGAGGTTCGTACATCGGTGCCACGTTCATGCTCAACGCGGCAGCGCTCGCCGCCGCCGAGGAGGAGCCGGATCGCCCCCCACTCGCCGAGGGCTCGCCGGAGGCCGAGCATGTCGTGGCCAAACGGGCGCTATCTGCTCCGCGGCGGCGTAGCGAGGACGGCTGCCCGGCTCCCGTGCTCTTTGTCTAGAACGTCGCGGCCGTGGCGACGCTGTTCGCCTGGTCGGGGACGATCGTCGCCGACCTGGCGTTCACCGCCGCGGAGTTCGGACCGTCATGGGTCGAGCCGCCGGACGGCGCGCTGCGCTCCGTAGTGGCCGGCGTGGCGCTGGCGGCCGGAGCGCTCATCCTGCGGGGTGGGTACATCGACGGCGGTCCGCAACGGGCGCTGTACCCATCTAGGGGTTCGTCAGCTTGCTGGCGACGGCGCCATCGCTCCTCAGTGAGCTCGCCCGCCTCGACGAGTGGTGGAGCCGACGGACAAGCTCGAACTCGGGCGCGTCCCATCCCGCATCCTGCGCCGCGAGCGGGAGCCGCTCGTTTCGCTGATGACGGCGGAGAGCAGGCGCTGAGCATCACGCGACCCGGGATCGCGATCGGAACGGTACCCGCGAACATGTCGTGCACCGAGAGCATGTCCTCATCGGCAACGGCGAGCGCGTCGCGATGTCGCCGGCGAGCCCAGTTTCGGCCGCGTGGCCCGAGTAGCAAGAGGGACCGGGCGAGCCGACCGAGTTCCCGAGCGAGCATTGCCAGCGTCGCCTCGCGATCGCGGGTGTCCGATCGCCGCCGACACGACGCGCGATTGCAGCGGCGGCTCCGGGCTGTGGTCGAGGTCGCCTCTCGGATCGACGAATGCGACGTGGACCGGATGGAGGTCCTCGTCCCCGGAAGGTGCCTTCGCTGGCTCGACCAGCACGGCGGGAGGCGCCACCCGCACGACCGCCGTCTCGAGCACCCGCCGAGCAGCGTCCTCGCAGTCGAGCGCAGCGCGCAGAGTGCGGCGCGATGAGCCGGTCGCCGAGCGCCAGCAGAAACCACGCCTCGGTCCTCGGCCGTCGCGCACCACTGTCCAGCGAGAATGTATGCGGCGCTCGCTTCGGGTGACAGCGCGGAGCGGGTCCAGGCGCGCGACAGGAGGGTCGTGCAACGGCTTCCCACGGCGCGGTCCACGCTCCTTAAGCTGTGCCGCGAGCGATGCCGCATTCATGCCGTACGCGAGCGGCATTGCACGACAACGGACGGCGTCTCACGACTACGACGCTGAGCGAGCTACACGACGAACGCTGGGATTACGGCCCGGAACAGCAGCGGCCCCGGACGGGGCCGCTTCCTTACGAGTGAAGTGCTCTACCAGCTGAGCTACGTCGGCGGGGGCGGCTCACCTTCGCAGTTTCGGCCGCTCGGGCTCGCCTGACTCGGGGTGTGCGGTCATCCTAGCGACCGCCGGGCGCGCCGGCACAGGGCGTCGTTCACCGGCGCGGCATGATCGCGACGTCGCGGCTGACCGTGTCGCTGAGGTTGTTGTACGCCGCGCCGTCGTCGACCTGGAACGTCACGGTGCGCGGGGTCGAGGGGTCGTCGGACCAGCTCTCGTACATCACCGACCGCAGCGCGGACTCGTAGTCGGCCACGGACGCCTCGCCTCTGAGCGTGAGGACGCCGGTGACGTCGTCGTACTCCCCGCTGATGCCGTTCTGCTCCTTGTACGCCAGCTCGTCCTCGGCCTCCGAGAAGCCGCGCGCGATCGCGACGGTCGCGGCCACGAGGTGCGTCGACTCGGGATCGCTCACCGCGATCGCGTCGTCCACCGCGACCCATCCGTCGCCCTGCGTGTAGCTCAGCGCCTCGCGGGTCGCCTCGACGACCGGCCGGTCGTTGAGCTCGACGACCTTCCACGCGGGGGCGGACTCGGCCTCGCCGTCGTAAGTCACGAACTGCACCGTCCGTGCGCCCGTGAGCGCGTCGCCCCAGTGGGCGTACGCCACCGACCGCAGCGCCGTCTCGTAGTCGGCGACCGGCGCCGTCCCCTTCAGCGTCAGGACCCCGGCGTCCGGGTCGTAGTACCCGCCGATGCCGAGCTGGTCCTCGAACTCGAGCGCGTCGCCCCGCGCGAACCCGTCCACGATCCGGACCTCGGCGGCCTCGAGCTCGCGGTCGTCGCGGTCGATCGCCGTGAGGCCGGCGTCGACCGGCGTCGGCTTGCCGGTGTAGTGCGTCGGCCCGTCGCTCGCGGTGAGCTCGGGCGCGTCCTCCACCGGCGTGACGAAGGCGTCGCGCCGGACGGGGACGGAGCTCGCGCGCCCGGAGTCCACCACGGTGAACTGCAGCCGGCGGGTCGCGTCGGAGGGGTCCTCGGACGTGTTCTCGTAGGTGACCGAACGGATCGCCGCCTCGTAGACGGCGACCGGCGCGGTGCCGCTCAACTCGAGCACGCCGGTGGCGTCGTCGTACCACCCCGTGATCCCGTTCTGGTCGGCGAACGCCAGCTCGTCCTCGGCGGGGGCGAAGGTGTGCGTGACGACGGGCGGCCCGACCGGGTCGCCGTTCTCGTCCACCGGCTGCGACACGTGCGGGACGAACTCGATCGTCGCGCGCGAGAGGTACGCCGAGTCCGGGTCGCCGACGACGAAGCCGCCGTCAACGGGGACGGGCCCGTCGTTCTCGACGTAGGTGAGGCCGGCCTCGCTCGTCTCCCCGGTCGGCGGGTCGTTCTCGCCCTCGCCGCCGGCGATGCACACCTGCTTGAAGGCGGGCCTCGAGTCCAGCCCGGCGTCGTTCGCCGTGAACACGATCCCCTTCGTCTTCGTCGGGTTGGCGCTCGTCTCGTTGCTGTACTCGACGCTGCGCAGCGCCGCCACGTACTCCTCCACGGTCGCGGTGCCGATCAGCGTCAGGACGCCGGCGTCGGCGTCGTACGAGCTGCTGATGCCGCTCTGGTCGCGGAAGAGCAGGTGGTCGCCGGCCTGGAAGCTCTCGGCGATGCGAACCGTCGCGCGGTCGAGCTGCTTGTCGTCGGGGTCGGAGACGACCAGCTCACGGTCGATGGCGACGCCCCGCGCCTGCTCGGTGTAGGCGGTGCAGCCCGGGGATGCCGTGACGGTCGGCGGCTCGCCCAGGGGGACGACGCGCAGCGAGATCGTCGCCGGCTCGCTGTCCTTGTCGTCGTCGCGCGCCGTGAAGACGAACTGGTCGGACCCGAGGTAGTCGGCGGCCGGCGTGTAGACGAGGTTCGGCGGCTGGCCCGACAGCTTGCCGCGCCGCGGCCGCTCGACGACCTGGAACGTGAGCGGATCGGCGTCCGCGTCGGTGGCCGTCAGCGTCACGCGCTTCGGCGTGCCCTGCTTGACGACGAGGTCCTGCCCGAAGGCCGTCGGCGGGGAGTTGAAGCCGTCGAACGGCTCGAACGGGTCGTCCCCCTGCAGCGCGGCGGGCCCCGAGCTCTCCGCCGGCGCGATAGCCGTGCTCCCGGACCGCTCGAACACCCGGTACCGCGACGAGCCGTACGCCGCGGAGCTGCGGAGGAACGCGGGCAGCCGCCCGTTGACGCGCGGCGCACGGGTGATCGTCCGCGAGAGCCTGACCCTCCCGCTCCTGACGCCCACCAGCGCGACACGACCGGGCTTCCGAGAGCGCGGGGACGGCCCCCCGTGCCGGTAGAAGAAGAGCGCGCGCTCGCGGCCGACCGCGAGCACGAGCTTCTTCGTACGACCCTGCGTGACCCGCGAGCCCGGACGCAGCGGCTCCGGGAGCGCGAACACGATCACCGGGCCGGCGGCCGCGCCGGCGTCCAGCGCGGCCACCGCCCTGCTCGTCGCCTGCTTGCGCGTGATCGCGGCGGCAGGGGCGGCCGCTGCCAGCGCCACCGCCAGTGCGAGCGCGCCGGCGAGCACGCTCGCCGACCGCACTCGGACCAGGGAGAACACGGGGACGGTGGTGCCTCCCTGGGTCTCGGCTCAGCCCACCGGTATCGCCGGCCGGGCGTCGGCGGCGACGTTGCTCAGGGTGCCGGTCAGCGACGTCTGTGCTCTGGTCCCTACGCCGTCGACGTCGAGGCCGGCGATCGTGACCTTGGCCGAGTCGACGACGATCGCGTCGGTGCCGCTGACCAGCGCGCCCGCGGCGTTCCCGCGCGCCCTGCGGAGCAGGAGGATCCGGCGAGGAGTCGAGATGGGATGACATTACGCTCATTAAGTGCTCTAACGGCTGACACCGTTTGCTATCGGCTGTATTAGCCTGCAAATCGGCGGTCAATCAGACGTCCAGAGCCCTTGACACGCCTCCAGCGCGCCTGCTCGCCCGCCACTGCTGCTCGCGCGTCGTGCCGCAGCTGGGCGCCGTGACGCGGAGCGTGCCGGTGGCGAGGCGGGCGTTGCGCGAGAACCGGCCGGTGACCCGCAGTCGGCCGTTCTCGTCCGGGCGCTCGTCGGCGTAGGTCACGAGCCCGTAGAGCCGTGCGGAGAAGCGCCACCTTCCGCGAGCCCGGCGGATCCGGATGCCGTTGACCGAGATCCGGCCCTTCGTGTCGCGGCAGATGAAGTCGAACGCGGCGATCTGGATCGAGCGGCCGGCGACGTTCAGCAGCCACCGGTCGGCGGGCGCGCTGTACGTGCCGCTCGGGCGCCGCAGCTCGGCGCCCGCGGTCGCGGGGGCGAGCAGACCGGCGGCGGCCGCCGCGACAGCCGTGAGGCAGACGGCGCCTCGCACGGAGCGAGTCGAGCACCCGCCCGCCGCGATCGGCCCGTCGTTCAGACCTTTTCGCGTACTGGGCTTAAGGGGTCGCATACCTGTAGCGTGCCACGGGAAGGCGCATCGACATGCCGGTGTTCGAGTGTTCGCGCTGCAACGACCTCACGTATTCGTCCTCGAAGGCGAACGTCGCCCCGTGCGCGCGTTGCGGGGCCGAGCGGCGGCGGATGGTGGACGCGGCGGCGTCGTTCGCCGAGGCCAAGGCGGTGCCGCGCGCGGTGTCGTACGGCGACCACTCGATCGCGGTCTTCGACGACTTCGAGCAGGTGGCGCCGCTCGCCGTGCAGTTCATCGACCAGGCGGTCCTCGCCGGCGGGCTGGTGATGGTCGCCGTGCCGGAGGAGCTGGAGGACCTCATCCACGAGCGGATGCTCCCCGAGGACGAGCAGGGCGTCTTCTGGGAGCCCCCGAGCGACACCTACGGCCCCACGTTCGCCCCGCACGACGTAGTCGAGCGCTTCCGCGAGATCGCCGAGGCCGAGGAGCGCCCGGTCTTCGTGCTCGGCTGCGCCGACGAGCCGATCCAGAACTTCACCTCCCGCGAGGGATGGGCCGAGTACGAGCGGCTCGCGCACGAGACCGCAGTGGCGTACGGGCTGACCGTCCTGTGTCTCTACGACGCCCGCCTGCACGACGAGACGATGCTCCGCGCCGGCCTGCGGACGCACGCGCTCAAGGTCGACGCGGGCCAGTACCACCGCAACGAGGCGTTCGACTACGAACCGCCCGGCGCGTAGCCGACGCCGCCCGACCCGATAGAACGCAGGGCCGCATGAGCCGGCCGGCGTTCGACCTGCAGTCCCATTCCGTCCACTCCGACGGCGCGCTCGGCGCCGCGGAGGTCGTCGAGCGGGCCGCCGCGGCCGGCGTCGAGCTGCTCGCGCTGAGCGACCACGACACGGTCGACGGCGTCGAGGAGGCGCTCGAGACGGCGCGCCGGCTCCAGACGATCCGCGTCGTCCCCGCGGTCGAGATCTCCGCCGTGCAGGCCGAGCACGAGGACCTGCACATCCTCGGCTACGGGATCGACCACCGCGACGAGGCGCTCCGCGCGGAGCTCGCGCGCTACCGCGGCGACCGGGAGGTCCGGGCCGCGCGGATGCGCGCCGCGCTCGAGGAGCTGGGCTACGAGATCGACGACACGGTCCTCGAACGCCGCCGCCGGGCCGGCAAGCCGATCGGCCGCCCCCACCTCTCGCAGGCCGCGTTCGGCCACCCCGCGAACGCCGAGCGCATCGCCGACGAGGGCTTCGCGACGTTCTCCGACCTGCTCGTGGCCTACCTCATCCCCGGCCGCCCGGCCTACCGCGCCCGCACCTTCCCCACCGTGCAGCAGGCGATCGACCTCATCCACGCGGCGGGAGGGGTCGCCGTCTGGGCCCATCCGTTCTGGGACATCGAGGCCGACCGGGCGGTCCTCGACACCGTCGACCGCTTCGTCGACCTCGGGATCGACGGGGTCGAGGCGTTCTACGTCACCCACACGCGCGAGCAGACGCTGCTCCTGGCCGACCACTGCGAGGCCCGCGGCCTGCTCACCACCGGCTCGTCGGACTTCCACGGCCCCGGCCACGCGCACTTCGCGGCCTTCCGGGCGTTCGAGCTGCACGGCCGCGAGCCGCGGCTCGGGCCGATCGCTCAGATCCGAGCGAGCCGGTAGGCGAGCTGCTCGAGCGCGAGCTCCTCGCTCACGTTCAGGTCCAGCCGCCGCCGGGTCTCCTCGACCAGCTCCTGGCCGAGCACGAAGTCCCGCGGCTCGGCGGCGTCGTCGCGCAGCTGGTCGAGGCGGTCGACGTTGTGGACGACGTCGTCGGCGCCCGCCGCGACGCACGCGGCGTCGCGCAGCCACAGGCCGGCCAGCTCGAGGCCGTGGTCGAGCGCCGCCTGCGTCGCCCGCCGCTGGGCGCGCCGCAGCCGCTCGGTCCCCTCGCGCTCGACGCGCCTGCGCTCCTTCTTCGGCACCAGCTCGACCTCCTCGGCGGTGCGCGCCTCGACCTCCTTGCCGGCACCCGCGCCCAGCTCGCGCGCCCGCTCGAGGAGCGGCGCCGCGGCCAGCCGGCCCGCCAGCGCGGCGCGCGCGAACCCCTCGGCGCCCGCGCGGAGCGCCGGGCCGTCGCCGAGCGCCAGCGCCGCCGCGCGCCGCAGGTCGCCCAGCGCCAGCCGCGCGCACGCCGCCGCCTGCTCCGGGGCGACGCCCTGGCGCTCCAGCCGCTGCGCGATCGCCGCCGGCGAGGGTGCGTCGAACCGGACGCGCTGGCAGCGCGAGGCGATCGTCGGCAGCACCTTGCCGGGGCGCTCGGTCAGCAGCACGAGGTGCGCGTACGGCGGCGGCTCCTCGAGCGTCTTCAGCATCCGGTTGGCCGCCTGGTCGTTGAGCGTGTCGGCCTGCTCGACGACGAACACCCGCCGCGACGCCTCGAACGGCGTGTGCGACGACGCGCCGACCACCGCCTCGCTGACGTCGCCGACCAGCAGCCCGGCCGAGCTGGTGGGCGCGACCCAGGTCAGGTCGGGGTGCGCGCCGCTCACCGCGCGGGCGGTCGCCGAGGCGGCGTCGGCGGCGCCGTCGGCGAGCAGCGCGGCCGCGAACGCGCGGGCGACGTCCTCCTTCCCGCTGCCCGCCGGGCCCTCGAAGAGATAGGCGTGCGAGGGCGACCCGTCCGGCGGCAGCGCCGCGCCCAGCACGGCGCGCGCGTGCGGGTGCCCCTCCGTCGCTTCCCAGAACACGGTTTCATCCTAGGTCGTGCTCATCACGATCGAGGGCCTGGACGGCGCGGGCAAGACGACGCTCGCCGCCGCGCTCGCCGAGCGGCTGCCCGGCCGGGTCGAGGTGCTGCGCGAGCCCGGCGGCGTCGAGCTGGCCGAGCGGATCCGCGCGCTCGTGAGCGACCCGGCGCTGCGCGTGGACCCGCTGGCCGAGGCGCTGCTGTTCGCCGCCGCCCGCGCGCAGCTCGTCGCCGAGCGCGTCCAGCCGCTGCTCGAGGCGGGCGCGACGGTGGTCCTCGACCGCTTCGTCGACTCGTCGCTGGCCTACCAGGGCGCCGCCCGCGGCCTGGGGGTCGAGCGGGTGCGCGCGATGAACGACTTCGGCGTGGTCCCCGACGTCACGCTGCTGCTGCGGGCCGACCCGCGGACCGCGGCCGCGCGGCGCGCCGGCCCGGCCGACCGCCTGGAGCGGGAGCCCGAGGCGTTCTTCGGCGCGGTCGCCGAGGCCTACGACGCGCTCGCGGCCGCCGAGCCGCACCGGTTCCGCGTCCTCGACGCGACGCTTCCCCCGGACCGCGTGCTGGCCGCCGCGCTCGACGCCCTCGGCGAAACCTAGACTCCGCCCGCGGATGCCCGAGTTCGAGGTCGAGCGGTTCGAGGGGGTCTCGGCCACGCCGGAGACCACGCTGCTGCGGATCGCCGGCCGCTGGCACGCCGAGCAGCGCGAGCGCCTGAGCCCGCCGATGCTCGTCCTCGACGACGGGCGCCGCACGCACCGCCTCTCGGCCCTCCCCGGCCCCGACGACGCCGCGCCGCTCGCCGGCCCCGACCCGCCCGTGTGGCGCGCGGCGTACAGCGCCCCCGCGGCGCTCGTCGCCCACGCGCGGACGGTGTACGCGCTCGACGCGGGACGCGGGCTCGTCGTCGACCTGCCGCGGCCGGAGGAGCTGCGGCGCCCGCAGGTCGCGCCGCCGCCGGGACGGGCGGCCGCCGAGCGCCGCGTGCGCGAGCAGGACCGGCTCACCGAGGCGCTGTCCGAGACGCAGGAGCAGCTTCGCGCGGCCCGCAGCGAGCTCGACCGGACGCGGGTCGAGGCGCGGGCGCGGATCGCGGAGAGCGACCAGGCGCGGCGCGCCGCCGAGGCGCGGCTGCGCGACGCGACGCGGGCGCTGGAGCGCTCCGAGCGGGTGGCGCGCGAGCGCGACGAGGCGGTCGTGGCGGCCCGCGGCGCGCGCGAGCGCCTGCAGCGCGCGCACGCGCGGGTCGAGCAGCTCGAGGCGGCGCTGAGCGAGGCGCGCGAGGCGGCGCCGGCCGCGGGACGGGTCGAGGAGCTGCAGGCGCGGCTCGCGGAGGCGACGCAGCGCGCGGCGGCGGCCGAGCGCGCCGAGCAGGAGGCCGACGCGCTGCGCGCCCGGCTCGACCAGGCCGAGGCCGCGCGCAGCGACGCCGAGCGGGCGGCCCAGGCGGCGGTGGCCGAGCTGCGCGAGCTGCGGGCGGCGCACCAGCAGGCCCGCGAGCAGGCGCGCGCGGCGCGCGAGGCGGCCGAGCAGGCGGGCGCCGGGG
>DASZEJ010000077.1:0-61317 GCA_035940955.1 Solirubrobacteraceae bacterium
CGCTCGCGGCGCTCGCGACGCACCCCGCGCGGCGCTCGCGGCGCCCGCGGCACTCGGCGGCGCACCCCGCGCGGGCCGCGCGACGGCCTGCGGCGCACCCCGCGCGGCGCCGCGCCCACCGCGCGACCGCGGCTCAGAAGGCATCCTCGAGGTGTTCGAGGGACGCCAGGCGCCCCGCGGCGTCGAACGTGACGCCGATCGCGTCGAACCGGACACGCCGGCGCCGCGGCCGGTCGTCCACGTCGTTCAGGTAGGCGATGCCCATCCTGCGCACCTGGCGCTGCTTTCGCTCGCCCAGCGCGTCCCACGGGCGGCCACGGCCGCGGCGGGTCTTGACCTCCACGAAGACGAGCGCTTCCCTGTCCGCCGCGACGAGGTCGATCTCGCCGTAGCGCGTGCGGTGGTTGCGGGCGACGATCGCGTATCCCAGGCGTTCGAGGTGCTCGGCGGCGAGCCGCTCGCCGGTGCGGCCGAGGTGGTGTCGGGGGTCGGTGGACATCGCCAGGCGACCGTACGGGCCGAGGCGTCACGGAACCGTCACGCCGTGTGCCGACTTCGTGCGCGCGTCTTCCGGCACACCTCGGCACACACCCGTCACACCTGGACGCCTAGCGTCGCCGTCCGTGCTCGCCCGCGTCACCACCTACGCCATCGACGGCATTGAGTCCCGCCGCGTTACCGTCGAGGTCGACCTGCGGCTCGGACTGCCCGCGTTCTCGATCGTCGGGCTGGGCGACAAGGCGGTGCGCGAGGCGCGCGAGCGGGTCCGGGCCGCGCTGCTCAACTCCGGGTTCGACTTCCCCCAGCGGCGGATCACCGCGAACCTCGCGCCCGCCTACCTGCGCAAGGCCGGGCCGGGCTTCGACCTCGCGATCGCCGTCGGCATCCTCGCGGCGAGCGCCCAGCTGCCGGTCGAGGCGCTGGAGCGGTGGGCGGTGTTCGGCGAGCTGTCGCTCGGGGGCGAGCTGCGGCCGTGCGGCGGCACGCTGGCCGTTGCCGAGGGAGCCGCGCGCGACGGGATCGCGGGGCTGGTCGTGCCCGCCGAGCGCGGGGCGGAGGCGGCGCTCGTCGAGGACGTCCGGGTGGCCGCGCTGCGCTCGGTCGCCGAGGTGGCCGAGCTGCTGCGCGGGGGCGCCGCGCCGCCGCGGCCGGGCGGCCCTCTTCGCGAGCATCCGGGCTCCGCGCCGCTCGACGCGCCCGACCTGGCCGACGTGCGCGGCCATGCAGACGTCGTCCGCGGCCTGACGATCGCCGCGGCCGGCGGCCACAACATCCTGCTGTCCGGCCCGCCGGGGACCGGGAAGACGATGCTCGCGCGGCGCGTCCCCACGATCCTCCCGCCGCTCAGCCACGACGAGGCGCTCGAGGTCACGCGCATCCACTCGGTGGCCGGCCTCAGCCCCGGCTCGGGGCTCGTGACGACCCGGCCGTTCCGCGCCCCGCACCACACCATCTCGGCGAGCGGGCTCGTCGGCGGCGGCACGACGCCGGCGCCCGGCGAGGTGTCGCTCGCCCACCACGGCGTGCTGTTCCTCGACGAGCTGTCGGAGTTCACGAGGCCGGCGCTCGAGGCGCTCCGCCAGCCCCTCGAGGACGGCCGCGTCGCGATCGTCCGCGCCCAGCGGACCGCGATCTACCCGACGCGGTTCATGCTCGTCGCGGCGACGAACCCGTGCCCGTGCGGGTTCGCGGGAACGCGCCGCTGCCGCTGCACGGACGCCGACCACGCGAAGCACGCCCGCCGCCTCAGCGGCCCGCTGCTCGACCGCATCGACCTCGTCCTGAACGTCCACCCGCCCGCCGCCGAGGAGCTGACCGGGGCCGGCGGCACGACGACGTCCGCCGACGTCCGCGCCCGCGTCGTCGCGGCGCGCGAGCGCCAGGCCCACCGCCTCGGCCGCGGCTGCAACGCCCAGATGAGCGTCCAGCAGCTCCGCGATCACGCCGAACCGGACGCCGCGGGAGAGCGCCTCCTCCGCCGCGCTTACGAGAGCGGCCACGTCAGCGCCCGAGGCCACCACCGCGTCCTCCGAGTCGCCCGAACGATCGCCGACCTCGCCGGCCGCGACCGGATCACCGCCGCCGACGTCTCCCTCGCGCTGGGCTTCCGGCAGGACGGCCCGGCGGAGAGGAGGGTGGCGTGAGGCCCGACCTACGGGAAGCGCGGGGTCGCGGGCGCTCGGCGAAGCGGAGGGCGCGACGCGGGCGCGCCGCGCGCCGACGCGCGCGCGGGAGCGCGGGCGGGCGTGGGCCGCGGTGACCGGCGCGTGCGATCGGTGCCTGCGGCGGTCGTGGCTCGTCGCTCGCCTGGCCGGGCGGATCGAGCTGGCGCGGCACGAGCACGTGCGACTTCCCGAGGTGCTCGCGCTCGCGGACGACGAGCTGCTCGCGGCGGTCGGCGGTGACGAGGCGGCGGCGATCCGGGACGAGCGGTCGCGGTTCGACGCCCGGGCGGCGCGCGAGCGGATCGCGGCGTCCGGGCTCTCCGCGGTCTGCCGCCACGACGCTCGCTTCCCGCCGCGACTCGCGCACGCGCGCGACGCGCCGGCGGTCCTTCACCTCGCCGGCGACCAGGCGCACCTGGACGCCTTCGCCGGTGACGAGCCCGCGGCGGCGGTCGTCGGCATGCGCCGAGCGTCGACCTACGGCGCGACCGTCGCTCGGGCGCTCGGGCGCGACCTCGCCGCCGCCGGCGTCCCGGTCGTCTCCGGCATGGCGCTCGGGGTCGACTCGGAGGCGCACGCGGGCGCGCTCGACGCCGGCGGCCTCACCGTCGCGGTGCTCGCCGGCGCCGCGGACGTCCCGTATCCCGCGAGCAAGCGCCACCTCCACGCCGAGATCCGCCGCCGCGGCCTCGTCGTCTCCGAGATGCCGCCCGGCTTCCGCGCCCGCCGCTGGTGCTTCCCGGCGCGCAACCGGATCATCGCCGCCCTCGGCGACGTGACCGTCGTCGTCGAGGCGGCGCAGCGGTCGGGGTCGCTCATCACCGCCGACCTCGCCGCGAAGCTCGGCCGCGAGGTGGCCGCCGTCCCGGGACCCGTCACCTCACCGGGGGCGGCCGGCACCAACGCGCTCCTCCGCGACGGAGCGACGCTCGTCCGCGACGCCCGCGACGTCCTCGACGCGCTCTTCGGCGTGGGCAACGCTCCCCACCCGCCGACCGCGCGCGCCGGCAGCCTCGACCCCGCCCTCCAGACGCTCCTCGAGGCGGTCGCCCACGGCCGCGACACGATCGCCGCCCTCGCCGGAGCCTCACCCGATCGCGCCGATGCCGCCCTCGTCGGCCTGACCGAGCTCGAGCTGCGCGGCCTCGTCCGCCGCGAGCCCGGCGGGCGCTACGCGGTGATGCCGTGACCCTCCGCCTCCTGCTCGTCACTCCGCCGTCGCGATCCGCAACGACTCCGCGCCAGGTCCGAGCTCGCCACTCCAAGCGGACCGGCCGCTCCGCAGGCACCCCGCTGATCTGGCCGTTCCCCGCGGTCGCACCGAGCGACGACGTGGGGGTCGTCCTGCAGGCCGCCGCCCTGTGGACGCTCGTCGGGACCGCGGTCGCTGCGCGGGCCCGGCGGCGGAATCCGGACGTGGACGCCTGGCTGGTGACGGCTCGGTGGACCCTGGCCGGCGGCGCCTTCGGCATCCTGATCGTCGTCGCGCTGCGGGTACTCTGATGAGCATGTGGCGGTGGCCGTTGTTCGGCGTCATGTTCCTCGGCACCAGCGTCGTCGCAGCCTTGGTCTACGAGCACGTCCCCCGTCTCGTGTTCCTCGCCGTCCTTCTCGCCCTCGGCACCCCGACCCTCCTCTTCATGGAGGCCAACCTCGAGCGGCGCCGACGGAGCCGCGCGGGACGGTGAGCCGGACGGGCCGCATCCCCGTCGTCCTCTCGATCGCCGGCTCGGACTCCGGGGGCGGCGCCGGGATCCAGGCCGACCTGAAGGCGTTCGCCGCCGCGGGCGTCCACGGCGCGACCGCCGTCACCGCGCTGACCGCGCAGAACACCGTCGGCGTCACCGGCGTGCACCCCGTGCCGCCGCCGTTCGTCGCCGAGCAGGTCCGCGCTGTCGCGACCGACCTCGGCGTCGACGCCGTCAAGGTCGGGATGCTCGGCGACGTGCCGGTCATCGAGGCCGTCGCGCGAGCGCTCGACGAGCTGCCCGCAGGCACCCCGGTCGTCGTCGACCCCGTCATGGTCGCGGAGTCCGGCGCCCGCCTGCTCCCGCCCGACGCCGAGCAGGCGCTGATCCACCTGATCCTCCCGCGGGCGACGGTCGCGACCCCCAACGTGCCCGAGGCGCGCGCCCTCACGCGCAGCGCCGAGGACGCGCCGCCCGACGAGCTCGCACGCGCCGTCAAGCGCCTCGGCCCGCAGGCCGTCATCCTCACCGGCGGCCACCGCGACGAGGCGACCGACCTCTTCTTCGACGGCCGCCGCCTGGTCGAGATCCCCGGCGAGCGACACCCCGACGGCGCGGCCCACGGCTCCGGCTGCACGCACTCCAGCACGCTCGCCGCCCGCCTGGCCCTCGGCGACGACCCGCTCGACGCCGCCCGCGCCGCGAAGGCCGCGGCCGGCGAGGCCGTACGGAACGGGCTGCGCGAGCTTGGCGCGGGGGCGGGGCCGGTCGACGTCCTGGGCCTTCATCGAGCCACCGCTGCTTTGCCATAATCACCGGCGTGAGCTCGGTCCCCGGGGTGCCCCGCCCATGAAGTTCCTGCGCATGAAGCCGGGCCACGGCGAGGTGCTGATCGCCGAGGGCGACCCCGAGGTCGAGACCGACGAGCGCGAGCTGGTCGAGGCGTTCCGCCGCCAGCTCGACGAGGGGCTGTGGGCCGCCGTCCCGATCGAGAACCGCACCGGCCGGCGCCAGGCCCACATGGTCAAGTCGTTCGACGAGGTCCCGCGCGACGCCGAGCGCGTCATCTTCTTCCCCCGCGCCGCAGGCGGAGCGCTGTAGTGCTCCTCGCCCTCAGCGCCACCGCGATCGTCATCCTGGTGCTGCTGTGGGAGGTGCTCGTGCCGCACGTCGACGAGTACCTCGACCGGCGCCGCGCCCGCCGCGCGAGGGTCACGAACGGCCTGGACTACGACCCCGGCCGCGAGCGCCGCGCCGAGCAGCGCGCCCGCGCCCTGCTCAAGTCGTGCGTCAACGCCGAGGAGTGGGCGATGTACCGCGACCTCGGGTTCGTCCGCGTCTGGGGGAAGGCGGGCGGCGACGGCGTCGAGTACGCCTACCTCATCTACCCCCACAAGCCGATCGTCGCCTACCTGCCGCAGACCGGCGTGCTGCTGAACGAGTACTGCGTCGAGTTCCCCGACCAGACGCGGCCCTACGGCAGCGCCCGCCTGCCGGACTCCGACGACGTCCTCGCGAAGTGGATGGCGCTCACCGGCGACGAGCGCCGGCTGATCGCCACGGCGAACATGCACCTCATCGGCCGCCAGGTCGACCCGAAGCAGGTGCGCCGGGACCTGTGGCGCCTCGCGCAGTGGGAGCGTCAGCGCCTGCGCGAAGAGCGCCGCGAAGGCGTCGCCTAGTGGACCCCAAGCACCGCTCCCGTGCCCTCACCGAGGGCCCCGCCCGCGCTGCCGCCCGCGCCTACCTGCACGGGATCGGCTTCGACGCCGAGGCGCTGAGCAAGCCGATCGTCGGCGTCGCCCACTGCTGGATCGAGACGATGCCCTGCAACTTCACCCACCGGGCGCTCGCCCACCAGGTGAAGGAGGGAATCCGCGAGGCGGGCGGGACGCCGATGGAGCTGAACACGGTCTCGATCTCCGACGGCGTGACGATGGGGACCAGCGGCATGAAGACCTCCCTGGTCTCCCGCGAGGTCATCGCCGACAGCATCGAGCTGGTCGCGCGCGGCCACCTCTTCGACGCCCTGGTCTGCATCAGCGGTTGCGACAAGACGATCCCCGCGACGGTGATGGCCCTCGCGCGGCTCGACGTCCCCGGCCTCATGATCTATAGCGGCTCGATCCATCCCGGCCGCTTCCACGGCGAGGACGTGACGATCCAGGAGGTCTTCGAGGCCGTCGGCCGGCACGCCTCCGGGCAGATGAGCGACGAGGAGCTGGCCGAGCTCGAGCGCGCGGCGAGCCCCGGCGCCGGCGCCTGCGGAGGCCAGTTCACCGCCAACACGATGGCGATGGCGTTCGAGGTCCTCGGCATCAGCCCGATGGGCAGCTCCATGGTCCCGGCCGAGGACGGCAGGAAGGCCGAGACCGCGCGCGAGGCCGGGCGGCTCGGCGTCGACGTCCTGAACCGCGGCCTGCGCCCCAGCGACGTGATCACGCGGCACAGCCTCGAGAACGCGATCGCGGCCGTCGCGACGAGCGGCGGCAGCACCAACGCCGTCCTGCACCTCCTCGCCGTCGCCCGCGAGGCGGGCGTCGAGCTCGACATCGACGACTTCGACCGCATCGCCGAGCGCACGCCGCTGACCTGCGACCTCAAGCCGGGCGGGCGCTACGTCGCGACCGACCTGTACGCGGCCGGCGGCGTGCCGGTCGTCGCCAAGCGCCTGCAGGAGGGCGGGCTGCTCCACGAGGACGCGATCACGGTCACCGGCCGCACGGTCGGCGAGCACGCGCGCGAGGCGCCCGAGACGCCCGGCCAGCAGGTCGTCCGGCCGCTCGACGACCCGATCAAGCCGACCGGCGGCCTCGCGATCCTGCGCGGGAACCTCGCGCCCGAGGGGTGCGTCGTGAAGCTCTCGGGCCACGAGCGCCGCCGCCACACCGGCCCGGCCCGCGTGTTCGAGGGCGAGGAGGACGCGATGGCGGCGGTGGTCGAGGGGACGCTGCGCGAGGGCGACGTCGTCGTCATCCGCAACGAGGGCCCCGCCGGCGGCCCGGGAATGCGCGAGATGCTCGCGGTCACCGCCGCCATCAACGGCGCGGGCCTGGGCGAGCACGTCGCCCTGCTCACCGACGGGCGCTTCAGCGGCGCGACCCACGGCTTCATGGCCGGCCACGTCGCCCCCGAGGCCGTCCACGGCGGCCCGATCGCCGCCGTCCGCGACGGCGACGAGATCACGATCGACGTCGACGCCCGCCGCCTCGACGTCGCCCTCAGCGACGCCGAGATCGCCGAGCGCACCGCCGCCTACACGCCGCCGCCGAACCCCGACGCCACCGGCGTCCTCGCCAAGTACGCGGCGCTCGTCACCAGCGCGTCGCAGGGAGCGGTGACGAACCCGGCGGCGCCGAAGCGCGCCCGCCCGCAGGCGACCGCGGCCGCCGAGGCCGGGTCGGTCGCCGAGCCCAGCCCGTAGACCGCGCCGGGGGGGGCGAGAACCGCCGCGGCGGGGCCTACGAGGGGAGGTGCTCCCGCCGCTCGCCGAGCTGATCGAGATCTACGCTGCCGTCGGGGGCGTTCTCGGCGCCGCCGCCGGCGCGCGAGCGCCCGCGCGCACGGAGCAGCAGCTCGTCGACAACGTGGTCAACGGCGCCGCGCTCGGCGCGGTGGCGGGGGCGGCGGCGGCGCTCTGGTCCTGGTCGCTCTGGCGAATCGCCGGGGTATATTGAGCGCGATGCGGATCTTTCGGCGAAAGCGGACGTACGTCGTTCTCGCGCTGCTCTCCGTCGCGTCGGGCTCGACGAGCTTCCTCCTCGCGAAGCTCGGCGCAGGGGTCGGCTGGTACTACGCGACCGCGTTCCTGCTGATCGCCGTTGCGGTCAAGCAGGCTGTCCTGCCGGAGACAGCGCTGCTGCCGCGCCGCCCGCCCGCCCCGCCGCGCGAGCCCACCGCCTAACGCGCCGCCGCCCGCTCCCCGCCGCGCGCCTCGGCCGCTCGCTCCCGCTCGCCGGCCTCGTCCGGCTGCTCGGCCAGGAACCGCCGCATGTCGGCGTTGAACCGCTCCGGGCGCTCCAGCATCGGGACGTGCCCGGTGTCCTCGTACACGACGAGCCGCGAGTCGGGGACCAGCTCGTGGAAGACCTCGGCGTCCTCGACCGGCACGAGCAGATCCTTCTCGCCCCAGACCACGAGCGTCGGCGCCCGCACCTCGCCGAGCCGGTCGCGGATCGGGTAGTCGGTCAGCGCGTCGAGCGCCTGCAGGAAGCCGGGCTTGCCCGCGCCGCGCGCCTGCTCGATCACGAGCTCCGGCGACAGCCCCGCGGCGCGCGGGGTCACGAACCACATGATCGCCTGGCGCCCCCGCGGCCGGCCCGCGAGCTCGCGCGACCGGCCGACGACCCGCGCGGTGACCCACTGGGCGACGGACTCGCCGACGTACATCGCCTTCAGCAGCCGCTCGCTGCGGAAGTTGCCGGTCGAGATCCCGGCGGCGGCCACGAGCACGAGCCGCTCGACCCGGTGGGGGAACTTGATCGCGCACTCCGCCGAGACGAAGCCGCCCATCGAGTTGCCCACGAACGTGGCCGCGTCGATCCCGACCTCCTCGCAGAACCGGTCGACGAACACCCCGTAGCCGGAGATCGAGATCTTCTCCCGCGGCATCTCGCTGAACCCGAACCCAGGCAGGTCGACGGCGACGACCCGGTGGTCACCGGCGAACGCGAGCAGGTTCTCCAGCCAGTTCTGCCAGCATCCGCCGAGGCCGTGGACGAACAGGATCGGCGGCCCCGAGCCGAGCTCGACGTAGTTGACCGCCCTGCCGTCCACCGTCGCCCAGCGCTGGTGCTCGCGCCAGTCCACGTCCTGCCATCTCCGTGCCACCATGGCACGGTTGCATACCGGATAGCCATGAAGATCGCCATCGACATCGACTCCACCCTGCACCACTACTGGGACCAGTTCGCCGACGCGGCCAAGCGCCGCTTCGGCGTCGACCTGCCGTACGACGAGCAGGTCACCTGGCACATCAGCCGGCTGCGTCCCGAGCAGCTGCGCGCCTGCGTCGCCGAGACGCACGCCGAGGCGGCCGTCCTGGAGGCCGAGCCGTACCCCGGCGCGGTCGAGGCGATCCGCCGCTGGAAGGACGCCGGCCACTTCATCCACATCACCAGCCACCGCGCGACGGACGCCCACGACCACACCGCCCGCTGGCTCGACCGCATCGGCGTGCCCTACGACGAGCTGTACTGCTCGTACGACAAGGTCACGCGCTGTGCCGAGATCGGCATCGACGTGCTGATCGACGACAGCCCCGTGAACCTCCAGCGAGCGATCGACGAGGGCATGATCGGGGCGACGATCCTGCACCCGTGGAACCGCGACCTCGTCGAGGAGGAGGACGTCGTCGCCGCCGAGGACTGGCCCGCGCTGGAGCGGGAGCTGGCACGGTTCCTCACATGACCCCCGGGCTCGACCTCGAGCAGCGCCGCGACCTGCTGCCCGCGCTGGAGCCGGAGCGCCAGGTCACCGACTGGGGCCGCTCCGAGCGCATCGAGGGGCTGCTCGACCGCACGATCTACGACTTCCTCTACCACGTGTGGTTCCGCTGCGAGGTGGAGGGGATCGAGAACGTCCCGGCCGAGGGCGGCGCGCTCCTGGTCTCCAACCACTCCGGCGCGCTGCCGCCCGACGCGGCGATGATCGCCAAGGCGATCAAGGAGGAGCACCCGCGCCCGCGCCCCCTGCACCTCACCGTCGAGCACTTCTTCAAGGGCTATCCGGGCTTCTCGATGCTCGTCCCGAAGCTCGGCGGCGTCGCCGCGCACCCCGCCAACGCGCAGCGGCTGCTGCAGGACGAGCAGCAGCTCGTGCTCGTCTTCCCCGAGGGGCGCAAGGGCACCGAGAAGCTCTACAAGGACCGCTACCGGCTGCGCCGCTTCGGCCGCGGCGGCTTCGTCCAGACGGCGATGCGCGCGGGCGTGCCGATCGTCCCCCTCGCGGTCGTCGGGGCGGAGGAGGCGATGCCCGTCTTCGCGCAGATCACCGCCCTGCAGCGCCTGACCGGCCTGCTCTACGCGCCGGTCAGCCCGCTCTTCTACCTGCCGGCGAAGTTCCTGATCCGCTTCCTCGAGCCGGTCCCCGTGCACGAGATGGGCGACCCGTCGGACCGCGGCCTGGTGCAGACGATCGCGCAGGACGTCCGCGCGCGGATCCAGGAGGAGCTGCTCGACATGGTCGCGGCCCGCGAGTCGGTGTGGCTGGGATGAGGGTCCTCGTCACCGGCCTGTCGACGTACTGGGGCGGGCGCGTCGCCCAGCAGCTCGAGCAGGACGACGACGTCGAGACGATCGTCGGGATCGACCGCACGCCGCCGAAGGTCGAGCTGGAGCGCACCGAGTTCGTGCAGGTCGCCGACGCGCACAGCCTCATCCGCCGGATCGTCCAGGGCGCGGAGATCGACACGGTGATCGACACGCGCCTCGTCGTCGACAGCACGGTCACGAGCCCGCGCCGCGCCCACGAGAACAACGTGGTGGGGACGATGAACATCCTCGCGGCGTGCAGCGGCGAGGGGTCGTGCGTGCGGCGGTTCGTCTTCAAGTCGAGCGCGCACTACTACGGCTCCGAGCAGGACGACCCCGCGTTCTTCGCGGAGGACATGGAGCGCCCGCACCCGCCGCGCACGCGGATCGAGCGCGACATCGTCGAGGCCGAGCACCTCGTCGGCGACTTCGCGGACACGACCGACGGCGTCAAGGTCACGGTCCTGCGCTTCGCCAACGGGCTCGGCGGCGGGATGCGCACGCCGTACACGCAGCTGCTCCGCCTGCCCGCGGTGCCGGCGATCCTCGGCTTCGACCCGCGCTGGCAGTTCGTGCACGAGGACGACATCGTCGGCGCGCTCGTCCACGCCGCGCGCGACGACACGCTGGAGGGCGTCTACAACTGCGCGGCCGACGGCGTCCTCGTCCTGTCGGAGGTCGCCGACCTGCTCGGCAAGCCGCTCGCGCCGATCCTGCCGCCGTGGGGGACCGGCCTCGCCGCCGCCGCCCTGCGGCGCGCGGGCGTCGTCATTCCCGACGAGGTCCTCCAGCACCTGCGCTACGGCCGCGGCCTGGACAACCGCCGGCTCAAGGCCGCCGGCTACCGCTTCCGCTACACGACGCGCGAGACCGTCGCCAAGCTCCGCGAGGCGATCCGCCTGGAGCCGATCGTCCGCACCGGGCCGGACGCCTACCGCTACGAGCGCGAGGTCGAGGACTTCCTGCGGTACTCGCCGAGCGTGCGCGCGAGCCGCCGCCGCGAGCCGAAGCTCCAGAACGTGGCGCGAGGCGAGAGCAGGAAGGAGCTTCCAGCGGGTAACTGAAGCGGCGTAGTGCGCTCATCGCTCTTCGTAGCAGTCGCGCTTGTCCTCGTCGTCCTGATCGGCGGCGCCGCCGCGGTGTGGGCGTACGACGCCAGCCGCGAGGACCGCATCGCCTCGGGCGTGACCGTCGGCGGGGTGGCGGTCGGCGGCCTCGAGGTCGCGCAGGCCCGCGCGAAGCTCGAGCGCGAGCTGGTCGCCCCGCTGCGCGAGCCGGTCGTCGTCGAGGCGCGGCACCGGCGCTTCCGCCTCACCGCCGAGCGCGCCCGCGTGCGCGCCGACCTCGACGCGATGGTCGACGAGGCGCTCGCGCGCAGCCGCCGCGGGAACGTCCTCGCGCGGACGTGGCGCGAGCTGACCGGCGGTGAGGTCCGCGCCGACGTCGAGCCGCGCATCTCGTTCAGCCGCGCGGCCGTGCGCCGCCTCGTCCGGCGCGTCGCCCGCGCGACCGAGCGCGAGCCCCGCGACGCGAAGGTCGACTTCTCGGCCGGCTCGCTGAAGAAGGTCGCGTCGCGCTACGGGATCCGGATGTACGACGGCAGCCTGCGCAGGCGCGTCGAGCACGCGCTGCGCCAGCCCGACCCCGCGGTGCGGACGGTCAGGGTGCGGCTGCGCAAGGTCCATCCGAAGGTCACGACCGCGAAGCTGGCCCGTCGGTACCCGATCGTCGTGACCGTCGACCGCGGCGGCTTCCGGCTGCGGCTGTTCAAGCGGCTGAGGCTCGTCAAGACCTACCCGATCGCCGTCGGGCAGGTCGGCCTCGAGACGCCGGCCGGCCTCTACAGCGTCCAGAACAAGGCGGTCAACCCCGCCTGGAACGTCCCGAACTCCGCCTGGGCGGGCGAGCTGGCCGGCCGCGTCATCCCCGGCGGCACGCCCGAGAACCCGCTGAAGGCCCGCTGGCTGGGGATCTTCGACGGCGCCGGGATTCACGGCACCGACCAGGTCGGCTCGATCGGCACCAACGCGTCGCACGGCTGCATCCGCATGCTGATCCCCGACGTGATCGAGCTGTACGACCAGGTACCGGTGGGCGCCCCGGTCTACATCGCCTAGGGAACGCCGGCCCGCAGCTCCTCCACCTCCACCTCCTGCCAGCCCTGCTTCAGCAGGGAGGCGTGGTGGTCGGAGTGTCGAAGAGCGAGGGCGCCGATGAACACGCCCCGAACCCGCTTGCGCATCACCGCGTACCACATGGTGGTCGCGTCGTCGGTCCCCTGGATGCGCAGCCACGGCCGCGGCGGCGGCGCGACCTCGTCGGTGACCCCGGCGTCGATGAGCTGACGCTTCGTGGCGACCGCACCGCTGGACGTGTCGATGAAGAAGACCGCCATCGCGCACGAGCCTAGCCACGCGCCGTGGGACGCCGCCCTGGGCCTGCTCGACGCCGACCTGCGCCGCCGCGGCGCGGCCGACAAGACCCGCCGCGCGTACGCCGTCGACCTCGGCCAGCTCGCCGACTGGGCCGCCGGGCAGGGCCTCGCGCCCGAGACGCTCACCGGCCGCGACCTGCGCCGCTACGCCGCCCACCTCGGCCAGTCCCGGCCCGCGGCGGCCACCGTCGCCCGCAAGCTCGCCGCCCAGCGGGCGCTGTTCCGCGTCCTGCGCGAGCACGGCCGCATCGCGCACAACCCGGCCGACCTCATCCCCGGCCCGAAGAAGCCGGGCAAGCTGCCGCGCACGCTCAAGCCGGACGAGGTGGCGGCGCTGCTCGACCGCATCCCCGCCTCGACGCCGCTCGAGGTCCGCGACCGGGCGCTGTTCGAGCTGGCCTACGCGTGCGGCCTGCGCGCGGAGGAGCTGGTGACGCTCGACGCGCGCTCGATCGACTTCGACGGCGAGGAGGTGCGCGTCGAGGGCAAGGGCTCGAAGACGCGGTTCGTCCCGGTGGGGGAGGCCGCGCTCACCGCGCTCGCGCGCTATCTGGAACGGGCCCGCCCGGCGCTCGCGGCGGGCGACGGCGAGCCGGCGCTGTTCCTCTCCAAGTCCGGCCGCCGGCTGTCGACCTCCGACGTCCGGCGGCGGCTGCGCGTGTGGGAGCGCCACGCCGCCGCGCAGGGCGGCATCTCGCCCCACGCGCTGCGCCACAGCTTCGCCACTCACCTTCTGGAGGGAGGTGCCGACTTAAGGGCCATCCAGGAGTTGTTGGGGCACGCTTCGCTCTCAACGACCCAGATCTACACCCGAGTAGACTCCGCGCGGCTGAAGACGGCGTACGCGCGCAGCCACCCGCGGGCCTAGGAGGGGCCCTGTGGAGACCAACGTCAAAGCGATCGAGCTCAGAGACCTGTGGCGCCGGTACAAGGCCTCCGGAGACGAGCGCGCGCGCGAACGGCTGGTGGTGGCCTACTCCCCGCTGGTCAAGTACGTCTCCGGCCGGATGGCGTCGGGCCTGCCCGCGCACGTCGAGGAGGCCGACCTCATCTCGTACGGCCTGGTCGGTTTGATCAGCGCGATCGAGCGCTTCGAGCTCGAGCGCGACATCAAGTTCGAGACCTACGCGATCACCCGGATCAAGGGCGCGATCATCGACGAGCTGCGCTCGCTCGACTGGGTCCCGCGCTCGGTCCGCTCCCGCGCGCGCGAGATCGAGCGCGCCAACTCCAAGCTCGAGCACCAGTTCCAGCGCGCGCCGACCGACGAGGAGATGTCGACCGAGCTGGGGATGACCGTCGACGAGTTCCAGGACGCGCTCGTCCAGATCTCGAACTCGACCGTCGCGGCGCTCGACGAGCTGTGGACGGTGTCGGACTCGAGCGGGGACCAGGTCTCGCTGCTCGACACGCTCCAGGACCCCGACGCGCCCGACCCCGCGCAGGTCATGGACGCGACCGACATGAAGGACCGGGTGGCTGACGCGATCAGCCGCCTGCCCGAGCGCGAGAAGCTCGTGGTGGCCCTCTACTACTACGAGAACCTCACGCTCCGGGAGATCGGCGAGGTGTTGGGCGTCACCGAGTCGCGCGTGAGCCAGCTTCACACGAAGGCCGTCCTGCGCCTTCGCTCGCGGCTCCAGGCGGACTAGCCTTGCGTCCGTGCTCTTGCACGGACGCGATGCGGAGCTGAGGGAGGTGGGGGAGGCGGTCGCCGCCGCGCGGGAGGGCCGCAGCGCGGCGCTGCTCGTCACCGGCGAGCCGGGGATCGGCAAGACCGCGCTGATCGAGCAGGCGGTGGCCGCGGCGGACGGCTTCGTGCTGCTCCGGGCGCGCGGGTACGAGTCCGAGCGCGACCTGCCGTACGCCGGCCTGCACGCGCTGCTCGGCCCGGTGCTGCACCTGCGCGACCGCATCCCCGGTGCCCAGTCCCACGCGCTCGGCACCGCGCTCGCGCTGGAGGCGCCCGCGCCGCACGACCCGTTCGCGGTCCCCGCCGCGGTGCTCAGCCTGCTCGCGGCGGCGGCCGAGGACCAGCCGGTGCTGGCGGTCGTCGACGACGCCCACTGGCTCGACGAGGAGTCGCTGCGCGCCGTGCTGTTCGCCGCGCGCCGCCTGGGCGCCGACGGCGTGGCGCTGATCGTCGCCACGCGGCTGGACGAGCCGCGCGGGATCGACGCCGCGGGCCTGCCCGCGCTCGCGCTCGGGCGGCTCGACGACGCGGCCGCCCGCGCGCTGATCGAGGAGGAGGTCGGCGCGGTCGACGAGCGCGTCGCCGAGGCGCTGCTCGCGCTCGCGGCGGGCAACCCGCTCGCGCTGCGCGAGCTGCCGCGCGCGCTGAGCGACGCGCAGCGCAGCGGGGCCGAGCCGCTGCCGGCCGAGCTGCCCGCGGGCAGCGGGATCGAACGGGCGTTCAGCCGCCAGCTCGGCGAGCTGCCCGAGCGCTCGCGCCGCGCGCTGACGATCGCCGCGACGCTGGAGACCGGCCGGCTCGACCAGTGCCTCGCCGCGCTCGCCGAGGCGGGGCTCGCGCCGGAGGACCTCGACGCCGCCGAGCGCGCCGGCCTGCTGCTCGTTGACGGCTCGGCGGTCGCGTTCCGCCACCCGCTGCTGCGCACGCTCGTCTACCAGAGCGCTGCGCCCTCCGAGCGCCGGCGGGCGCACGGCGCGGTCGCCGCGGCCGTGCCGGACCCGGCGGTGCGCGCCTGGCACCTCTCGTCCGCCGCGGTCGGGCCCGACGAGGAGGTCGCCGCCGCGCTCGACGAGGCCGCGCGGATCGCCCGCCGCAGGTGCGCGCCGGCCGCCGCGGCCCTCGCGAGCGCGCGCGCCGCCGAGCTGAGCCCCGACCCGCGCGCCAGGCTCACCCGCCTGGTCGCGGCTGCCGCCGACCACGCGGAGGCCGGCCGCGTCGACCTCGCGCTCCAGCGCGTCGACGAGGCGCAGGCGCTCGGCCCCGAGGGCGACGCCGCCGCGGAGCTGCGCATGCTGCGCGGCCGGGCCGAGACGCGCGGCGGGCAGGCGGTCGACGGCCGGGCGCTGCTCGTCGCCGAGGCCGACCGCGTCGCGGACGCCGACCCGGTCGCCGCCGCGGCGCTGTACCTGGAGGCCGGGATCGCCGACCTGATGCTCGGCGACTCGTTCACGATGGTCGACGACGCCGACCGCGCCGCCGCGCTGGCCGGCGGGCGCAGCTCCGAGGTGACCGGCCTCGCGGTGCTGGAGCGGGCGGTCGCGCTCGCGCCGATCGGCGGCGCGCAGGAGTCCGAGCGGCTGCTGTCCGAGCTCGAGCCGCTGCTGCTGAGCGGCGACCCGCTCCCCCCGTACGCCGAGCTGATCACGTTCGCGGGGCAGGTCGCCACGTGGTTCGAGCGCTTCGACTTCGCCGACGCGCTCCTGCGCCGCCAGGTCGCCGCCGCGCGCGACGCCAGCGCGGTCGGCCGCCTCGTCTATCCGCTCGCTTCGCTCTCCTACCTGCAGTGGCGGCGCGGGCGCTGGACGCAGGCGCGCGCGGACGCCGAGGAGGCCGTCCGCCTCGCCCGCGACACCGGCCAGCTCGCGCAGCTCGCCAACGCGCTGTGCGCCCTGGCCTTCGTCGAGGCCGGCCGCGGCGACGCCCGGGCGGCGGCGGAGCACAGCGCCGAGGCGCAGCGCATCGTCGAGCAGATGGGCGGCCGGACGCCGTTCGCCATCTACGTCCAGGCGGCGCTCGGCTTCGCGTCGCTGACCGAGGAGCGCAACGACGCCGCCGTCGAGCACCTCGAGCGCGCCCAGCGGATCTTCGAGCAGCTCGGCGGCGCCGAGCCGGCCGTGCTCCTGTTCCAGCCCGATCGCGTGGAGGCGCTCGCCCGCGCGGGCCGGCGCGACGAGGCGGCGGCCGCGCTGGCGCTGCTCGAGGGCCAGGCGCAGTCGACCGGCCGCACCTGGGCCCGGGCGGTGACCGCCCGCTGCCAGGGGATGCTCGCCGGCGAGGACGAGTCCCGCGCCCACTTCGAGCGCGCGCTCGAGTGGCACGCGAAGGCCGACATGCCGTTCGAGCGGGCGCGCACCCAGCTGGCGCTCGGCGAGCGGCTGCGGCGCGCCGGCCAGCGCACCGACTCGCGGCCGCACCTGGAGGCGGCGGGCGCGACGTTCGAGCGCCTCGGCGCCAGGCCCTGGCTGCGCCGCGCGGAGGCCGAGCTGCGCTCGACCGGCCGCACCGTGCGCTCGCGCGACGCCGCCGGCGACGAGCTGACGCCGAGCGAGCTGCAGGTCGCGCTGCGCGTCGCCGAGGGCCTGACGAACCGCGAGGTGGCGGGCGTCCTGTTCCTCAGCCCGAAGACCGTGGAGCACCACCTGAGCGCGATCTACCGCAAGCTCGGCGTGCGCTCCCGGACCGAGCTCGCGCGGCGCATGAGCACGGATGCCGAGGCCGCCGCCGCGTAGTAGGGTCGCGGCTTCCCGAAGGAGAGGAGGAAGATCGTGTCAGTTGCGCCCGATCGCATCCGCAACGTCGCCCTGGTCGGCCACCGCGGCAGCGGCAAGACCTCGCTGAACGAGGCGCTGCTCTTCCAAGCCGGGGCCATCGCGCGGCTCGGCACCGTGCAGGACGGCAGCACGACGTCCGACGCCGAGCCCGACGAGCAGGCGCGGCAGATGTCGATCTCCGCGTCGCTCAGCTCCTTCGACTGGCAGGAGCGCAAGATCAACCTCCTCGACACGCCCGGCGAGCCCAGCTTCGTCGCCGACGCCCTCGGCGCGCTGCGCGTCTGCGAGTCGGCGATCGTCGTCGTCAACGCGGTCATGGGCGTCGAGGTCAGCACTCAGCGCCTGTGGGACCGCGCGGCCGAGCTCGACATCGCCCGCCTGATCTTCGTGAACATGCTGGACCGCGAGCGCGCCGACTTCTTCCGCACGCTCGACTCCCTCAAGGCCGCGTTCGGCCGCCACGTCGTGGCCACCGAGATCCCGATCGGGTCCGAGCACGACGTCCGCGGCGTGATCGACCTCGTCGACCTGAAGGCCTACGCGTACGACGGCGCCACGCGCGAGAACAGCTCCGAGATCCCGATCCCGGACGAGCTGCGCGCGCAGGCCGACGAGTACCGCGAGAAGCTGATGGACGAGGTCGCCGAGGTCTCCGAGACGCTGATGGAGCGCTACCTGGAGGGCGACGAGATCTCCCACGACGAGATCGTCGGCGCGCTCAAGGACGGCACCAACCACGGCGACATCTTCCCCGTCACGTGCGGCGTCGCGACGCGCAACCTCGGCACGAACCGCCTGCTCGACGCGATCGTCGAGGACCTGCCGTCGCCGGTGAAGCACGGCGCGCTGGAGCTGCCCGACGTCACGCTCGAGCCCGACCCCGGCAAGCCGATGTTCGCCTACGTCTTCAAGACCAAGGCCGACCCGTTCGCCGGGCGCATCAACCTCTTCCGGGTCTACCAGGGCGTCATGCACCACGACAGCCAGGTGCTCAACACCCGCACCCACTCCAAGGAGCGCATCGGCGCGCTGGAGCAGGGCGACGTCGGGCCGGGCGACGTCGGCTCGATCGGCAAGCTGAAGGAGACGCGCGCGGGCGACTGGCTCGCCGACCGCGACGAGCCGATCACGATGCCGTCGATCAAGATGCCGGCGCCGGTGATGGCGTTCTCGATGACCGCCAAGGGCGACGAGGACAAGGTCTACACCGCGCTGCGCCGGCTGCAGGAGGAGGACCCGACGCTCGACGTCCACCGCGATCCGCAGACGGGGGAGATGATCCTCGCCGGGCTGTCGCAGATGCACGTCGAGGTCGTCGTCGGGCGGCTGAAGGAGCGCTTCGGCGCGGAGGTCGAGCTCAAGCCCCCGCGGGTCCCCTACCAGGAGACGATCCGCAAGCCGGCCAAGGGCCACGGGCGCCACAAGAAGCAGACGGGCGGGCGCGGCCAGTTCGGCGACTGCCACATCGAGATCGAGCCGGGCCCGGACAACACCGGCCTCGAGTTCGTCGACAAGATCAAGGGCGGCGTGATCCCCGGCGGGTTCATCCCCGCGATCGAGAAGGGCGTGCGCGACGCGATGGCCGAGGGGCCCGTCGCCGGCTACCCGATCAAGGACGTCGTGGTGCGCGTCGTCGACGGTCAGTACCACTCGGTCGACTCGTCCGAGCAGGCGTTCCGCACCGCGGGCGCGCTGGCGATGAAGGACGCGATGGAGAAGGCCGGCGCGGTGCTGCTCGAGCCGATCATGCTCGTGACGCTGTCGGTGCCCGACGCGTCGGTGGGCGACGTGATCGGCGACCTGAACTCCCGCCGCGGGCGGCCGCAGGGGATGGAGCCGGTCGGCCTCATGACCGAGATCAAGGCCGAGGTGCCGATGAGCGAGATGCTCACGTACGCGCCCGACCTGCGGGCGATCACCGGCGGCCAGGGCGACTACACGATGGAGTTCCTGCGCTACGAGGAGGTGCCGCACCACATCGCGCAGCAGGTGATCTCCGCGGCGCGGGAGGAGACGGCGGCGCCGGCCTGAGCGCCGCTTGCAGGCCAAACGCGGGTGCTTGGCGCGGCCGGGCCGTTGCTACCCTCGGTCGCGCCGTGACCCGGAAGTCGATCACCACCTCGCACGCGGCCGTCGCGTGCGACGTGTGCGGTCGCACGCTGCTGCGGGGCGAGCAGGCCGACGTCTTCCTCGCCGCGGGATCGCGGCGCATGGTGTGCGAGCTGTGCACCGGGCGCGCGACGCACGAGGGCTGGATCCGCGAGGGCCTCGACCTGGCCGCGGGCGCGCGCCGGGCGCGCGAGGGCCGCGGTCGCTCGTTCCTGTCGCGGCTCGGCCGCCGGCGCGAGAACGGCCACGCCGACCTGCCGCCGCGCGGCGCGGAGGCGCTGTACGAGGCGCCGCCGTCGCGGCTCGCCGACGAGTACGAGGCGCCGGCCGCCCAGCCGGCGTACGAGCCGCCGCGCGAGCCGCGCAACGTCCACGCGATCCCGACGAACGCGGACCTGAAGATGGCGCGGGCGCTCGAGCTGTTCAACGCCTCCGACCACCCGCGCACGGTGTCGGGCGTCGCCCGCTCGCTCGGCCAGCCGATCGTCGCGGTCCGCCCGTCGGCCACCGAGGGCAGCGTCGTGGGGATCACCGTCGCGTGGGAGCTGTCCTGGTACCGGTACGAGGTCGACCTCGCCGACGAGGCCGCCGGCGTGCGGGTGATCGCCCAGGGCGCCGAGCTGAGCGAGCTGGACGACGCCGACCGCGCCGCCAACGCCGTCGCCGACGACCGCGGCGAGCTGCACCTGGCCTAGCCGATGATCTACTGCGTGGTCCCCGAGGAGCTGGCGCCCGAGCTGTACGACAAGCTCGCGGAGTACTACGCCGACGACCCGAACGTCGAGGTCATCATCGACCGCCGCCGCGGCGAGCGCCGCGCGCGGGGGAGCGACGCGGGCAGCGACCAGCGCGTCCTGCGCGACCGCCGCCGCCGCGGCGTTCCCGGCGAGTTCCCGCCGCTCGACGCGGAGTGAAGGTCCCGCCGGCTCGACGCGACGCCCTGCGCGCCGCGATCGAGCAGGCCGGCGCCGTGCCGCGCGAGGCGCGTGGGAGCGGCGAGCTGTGGCGCTACGAGCTGGACGGCGCCACGGTCACGCTGTGGTCGACCGGCACGTGCCGGGTGCAGGGGAAGGGGGAGGGGCGGGAGGTGCTCGAGCGGGTGGTGGCGGAGGTGGCCGGCGCGGCCGCGGTCGCCCCCGACGAGGCGCGCCGCGCCGACCGAGCGGCGACGCCCCTCCACCTCCCCCGCGACGACCCGTCGGCGACGCCCCTCCACCTCCCCCGCGACCGCCCCTGGGCCGGCGTCGACGAGAGCGGGAAGGGCGACTACTTCGGCCCGCTCGTCAGCGCCGCCGTGTGCGTCGACCCGGCCGCGGCCGCCGAGCTGGAGCGCGCCGGGGTCGCCGACTCCAAGCGGCTCAGCGACGGGCGCGTGCGGGCGCTCGCCGGGACGGTCCGCGCGGGGACGACGTTCCGCCTCACGGTCGTCGCGCCGCCCCGCTACAACGCGCTCTACGCAGACTTCAGGCGCGAGGGCCGCGGCCTCAACGACCTGCTCGCGTGGGCGCACGCCCGTTCGATCGAGGACCTCCTGGACGCGGGCGCCGACCCGGCGTACGCGATCGTCGACCAGTTCGCCGACGCCCGCGTCATCGAGCGCCGCCTGCTGTCGGGGACGCGCCGGCGCGAGCTGCGCGTCGTCCAGTTCCCGCGCGCGGAGGCCGACGTGGCGGTCGCGGCGGCGTCGATCCTCGCCCGCGACGAGTTCCTCCGCCGGCTCGGCGACCTGCCGAAGGGGGGCGGCTCGCCCCAGGTCGTCGCCGCCGCGCGGCAGGTCGTCGCGCGCGGGGGAGAGGACGCCCTGGCCGCGGTGGCCAAGCTGCACTTCGCCACGACGGCTCGCGTCGTAGGCCGGGCGCCGAGCGGGTAGGGGGCGACGCATGGCCCGCAACCCGGATCCGATCACCCTCTCCGACCTCGTCCGCCGCGCGGTCGAGGCGGTCGACCCCGACAACGACGACCCGGCCGTCGCCGAGTTCGAGCTGCGCTTCGAGGACGCCGACGAGCCGGTGACCGGCGTCGACAACCTCGAGGAGCGCCTCGGCTTCGGAGCCGACGACGAGCCCGCGGTCACGATGGCCCAGGCCGTCGTCCTCTACCTCGCCCACCGCCGCGACATGGTCGGCGACGACCCGTCCGACGAGTCCCTCCTCAGCCTCGCCGCGCGCGCCGAGTTCGACGGCGACCCGCCGCAGCCGATCACGGACTGGCTGAACGACCGGGGCGTCCGGGTCTAAGCGCGGCTTACCACGAACGTCACCCGTCGAAAGCGGCTGAAGGGACTCGAACCCTCGACCTTCTGCATGGCCAGCCACGATCGCCGTATCTAAGCGGATCTTCTGTCCGGCTCATGCTCTTGAGTTGAAGAATGGCGTGGTGGATGCCGGAGTGTCAGGTGGATGGATCGGTGGACGTCGCTCCGGCGGTGGAGGGGAGACGGCGATGAAGCGCGAACGTCCGCAGGCGCATCTGGTGGTGCGCGACCAGGGTGGGGGCCGATCATCTATGGCAAGTGGCGCGCCGACGGCGCGCAGGTGGAGCGACGGATCGGCCGCGGCTGGCTCGTGAAGCGAGGCGACGCCGCGGCGAAGCCCCGCGGGAGAGCCTCGGCGCATGGAGCGAGCGCAGAGGCCGGCCAGATCCGGGGGGTTCCCTCCTGACGCCGGACGCGGCGCGTGAGCTGCTTCCGGGGATCGTCGACCGGTGGCGAGAGGATCATGCGTCGAACCGCCACGCCGCAGATCGGGTCACGTTCGCCGCCGCGGCGTGGGCATGCTTCGACGAGCGTCGGGCGGTGGCGGGATGGAAGGCGACTACGGCTCGCAACTACCGCGCGATGCTGGCCGACGAGCACGACGAGCCCGCAGCTTCGGGGGCAGGCGCCACGCGCGAGGCTCATGCGTGGTTTCGGTGCGATCGACGTCGCGCGCGTCAACGAGACCGACGTTCGTGACTTTCGTCGCGAGCTTAATGCCGATCCGGGCGCTGTCGGCGCGAAGCGTGAACGCCCATCGCCTCGTGCTGTCGATGGTGCTTGCGCATGCCGCGGAGCAGGGGTGGCGCGAGGGCAATCCCGTCGCCCGCGTCCCGAAGCGGCGCGAGGATGACCGGGCCGAGCCGATCGTCTACACGCCCGAGCAGGTCGAAGCAATCGCGCGTGCGGCAGGTCACGAGACGCTGGCAGCTCTGGTTCTCACTGCGGCGCTCACCGGCCTCCGGCTCGGCGAGCTGCTCGAGCTGCGCGGCGGGACGTCCGGTTCTCGGAGGCCGTGATCCATGTCCAGCGCAAGTACGCCGCCGGGATCGGCGCATCGGGCACGAAGGTCGGCGTGGACGATCCGCCCGCTCCCCGACCAGGTCGGTGAGGTCCTCGCGCGTCTTGGGCAGCGCGATCGGTTCACGAGCCGCAACGACCTCGTGTTCGTGAATGCCATTGGCGGCTACGTCGATCCGACTACCGTTCGCAGGCGGTACGTCGCGGCGCGCGATCGCGCCGCGGAGCGCGATCCGGACATGCCGCTCCTTACTTTCCACGGCCTTCGACACACCTTCGGCAGCCGGTGCGCCGCCGCCGGCATCGAGGTAGTGACGATCCAGCGTTGGATGGGGCACGCGAGCATCAGGACGACCCAGCGCTACATGCACCACGCCCCAAGCGGGGACGACGCCATTCGGATTTCCCGCGCATTCTCAACTTCGCCTGCGGCCGACGAGCGCGCGTTGGAGGTGTCCGCACTACCCGCCTGAGCAAACCTGTCGTAGCTGATAATGCCGATTCAGACGCCGTAGAAAATAAAAACCCACCGCTTCGCGGGCGCTCCTTATGCTGCGCCGGAATGAGGCTGATCGTTGCTGTCGCGGCGGTCGTCGTGGTAGCGGCGATCGTGTACGTGTCCGGCGTCCTCGGCGACGATCGCTCCACGGCCGCCGTGTGCGATGTGTTCCACACCGAGGGCAAACAGTTCGTCGACGAGGCAGAAGCCAATATCGCGGCGGGGGACACCTTCGGCGTGTTCGTCGACCTCATCGCATTTCCCGGTCGGGCAGCCGATCTCATAAATGAGATGGCCGACGTGGCTCCCAAGGACATAGAGCCCGAGTTCCGAACCGTCGCGGACGGCTTCGAGACTGTGGCGAAAAAGCAGGGACAGCACGCCCTCAATCCGGTGCAGGCGATCATCGACGGAATCGCGATCAGCGCGAGGACCAAGTCAGCGATGCGCGAGACGGACCAATATCTCCGCGGGCATTGCGGCGAGTATCCGGGCGATCCGGACGGCCCGGGCGGACGAACCAGTCCCAACGAGGCACCTCAGAACGGGACGCAACCATCACAGGATCCGCTGCCTGAGTCGGCGTTCAGCGGTATCAGGCTAACCACGTACCGCCTCATCGGTCCGGATGGCAACACCAGCGACACCAGAGCGATCATCACCGACAACCGTGACGCTCTGGACGTCTGCACGTATGGTCTCGACGGCAACGGCGTCGCGTATTTCGAGGGCCGCGGCTATGCCGTGTATCTCCGCGACAATTACGGCCTCAGCGGGCGCTTGCGAGATACCAGCGGAACCATCAGCGCGGAGGAGGAGGAGTCGGGAACCGACACGGCCTTCGTGGACGAGGAGACCAGAGCATCGGAGGGATATGAGCAGCGGGACGGACCCTGCGTCGCCCTGATCCCGCGCCGGCCGCTAGGTGACTGGACGATCACGCTCGAGATCAAGCGCGGTGACGAAGTCGCCTACTCAAAGAGCGACAGCGTGACGGTTGAGTGATGGACCGAGAGAAGCGCCACGCCGCAGCTTGTGGTGCCCGGCGGGGGACGTGACGGGCGGATATACGTGCCACCAAGCGAGCAGGAGGTAACGAGCGGCCGTGAGTGGAAATCTCGACCCATTCGTCACACGGCTGTTGGTCGCCTTCCTTATGCGGGAGAAGGAGACGCCGCGCCGCAGCGCGTCAGAAGGCGGATTCCGAGTGGTGCCTTCGAGTGCCACCGGAGCGGTGGGAGCGCTGAGGGACCTCTTCCAGGCAGTTGCGCGGTCCGATGAGCGTTCGCCGCCCTGTTTCGTCGTTGGCCTCGACTGCTCCGATGCCACGAAAGACTCCGCAGCTGCGGATTCGAGGAAGGACGAGCGCGACGCTCTCGCTGTCTACACGGATCACTTGTTGCTCGTGCGCTTCCCCGGCCGGAATGCCGGCCTTGGCGAGATGGTGAAGCTCCTCTTCAAGAGCATGACCGGGGGCAAGGCACAGATCACGCCTCATGCGCGATTCGAGCGGACGGAGCTGGTCGCCGTCGAACTCACGGACGGTCGACCGACATGGGGTACCGCCGACGAGAAGTTCGTCCACGTGACGACGTCTCAGTCCGAGGTCTGGTTCTGGGTCGATCTCCCGGTGGACTCCGAGGACGACCTCCGACGTGTAGTCGCCGAGTTGAACCCGGCAGCCTCCACCGCGGAGCCTGGCCTGCGGGCGGAGTAGCCCTCGGCGGTTCCCGACCCCGGTTCGGTGAAAGGTGTGCAGTGCGGCGCCAAGCGTGGACGAGCATCGCACCCAGAAACCGCGCTTCCGAGCGGGGGCTGCTCGCTGGCCGGCACGTAACGCGTGGCCCTCGGGCGATGCGCGTGGGTGCTTACCCGCCGAGCGCAGCGAGTAGGTCGGCCTCCTTGGCCGTCTGGTGGTAGCCACGCTCTCGATCGAGGCTGCTGACGATCGCGAGCATCATCTCCCAATCGTCCCTGTACTTGAGCTTGATCCGCTCTGGCCTCTTCTTGAAGAGCCCGGTAGAGCCTTCCGCCGAAACGTTCACCGCGTCGAGCGCTGCCCGAACCCAGACAGCCGGCTGTGTCGCCGAGTTCGGCGAGACGATCGCGATCAGCGTGCCGCCACCGATCGCGACGACAGCGGTGCCTGAAGCGCCGCCTTTCCGCGATCTTGTCGACTCAACGGTTGCATTGTCTTGGGCGAGCAGCGCAACGCCGCCGCCGAATCCGGCGATCCCGGCTATCCAATACGACGAAGCGTTTCCATCGAGGAAGGCCGGGATCTCGCGTTCGTCGCTTGCCATGCCGAGCGCGTCGAGCCGCCGGACAGCGCTTCGGTTCTGCACGAGGACAGCCGTGATCGGAGCTTCGTCCGTCATGAGTTGCGTCCGTTGGTCAGATCTGGCGGGCGGTGGCCGCTGCTGCGATCGCCGCGCGCGCAGCGTGTAGGCGCGGTCGGATGACGACCAGATACGGGAGCAAGGTAAGCACCCCGAACGGGACGGACATGACGGCCCAGAAGTTCTTGTCCCACACCCAATTAGAGAACGGCAGCCACCACGGAAGCTTGATGCTGCGGCTGTCGTCGCAAACGGCCCATTCCTCGCTCGGGTGGCGGATGACGTCGATGCAGAGGGCGACGCCGAGCAGAACGACGCTCCAGCCGATAAGGCTCCCCATAGAGGTATTCCTTTCCGGGTGCTAGTGACGGATGAGGCGGTGCTCCACTTCCCGGTGAAGTCGCCCTGCGCAACGTCTCTCACGTCCGTGCGCTGGTTGTCAAGGCGGCGACCAGAATCGAGCTGCAAGCCCCCAATAGCTGCTCCGCTCCCGCGCACTCATTGCCGCTCTCCCCCACATCTCGTCTCGGACCGCGCCGACTTCGCCGTGCGCCACTCCTACCGACGCAGGCGTACCGGCCGCAACGACACACAGATTTACACCGGGGGTGCTTGCCGCGCTCGCGCGACTTTGCAGTGTGCTGTCGTTGTGGAAGCTGTCGGCGGACGACGCGCCGGAGCGGTACTACCTCTAGCAGGTCGCGCAGGGTCGCGAGGACTACTACGCCGGTGACGGCGAGGCCCCGGCGAGTGGACCGGAGCCGGAGCCGGCGCGCTCGGTCTTGACGGCGGCGTTGAGGATGAGGAACTCGCGCGGCTATTGCAGTCCCGCGACCCGAGCAGCGGTGAGGAGCTGCAGCGGTCGATGCGCGGGGGTGCGGTGGCCCGGTTCGATCTGACGTTCCGGACGCCGAAGAGCGTGAGCATCCTGTGAGGCATCGGTGAGGCGGAGGTCGCGCGCGAGGTGCGTGAGTCTCACGACGTCGCGGTCGAGCGGGTGCTGGGCTATCTCGAGCGCGAGGCGTGCATGGCGCGGCGCGGGCGCGGCGGTCGCGAGCACGTCCGCGGCGGCGGGTTCCTCGCCGCGGCCTTTCCGCACCGGTCGTCGCGAGCCGGCGATCCGCTGCTGCACACGCACGTCGTCGTCGGCAACCTGACGCGCGTCCGGACGGGCGGTGGACCGCGCTCGACGGGCGGCTGCTCTACCGCCACGCGAAGACCGCTGGCGTCCTACACCAGGCCGAGCTGGGCGCCGAGCTCGTGGGGCGACTCGGCGTCAAGTTCGGTCCGGTTGACCAGGGCTGCGCCGACCTGGTCGGCGTTCCACGCGAGGTGTTCGAGCACTTCCCGCAGCGCACGGGCGGAGATCGTCGCGCGCATGGAGGCCCACGGCTGCGGGTCGGCGAAGGCAGCGCAGGTCGCGGCGCTTGAGACGCGGCGTGCCAAGGAGACCGTGCCGAACGACCGGCTGCGCGATGAGTGGCGCGACCGCGCCAGCAAAGCACGGGCTTGGACGCGGTGAGCTTGCCGCGCTCTGCGCCCGGCCGCGCGAGCCGCGGCAGCCCGTCGGCCGTGACCGGATGGCGGCGTTGTTGCATGAGCTGACCAAGGAGGCGAGCACGTTCGATCGCCGCGACGCCCTTCCAGCGTGGGTGGGCGTTCACCCCCAACGGGACACCGTCGCCGATGCCGAGGCGTTCGCCGACGAGCTGCTGTCAACGAGTGCCGTGGTCCGGGTCGACGAGGCGGGCGGGCCCGCCGGCGAGCCGCGCTACACGACGCCGGAATTGCTGGCCGTCGAGCGCGAAATGCTGGCGACCGCCACCGGGGCCGCTGGGCTGGGGTCGCTGCGGCCGATCCCGCCGACGTCGCTTCGGCGCTCGGGGAGCGTCCGACGCTCAGCGCCGATCAGGCGCAGCTCGTGCGGCGGCTGACCGGCTCGGGCGACGGGGTCGAGGTCGTCCGCGCGCCGGCGGGCACCGGCAAGACGTTTGCGCTGGAGGCCGCGCGGGCCGCTTGGGAGGCGGCGGGCACCGCGTGTTCGGCTGCGCGCTGTCGGCCCGAGCGGCGTGCGAGCGGCAAGACCAGGCGGGGATCGACGCCGCCACGATCGCTCGTGGGCAAGGCGAGCTTGATCGCGGTCACTCGCTCGGATGTGGCGACGTGCTGATCGTCGACGAGGCCGGCATGGTCCGCACGCGCGCCATCGCCCGCCTCGTCGCGCACACGGCCGAGGTGGAGGCCAAACTCGTGCTTGTGGGCGATGACCGGCAGCTTCCGGAGTTGCAGGCGGGCGGCGCGTTTCGGTCGCTCGCCGACCGACTCGGGGCTGGCGAGCTGTGGGAGGTCCGCCGCCAGCGCCACCATTGGGACCGCAACGCGCTCACGGCGCTGCGCGACGGCGACGTCGAGCAGTGGGCCCGCGCGTACCGCGAGCACAGCCGCATCGTCGCGCGCCCCACCAGCGACGCCGTCCGCGGTCGGCCGCAGCCGAGGGTCATACGTCGTCGGGCGCCTCGATCAAAATAGGGTGCTCCGCGAGCGCGGCTGCCATGCGCCAACGCGTAGGGCAGAGCGCGAGCTCGTTTGGTGGATGAATGTGGTGGATGCTCGCGCCAGCCATCTGGCGCCATCCATCTCAGAACGACGAAAGCCCCGACGCCGGCGGGGCTTTCGAAGAGCGGCTGAAGGGACTCGAACCCTCGACCTTCTGCATGGCAAGCAGACGCTCTAGCCAACTGAGCTACAGCCGCACAGGCGGGGGCGGAGTATAGCCGCCGCGACCGGCGTCTCAGCCGTTCGGGCAGGGCGCCGTGCGGCGCAGCGCGAAGACCATCTCGAGCTGCGTCCCGACGCCGTCCGGGCCCTCCTGGATCTCCAGGCGGTCCGACAGGTTGGCGATGAGCGGAAGGCCGAGGCCGAGGCCCGGGCTGTCCGGGCGGGGGACCATCCCCTGGCCCTGGTCGACGACGGTCACCACGATCTCGCGGCTGCCGACGACCGCCGCCTCGACGATCAGCGGGCCGACGTCGCCCGGCGGGTAGGCGTGGACGACGACGTTCGCGCACGCCTCGCCGACGGCGAGCGCGAGGTCGGTCCGGACGCCGTCGTCGGCCCCGGCGCGCGTCGCCAGGTCGACGACGGCGTGGCGTAAGGGGGCGACGTTCTCGGGGACCGCGGGCACCGTCCGGCCGAAGGCAGAGTCGGTCCTGGCGTCCTCGAACCCCACACGGGCGATGTTGCCACGAGCGGAGCGTCGGCAAACGGACTACGTCGCCGGCGGCGCGAAGCGGATGACGATCCGCTCGAAGCCGAGCCCGCGCAGCATGCCGGTCAGCATCGCGCGGGTGTTGCGCTCGGCGAGCCGCAGCAGCTCGGGGTTCTCCCGCGCGGCCGCCTCGATCTTGCGCTGCGCGAGCAGAAGCAGCTCGCGCTCCTCGTTCGTGTCGTCGTCGAAGGCGTCGCCGACGCGGTTGACGATCCCCCGATCGGTGTCGACGATCCGCGAGCGTTCGAGGTCGACCCGCGCCTCCGACAGCGTCGCGGGAGGGAGCACGATCGTCACGCCCCGCCGGTCCTCGCTGACGGAGACCGACCCGCGCTCGCGCAGCGAGCGGAAGTCCACGCCGGCGTCGATCGTCCCCGCCGCGACCAGCAGCGCCTTCTCACCGGCGATGAAGCTCGGCACGAGCCTGACGTCCCGCTCGACGTCGACGATCTCCTGCACGTTCGCGGTCGCCGCCCGGTACTCGCTCAGCGACTCCAGCGACCGGATCAGCACCGGCTGCGACCGGTCCTTCGTCTCGGTCGCGAACGGGTTGAGCGACCAGCCGGCGACGAGCGATACGAGGAGCCAGACGGCGACCGCCGCCGCCAAGCCGAGCACGACCAGGCGAGCGGTGCTGCGGCGCGCGGCGACCATGGCGTGACGCAGCGTAGTCGGGGGAGAGGCGCCGACCGGAATCGAACCGGTGTAAACGGCTTTGCAGGCCGCTGCGTAGCCACTCCGCCACGGCGCCGGAAGGCGGCAACATCGTAGCCCGCCGGCCCGCGCACCCCGCGTCCCGGTCGAGCGCACCGGGTAGCAGAGTCTCCATGCTCAGAAGACTCCTCCAGCTGTTCGCCCTCCGCCGCCTCTTCCAGATGATCCGCGGCCGCCGCGGCCGCTAGCGACCCCGTCGAACGCCCCCCCGCGCCGCCCCGGAGGTGCGCTACCCTAAGCCGCCTCCCGGGCGATTAGCTCAGCTGGGAGAGCGCCTGCTCGACAAGCAGGAGGTCACTGGTTCGAGCCCAGTATCGCCCACTCCCAGCCCCGCTCCGGCGGGGCTTTCGTCGTCGATGGGGCGCGGATCGCGCCCCTACTCCAGCACCAGCCGCACCGCACCCAGCCGCCGGGCCTGCCCCGGGTCGGCCGGCTCGTCGAACGGCACCACGCCGAGGTCCGCCCGCGTCGCGTTGGTGAACCCCGTCGCGAAGCTCAGCGACAGCGTCGCGACGTCCTGCGGGCCGACGATGCCCGGCGGGGCGAGCGGGGGGATGCGGTTGCCCTTGAACGCCAGGTAGAGGCGGTTCGTCAGGTCCTGCTCCTGGTCGGTCAGGTTGCGGACGCGCAGCCGGACGTCGACGTTCGGCCCGACGCGGACGGAGCGCAGGACGCGGACCTGGATGCCGTCGAGCAGCAGCGGCTCGCGGCCGGAGGTGATGCCGAGGGTGGTGCCGGTCGTGCAGGTGATCGTCCCGTTGTCGGCGGCGTCGGGCGGCAGGTTCTTGCAGGACGGGACCGGGCGGGGCTCCGCGGCCACCGGCCGGGGGTTGGCGGCCGGCGCCGGCGCGCGCGCCGGGTCGTCGTCGCCCAGCGTCGCGACGGCGACCCCACCCAGCGCGCCGCCGACGAGGACGCCCGCCAGGGCGATCGGCAGCCGCATGCGCCACCGGGCGCGGCGGGAACCGCGGACGCGGTCGTCGTCGCGCCCAACCGACGCCAGCACCTCGTGCTCGCGCGCGACGAGGTGGTCGGTGATCGCGGTGCGCATCCAGCGGCTCGCGTCGAGCTCCGCGCGCGTGTCGCGCAGCTTCGCGGCCAGCTCGGCGGCGCGCTCGGTCCGCTCGTCGTCCGAGAGCGGCGGCCGGACCGTCGCCAGCTCGTCGACCCGCTGCTCGAGCACGGCGAGCTCCTGCGCCAGCCGGTCGCGCACCGCGCGCAGCTCGGCGACGTGCGCCTCGACGCCCGCGTCGGAGCCGCGGGCGAAGCGCCGGGGAGCGAGCTCCGCGGCTATCGCTCCAGGTTCACGGGTGACCTCGGCCACGACGCGTCGACTTCCCGACCCCCGTACCCAGTACTCCACACCCGGCGCAGCGCCGCCCGCCCATGGCGCGCTGGGCTAGCCTGCGCCCATGCGCCGGCCCGCCCTGCTGCTCGCCCTCACCGGCGCACTGCTCACGACGCTCGCACCCGCGCCGGCCCACGCGACCCAGCGCACGATCACCAAGCGCTTCGGCCCGATCGGCATCGGGCCGTACGCCGTCAAGTACCGCACGTCCCGCTTCCCCGCCCCGCGGGTCGACGGCCACGTCACGCGCATGCACGCGCGCGTGGTCGACCGCCGCGGCCGCCAGCTGCCGGTCAGCCGGATGATGCTCCACCACCTCACGTTCAAGGACCTCGGCTCGCCCGGCCGCACCCGCCGCGACGTCACCTACTGCAAGGGCAGCCTCGGCGAGCGCTTCTACGGCACGGGGGAAGAGGACCGCGAGCTGGTCTTCCCGGCCGGCTACGGCTACCGCGTCCGCAAGCGCGACCGCTGGGACGCGAACTGGATGCTGATGAACCACGGCCCCCGGTCCGACCAGGCGTGGATCGAGTACACGGTGACCGTCGACGACTCGCCCCGGATCGCCGGGGTCAGGGCGTACTGGGTCGGCGTCGTCGACGGCTGCGGCGTGGACCCGATCTTCGACGTCCCGGGCGGCGGCCTGCCCGGGTCCGTCCACCGCGAGACCGCCGGCTGGACGGTCCCGACGACCGGCCGGATCGTGCTGGCCGGCGGGCACATCCACGGCGGGGCCCTGAACGTCGCGCTGCGGCAGCCGGCGTGCGGCGACCGCGAGCTGGTGAGGAGCCATCCGCTGTACGGCGACGAGGACCATCCGTACTACCACGTACTCCCGAACCTACACGAGCCTGGTCCGATTAGCAGCAGTTTGTTGACTACTCCGACCGGCATCCCCGTCCGCCGCGGCGAGCGGCTGCGCATCGCGACCGAGTACGACGCGCAGACGATGCACGTGCGGGCGATGGGGATCATGCACGTCTACATAGCCCCGGGCCGCGCGCCGCAGAACCGCTGCCCGCCGCTCCCGACCGACCTGACGGAGACGCTCCAGAAGCGCACCGGCCGCCTGCAGCCCCCGGCGTGGAGGGTGCCGCTCACCGGCATCGGCCCCGACGGGCGGGCACGCGAGATCGAGCGCCCGCCCGGGCCGGTGAAGCGCCTCGAGCGGCCGGGGACCGTGACGATCGACGTGACGAGCCCGCGCCTGCGGCCGGCGAACTTCGACGTCCCGGCGGGGACCACGTTCCGCTGGCGCTTCGACGACGAGCTGCACCACGACGTCACGGTCGCCGACGCGCCGTTCGGCTTCTCCTCCCAGCCGCTCAGCGACGGGCGCAGCTACCGGCGCACGCTCACCCGCCCGGGCGCCTACAAGCTGTTCTGCTCGCTGCACCCGGTCGCGATGACGCAGCGCATCGACGTCCGCTGAGCCGCGCCGTGCCGCGCCTGCGCCAGGCGGTCCTCGCCGCGGACGACCTCGACGCCGCCGTCGCCCGGCTCCGCGAGGCGCTGCCGCTCGGCGACCCGTTCCACGACCCGAACGTCGCCCACTTCGGGCTGCGCAACGCGGTCATGGCGCTCGGCGACACGTTCGTCGAGGTCGTCTCGCCCGTCCGCGGCGACGCCCCCGCCCGCCGGCACCTCGACCGCCGCGGCGACGGCGGCTACATGCTCATGCTCCAGCTCGACGACCTCGAGGGAGCGCGCCGCCGGGCGCGCGAGCGCGGCATCCGCGAGGTGTGGAGCGTCGAGCTGCCGGACGTCGTCGACGTCCACCTCCACCCGCGCGACATGGGAGCGGCGATCGTCGCCCTGGACCGCTGCGACCCGCCGGAGGGCTGGCGCTGGGGCGGGCCGGCGTGGGAGGGGACGGCGCCCGCGACCGTCGCCGCCGGCGCCCTGACCGGCGCGACGCTGCGGGCGACCGACCCGGACGCGATGGCCGCCCGCTGGGCCGCCGTGCTCGGCCGCCCGGTCGAGGACGGCACGACGATCCCGCTCGACCTCGGCGGCCGGCTGCGCTTCGTGGAGGGGCCCGACGACGGCATCGAGGCGTTCCACGCCGCCCTCCCGGGGCGGGCGGGCGAGTCGGTCGAGGCCGCCGGGGTGCGGTTCGAGCTGGGCTAGAGGAGGGCGCGCAGCACGAGGGCGGCGCCGATCATCAGAAAGCCCGCCGCCGAGAGCAGCAGCCACCCGCGGAAGACCCACCAGCGCCCGCGCTCGGACTCGAGGAAGCCGACGTCCGGCTCGTAGGCCTGCGTCCAGCCGCGCTCGCGCCAGCCGTCGTCGCCCTCGCGCATGAGCGTGGCGAGGGGCGCGCTGAACGCCGTGAGCAGGACGCCGAGCACCAGCGATGCGTTCCCGAGGAGCAGATCGAGGACCATCGGTCCTGTTCATCGGCCGAAGGGGCGGACGAATGTAGGGGTTGACGCACCGAGGACCGCGGAGGACCCTGGCGCCGGAGGGCATGGAGGCTCGCATCGTCAGAGCAGGGACCTACGCGGCGCTGGCCGTCTCGATGGCCGCCGTCTGCGGCGCCGCGGGCTACGCCGCCGGCCGCGGCACCGCCGACTTCGACGCCGCCTTCGAGCGCGGCTGGACGGCCGGCGAGCTGAGCGCGCGCACCGCCGCGAACGACCGCTACGGGGTCGGCGGGCCGGGGCGCGAGGCCATCCGCCGCCGGGCGATCGCCCGCGGGCGCGCAGCCGGCTACCGCGCCGGGCGCCGGGCGGGCTTCGCCGCCGGCAGGCGCGAGGGCATCCGGATCGGCGAGCAGTCGGCGTTCGCGGGCTTCGACGGCGGCTGGCGGGTCGGCGCGTGGTACGCCGTCCGCATCGGCCACGGCGAGGGCGTGCGCGGGTACTCGATCCCGACGCGCGTCGCGCTCAGCGGCCGGCGGAGCTACCGCCTGTGCGGCGCCGGCGTCTGCACCTCAAAGCGCCGCCAGTAGCCGGTCGAGGTCGTCCTCGTCGTTCCAGGCGCCGACGCTCGCCCGCAGGTAGGGCGAGCCCGGCACCGACCGGACCGCGACCCCCGCGGCGTCGAGCCGCTCGGTGGCGGCGTGCGGGTCGGCCTCCTCCCACGCGACGAGCGTCGTCTGCGCGCGCGGCGCGACCCGCCGGCCGCTCGCCTCGAGCGCGGCGGCGAGCCGCCCCGCCAGCTCGCGCGCGCGTGCGTGGACGCGATCCCAGCCGTACGCGCCGAGGACGTCGAGCGCCGCGAGCGCCGCGGCGACGGTCTCGGGCGCGAGCGCGGGCGTGTCGAACCGCGTCGCAGTCGGGTGGACGGCGCTCGGGTCGAGCGCGCGCGTCGCGTCCGCGTAGGCGAAGTAGGCGAGCGTCGTGGGGGCGAGCCGCTCGCGGTGCTCGGGCGCGACGTACAGCGCGCCGGTGCCGACCGGCCCGCACAGCCACTTCTGGCCGGAGGCGGCGTAGAAGGAGCACCCCAGCGCGCGCACGTCGACCGGGACCGCGCCGATGCCCTGCGCGCCGTCGAGCAGGACGGGGACCTCGCGGGCCAGCTCGGACAGGTCGGGCGCCACGGTGCCGGTCACCCAGCCGACGTGCGAGCACGCGACGAGCGCGGTGTCGGCGCCGACGGCCTCGACGAGCTCGGCGCGCGGGGCGGTGCGGATCCGCACGCCGCTGCGCATCGCCGCGCCGAGCAGCGGCCCGAGCAGGCTGGGGTGCTCGCGCTCGGCGACGAGCACCTCGTCGCGCGAGGAGAGCTCGAGCCCGGCCACGACGCGCGCGATGCCGTCGCTGGTCGACGTCGTCACCGCGACGTCGTCGGGCGAGGCGCCGAGGAGCGCGGCGTACGCGTCGCGCTGGCGATCGCGCAGCGCGACGAACCGGTCGTAGTACGCGTCGCGCCGCCCGTCGAGCTCCGCCATGTCGGCGACCTCGTCGGCGGCGCGCCGGGCCGCGGCGGGCAGCGGCCCGCACGTTCCGGCGTTCAGGTATGTGAGGCGCTCGAGGACGGGGAACTCGGCGCGGAGGCGGGCGGGGTCCACGCGCGGCACGCTATCCGCCCGCCCCGCGACGCGACGGCCGGGCGCGCCGGGGCAGGAGCGGGCGTTCGTCGCCGCTGGCGCATGACCGGCGCACGGCTATACTCGCCCGGCTTGACGACGCCTCGACACAGCTAAGTGCCGGTCCCCCGCAGGTTCGACCGGCGCCCGCCCGAGCGGGACATGACCCGGATCAACGAGCGCATCCGCGTCCCCGAGGTGCGGCTCATCGACGAAACCGGCAAGCAGATGGGCGTCATGCCCACCGACAAGGCGCTGCGCTACGCCCAGGACAAGGACCTCGACCTCGTCGAGGTCGCGCCCGAGGCGCGCCCGCCGGTCACGCGGGTGCTCGACTACTCGAAGTACAAGTACGAGCAGGCCCAGAAGCAGAAGCAGGCGCGCAAGCACCAGCAGCAGATCGTCGTCCGCGAGATCAAGTTCCGCCCCAAGATCGCGGAGCAGGACTACGCGACCAAGAAGCGCCACGTCGAGCGCTTCCTGCGCCACAAGGACAAGGTCAAGGTCACGATCATGTTCCGCGGGCGCGAGGTCACGCACCCCGAGCGCGGGGAGGCGATCCTCGACCGGCTCGCGGAGGAGCTCCAGGAGCTCGCGGTCGTCGAGCAGCGCCCGCAGCAGGACGGGCGCAACATGACGATGATGCTCGGCCCGTCGAAGGCGGTCCTCGCGGGCGAGATCACCGAGCCGGAGGACGAGCCGTCCGAGGACGGCGACCAGCCCGCTGAGGCCGTCGCGAGCGACGGCGGCAGCGCGGCGGCCGCCCCGGGCGAGGAGCGCAGCGGCAGCGCGGGCGCCCCGCCCGAGGAGCGCAGCGGCAGCGGCCAGGGCGGCGCGAAGAAGCCGCGCGCCAAGCCGACGAAGGACCGCCCGCTCGGCAGCGACGAGCAGCTCGCCGACTGACTTCTCCGCCCGCGACCGCGAGTCGGTCCTCGGGCGCCGCGGCGCGTCGTCGGCGACTCGCGCGCCGCCTGCCCGGGCTGCGCTTCACCGTCCGCCCGGCGCGCGACCTGACGCTGCCGCACCTGTTCACCGTGACCGGGCGCGTCGTGCTCCCGGCCGGGGACGTGCGGGCCCGGTGACCGGCGCGCACCGCCCGCTCGCTATCCTGCCCTGCTCGCCATGCCGAAGATGAAGTCCCACTCGGGCGCGAAGAAGCGCTTCAAGCTGACCGCCAAGGGCAAGGTCCGGGCGCATCACGCCTTCACGTCCCACAACCTGGGCAAGAAGTCGGCGAAGCGCAAGCGCCGCCTCGGCAACGAGACGACGCTCGAGGGGCAGGACGCGGCGCGGGCCAAGAAGCTGCTGCAGGGGATGGGCCGCTAGATGGCGCGCGTGAAGCGGTCGGTCCACGCGAAGAAGAAGCGGCGGGCCACGCTCGAGCGGGCCAAGGGCTACCGCGGCGACGCGAGCCGGCGGTACAACAAGGCGAAGGAGACGGTCATGAAGGCCGACTCCTACGCCTACCGGGACCGGCGCAACCGCAAGCGCGACTTCCGCCGGCTGTGGATCACGCGCATCAACGCCGCCGCGCGCCGCAACGGCATGACGTACGCCCAGCTCATCCACGGCGTCCAGGCCGCCGGCATCGAGCTCGACCGCAAGGTCCTCGCGGACATCGCGGTCCGCGACCCGGAGACGTTCGCCGGGATCTGCGCGGCGGCCAAGGCCGCCAACGACGCCGGGTAGCGCCATCGCCGCGCAGCGGCCGTGATGTGACGTCGCGACGCGAGCTCATCACCAGCGCCGACAACGCGAAGCTGAAGCTCGTCCGCCGGCTGCAGCGTCGCCGCGACCCGCGCCTGTTCGTGGCGGAGGGGGAGGACCTCCTCGCCGCCGCCCGCGACGCGGGCCGCTCCCCGGAGCTCGTCCTCGTCGCGGCGGGCAGCGGGCTCGAGGGGATCGAGGTCGAGCCGTCGCTGCTCGCTGCGGCGTCCGCGCTCGGCTCCGGCACCCGCGCGATCGGCGTCTTCGAGCGCCGCTGGGCCGAGGCCCCCGCCGGCCCGCTCTGCGTCGCGCTGTGGGGCGTCGGCGACCCCGGCAACGTGGGCACCATCCTGCGCTCCGCGCTCGCGTTCGGAGCGGCCTCGGTCGCGCTCGGCCCCGGCTGCGCCGACCCGTACGGACCGAAGGCGGTGCGCGCGTCGATGGGGGCGGTGTTCACGGTGCCGCTCGCGCGGTGGGGCGAGGGAGCGGGCGAGACGGCGGCGCCGCCGCCGGCCGACGCGACGCGCGCCGCAGAGACGGCTCCGCCGCCGGCCGACGCGGCGCGCGCCGCAGAGACGGCGTCGCCGCCCGCCGACGCGGCGCGCGCGCTCGCCGCCCTCCCGCGCCCCACCGTCGCGCTCGCCGCCCGCGCCGGGGAGCCGCTTCGCGGCCCGCTCCCGGAGGGCTCCCTGCTCGTCGGCGCCGAGCGCGAGGGTCTTCCGGACGAGGTCGTCGCCGCGTGCGACCGCGTCGCGCACGTCCCGATCCGCAGCGAGTCGCTCAACGCGGCGATGGCCGCGACGGTGGCGCTGTACGAGGCCGTGCGCTACAACTAGGGATTCCATGCGCCGCACCCGCCGCACCCGCCGATTTCGCCGTACCGAGGCCCGCGAGGCGACGGCCGCGTAGCTGCGCAGCCGATCGCGAGCCTCGCGGGCGCCGGGAACGGCGCCTTTTTTGTGCCCATGAACGATCCGACGAACCGCATCTCCGAACTGCGCTCCGAGGCCGAGCAGGCCATCGCGCGGGCGGCCGACAGCGCCGCCCTCGAGGACGTGCGCGTGCGCTACCTGGGCCGCAAGGCCGAGCTGCCGAACCTGCTCCGCGGCGTCGCGACGCTGCCGCCCGAGCAGCGCGGCGTCGTCGGCCGGGCGGCGAACGAGGCGCGGAAGGCGCTCGAGCAGCTCGTCGCCGACCGCGGCGCCCAGCTCGAGGCCGCCGAGCTCGACGCCCGGCTCGCGGCCGACCGGATCGACGTCACCCTCCCCGGCGCCCCGCCGCAGCCGGTCGGGCGCCACCACCTCCTCACCGCGACCCGCCGCGAGATCGAGGACATCTTCGTCGGCCTCGGCTTCTCGATCATGGAGGGCCCGGAGGTCGACCTCGTCCACTACAACTTCGACGCGCTCAACCACGCCGTCACGCACCCCGCGCGCGACCGCAGCGACACCTTCTACGTGGCGCAGGACCTCGTCCTGCGCACCCACACCTCGCCGATGCAGGTCCGCGCGATGGAGCTGTACCCGCCGCCGCTCTACGTCGTCGTCCCCGGCCGCGTCTACCGGCGCGACAACGACGCCACGCACACCCCGCAGTTCCACCAGGTCGAGGGGCTCGCGGTCGACGAGGACGTGACGCTCGCCGACCTCAAGGGCACGCTGCTCGCCTTCGCCCGCGCGGTGTTCGGCGACGAGCGCGACGTCCGGCTGCGCCCGCACTTCTTCCCGTTCACCGAGCCGAGCGTCGAGGTCGACGTCTCCTGCTTCAACTGCCGCGACGGCTTCCTCAGAGACGGCGCGCGCTGCCCGCTGTGCAAGGGCGAGGGCTGGATCGAGATCCTGGGCGCCGGCGAGGTCGACCCGAACGTCTTCGAGTACGTGCGCGAGCACGGCTACGACCCCGAGCGCGTCCAGGGGTTCGCGTTCGGCATGGGGATCGAGCGGATCGCCTTCCTCAAGCACGGCGTGCCCGACCTGCGCATGTTCTTCGACAACGACCTGCGGTTCGTGGAGCAGTTCGGATGAGGGTCCCGCTCGAGTGGCTCGCCGAGTACGCCGACGCCGGCCTGCCCGCGCGCGACCTCGGCGAGCGCCTCACGATGACCGGCACGAAGGTCGAGGCCGTGCACCGGCACGGCGTCGGGGCGGTCGAGCACTTCCTGGTCGGCCGCGTGCTGAGCGCCGACCGCCACCCGGACGCCGACCGGCTGACCGTCTGCGTCGTCGACGTCGGCGACGGCGAGTCGCGGCAGATCGTCTGCGGCGCGCCGAACGTCGCCGCCGGCCAGCTGGTCGCCGTCGCCGGCCCTGGCGCGGTCATGCCCGACGGCACGAAGCTCAGGAAGGCCAAGCTGCGCGGGGTCGAGTCGAACGGGATGATCCTCGCCGAGGACGAGCTGGCGATCGGCACCGACCACGCCGGCATCCTCGTGCTGGAGGACGGGACGCCGGGCGCGCCGCTGAGCGACCTGCTGCCGCTCGCCACCGACGTCCTCGAGTTCGAGGTCACCCCGAACCGCCCCGACTGCCTCGGCGTCTACGGCATCGCCCGCGAGGTGCACGCCACGACGGGCGCCGCGCTGCGCCCGCCGCCGTGGGCGCAGGACCCGGGCACGCCGGGGGAGGTCGAGGGCGTCGAGGTCCGCGTCGAGGTGCCCGACCTGTGCCCGCGCTTCACCGCCCGCGCGTTCGAGGACGTGGCGATCGGGCCGTCGCCGCCGTGGCTCAAGGCGCGCCTGACCGCCGCCGGCATGCGCCCGATCTCGAACGTCGTCGACATCACGAACTACGCGATGCTGCTGACCGGCCAGCCGCTGCACGCCTTCGACCTCGACCGGGTCGCCGGGCAGCGGCTCGTCGTGCGCGCCGCGCGCGAGGGCGAGACGATCGACACGCTCGACGGCCAGACGCGGACGCTGCAGGAGGGCGAGATCGTCATCGACGACGCCGACGGCCCGACCTCGCTGGCCGGCGTGATGGGCGGCGCGCGGTCCGAGGTCGCCGCCGACACGACCCGCGTGCTGCTCGAGGTCGCGGCGTGGCACGCCCCGACGATCCACCGCACCTCCACCCGGCTCGGCCTGCGCAGCGAGGCCAGCGCCCGGTTCGAGAAGGGCCTGTCGGCCGAGCAGCCGATGGAGGCCCTGGCCGTCGCGACGCAGCTCATGGTCGAGCTGTGCGGCGCGAGGCTCGTGCCGGGGACGATCGACGCCGGCGGCCCGGGGCCGGAGCCCGAGCCGCTGCGGCTGCGCCCCGCGCGCGTCGAGCGCCTGCTGGGCATGCCGGTCGCGCGCGAGCGCCAGCGCGCGATCCTCGAGTCGCTCGGCTTCGGCGTCGCCGAGGACGGCGACGACCTCGCGGTCACCGTCCCGCACTTCCGCCGCGCGGACGTGACGCGCGAGGCCGACCTCGTCGAGGAGGTCGCCCGGATCGAGGGGCTCGACCGGCTGCCCGCGACGCTGCCGTCGCGCAACGGCGTCGCCGGCCGGCTGACGTTCGAGCAGCGCGCGCGGCGCCGCGCGGAGGACGCGCTCGTGGGCCGCGGGCTCACCGAGGTCGTCGGCTGGTCGTTCACGGAGCCGGGCGTCGCGGACCGCCTGCGGCTGCCGGACGGCGACCCGCGCCGGCGCTTCGTCGCGCTCGAGAACCCGATGAGCGAGGACCAGTCCGTGCTGCGGACGACGCTGCTCGGGTCGCTGCTCGACGCCGCGCGCCACAACGCCGCCCGCGGCCGGCCCGACCTCGCGCTCTTCGAGAGCGGGGCGATCTACCTCGACGCCGAGGCGGGCGGCATCGCCACCGGCGCGACCGCGGTCGCGCGCCGCGGCCGGTTCGAGGGCCTGCCGCTCGAGGCCCACGCGCTCGGCGCGCTGCTCACCGGCCGCGTGCTGCCCGAGTCGTGGCGCTCGCGCGACGCCGCGACGTGGGACTTCCACGCCGCCAAGGCCGTCCTCGGCGCGGTGCTGGACACGCTGCGGATCCCGTGGGACGTGCGCCCGCCGGGCCACCCGTTCCTCCATCCCGGCCGCGCCGCGCGCGTGTTCAGCGGCGAGACCGAGCTGGGCTGGATCGGCGAGGTCCACCCGCTCGTCGCGCGCGCGTGGGACCTCGACGGCGCCGTCGCCGCGTTCGAGGTCGACCTCGGCCTCGCGATCGAGCAGGCGCCGCGCGAGCTGCCGTTCACGCCGTTCGCGACGTTCCCGCCGGTCCGCCGCGACCTGGCCGTCGTCGTGCCCCAGGGCGTGACGAGCGCGCAGGTGCTCGCCGTGGTGCGCGAGGCCGGCCGGCCGGAGGAGGCGAGCGTGTTCGACGTCTACGGCGACTCGCTGGCCATGCACCTCGCCTTCCGCGCGCCCGACCGCACGCTGACCGACGAGGAGGCCGACGCGCGGATGGCGGCCATCGTCGGCGCGCTGCGCGAGCGCCTGGGGGTAGAGCAGCGTGCCTAGCGTCGTCGTCGCCGGCGCCAGCGGCTACACGGGCGCGATCGCCGCCCGCCTGCTGTACGCGCACCCGGACTTCGAGCTCGTCGCGGTCACCTCGCGGTCGGACGCCGGCGTGCGGCTCGACGAGCTGTACCCCTACCACCGCGTGCCGCTCACGCTCGACCCGTTCGACCTGTCCACCCACGGCGGCGTCGACGCGGCGGTCGTCGCCTACCCGCACGGCGTCAGCGCGCCCACCGTCGCCGCGCTGCACGACCGCGGCGTCAAGGTCGTCGACCTGTCGGCTGACTTCCGGCTGCGCGACCCCGCCGTCTACGCGGAGTGGTACGGCGAGCACGGCGCGCCTGCGCTGTTCGGCCACGCCGTCTACGGCCTCCCCGAGCTGTACCGCGAGCAGGTCGCCGCCTCGCACCTGGTCGCCTGCCCCGGCTGCTATCCGACGGCGACGCTCATCGGCCTCGCGCCGCTCGCCCGCGCCGGGCTGATCGCCGACGCGGTGATCGACGCGAAGTCCGGCGTCTCGGGCGCCGGCCGCGCCGCGACGCGCAAGACGCACTTCGTCACGGTCGCCGAGAACGTCAGCCCGTACGGCGTCGGCCACCACCGCCACGCGCCGGAGATCGACCAGGAGCTGGCCGCGCTGGGCGCCGACGTGACGAGCACGTTCACCCCGCACCTGCTCCCGCTCGACCAGGGCGAGCTGGTCTCGTGCTACGTGACGACGACCCGGCCGCTCGACCAGGACGACGTCGACGCGCTCTTCGCCGGCGCGTACGCCGGCGAGCCGTTCGTCGAGCTGGCGGCGACGCCGCCCGGCGTGCGCGACGTGCGCGACACGAACGTCTGCCGCGTGCACGCCGCCGTCGACGGGCGCACCGGCAAGGTGCTCGTCTTCGCCGCGATCGACAACCTGTGGAAGGGCGCGGCGTCGCAGGCGGTGCAGAACCTCAACCTGATGTTCGGGCTCGACGAGACCGCGGGCCTGCGGTGACGTTCTTCGCCTCCCGCTGGGTCGAGCAGCCGCCGCACGTCCGCGAGGCGGCGGACGGGCGCCTGCCCCGCGGCTTCCGCGCCGCCGGCGTCGCCGCGGGCATCAAGCCGGACGGCCTCGACCTCGGCGTCGTCGTCTCCGACGCGCCGGACACGACGAGCGCCGCGCGGTTCACGCGCTCGGGCGTGCAGGCGCCGCCGGTGACGATCACCCGCGAGCGCTGCCGGCTCGACGCGCTGCGCGCGGTCGTCGCCAACAGCGGCAACGCCAACGCGGCGACCGGCCGGCGCGGGCTGGACGAGGCCGCGCGGATGCAGGGCGGCACGGCGATGGTCGCCGGCGTGCCGGAGGACCAGGTCGCGGTCTGCTCGACCGGCGTCATCGGCGTGCAGCTCGACGGCCAGAAGGTGATCAAGGGGCTGCTGGACCTGCGCCCCCGCCTGCGCGAGGACGGGGCGGAGGAGCTCGCGGTCGCGATCCGCACGACCGACGTCGTCGACAAGCACGTCGCGCTCGACGTCGACCTGCCGGGCGGCACCGTCCGGCTGGCCGCGCAGGCCAAGGGCGCGGGGATGATCCAGCCGAGCTTCGCGACGATGTTCTGCTTCGTCCAGACCGACGCCGCGCTCAGCGCCGAGACGTGCGACCTGCTGCTCGGCGTGTGCGTCAAGCGCTCCTTCGACCGCATCAGCGTCGACGGCCAGCTGTCGACCAACGACACCGCGATCCTCATGGCCTCCGGGGCGAGCGGCGTCGCGGTGGAGCCGGAGACCGAGGCCGAGCTGCGCTTCGGGGAGGCGCTCGACGCGCTGCTGCGCCAGCTGGCGATCCGGATGGTCGCGGACGGCGAGGGCTCGCGCCGGATCGGCCGCGTCGTCGTGCGCGGCGGCGCGGACGCCGTCGTCGAGCGCGTCGCCCGCGCCATCGCCAACTCGCCGCTCGTCAAGACCGCGCTCCACGGCGGCGACCCGAACTGGGGCCGGATCGCGCAGGCCATCGGCGGCGCGCTGGTCGACACCCACCCGCTGCACTTCGACGTCGCGATCGACGGCGTCGCGGTGTGCAGCGGGGGCCAGGCCACCGGCGCGACCGCGTCGTTCGACGCGGACGAGGTCGAGATCGAGGTGGGCCTGCCCGGCGAGGGCGCCGAGACCGAGGTGTTCTTCTCCGACCTCGGCCACGGCTACGTGACGATCAACGCCGACTACACGACCTGATGCGCGACGTCGAGACGCTCCTCGAGGCGCTGCCGTACATCCGCGAGTTCCACGGCCGCACGGTCGTCATCAAGTACGGCGGCGCGGCGATGGAGGACACGGCGCTGCGCGAGGACTTCGCCCGCGACGTCGTCCTGCTCAAGTACTGCGGGGTCAACCCGGTCGTCGTCCACGGCGGCGGCCCGGCGATCACCGAGTACATGGAGCGGCTCGACATGCCGGTCCACTTCGTCGGCGGCCTGCGGGTGAGCGACGCGCAGACCGTCGAGATCGCGAAGATGGTGCTGGTCGGCAAGGTCAACAAGGACATCGTCCTGCGCCTCAACCGGCACGGCCAGGCGGCGGTCGGCCTGTCGGGCGACGACGGCGAGCTGTTCCGCGTCGCCCGCACCGCGGCGCCCGGGGGAGAGGACATCGGCTTCGTCGGCCGGATCGAGCGGGTCGACGCCGGCGTCATCCGCCATGTCGCCGAGGACTACATCCCGGTGATCGCGTCGGTCGGCGCGGACGTCCAGGGCCACTCGTACAACGTCAACGCCGACGAGGCCGCCGCGGCGGTCGCGCGCGCCCTGAACGCGTACAAGGTCATCTTCCTCACCGACGTCGAGGGCTGGCTGCGCGACCCGCACGACCACTCCTCGCTCATCTCCGAGGCGCCGGCCGACGAGGTCGTGCGCGCGCTCGACGGCATCGCGGGCGGGATGCGGCCGAAGCTCCAGGCGTGCGTGGACGCGATCCACGGCGGCGTGACGTCGGCGCACATCGTCAACGGGCGCGTGCCCCACTCGCTCCTGCTCGAGCTGTTCACGATCGCCGGCATCGGCACGAAGGTCACCCCGGCGCAGTGAGCCTGCTCGAGACGTACGCGCGCCAGCCGGTGAGCTTCGCCCGCGGCGAGGGGGCGCGGCTGTGGGACGCGGACGGCAACGAGTACCTCGACTTCCTCTGCGGGATCGGGGTGTCGGCGGTCGGGCACTGCCACCCGCGCGTGGTGGAGGCGATCCGCGACCAGGCCGGGCGGCTGCTGCACGCCTCGAACCTCTTCTGGAGCGCGCCGATGGAGCGGCTGGCCGAGCGGCTCGCCGCGCTGTCGCTCGGCGGGGGCGTGTTCTTCGCCAACAGCGGCGCGGAGGCGATCGAGGCGGCGCTGAAGCTCGCGCGCAAGGCCAGGCAGGGCGGCGAGATCGTCGTCATGCACGGCGGCTTCCACGGCCGGACGTACGGGGCGCTGAGCGCCACGGCGCAGGAGAGCAAGCAGGCGCCGTTCGCGCCGCTCGTTCCCGGGTTTGTGGCCGTCGAACCGACCGCCGCGGCGATCCGCGCGGCGGTGGGCGAGCGCACGGCGGCGGTGCTGCTCGAGCCCGTGCAGGGCGAGTCGGGCGTGCGGGTGCTCGGCGACGACGTGCTGCGGGCCGCGCGCGAGGCGTGCGACGAGCACGGCGCCGCGCTGATCTTCGACGAGGTGCAGTGCGGCCTGGCGCGCACGGGGCGGCTGTGGGCCTACGAGCACAGCGGCGTCGTGCCCGACGCGGTGACGACCGCCAAGGCGCTCGGCGGCGGGCTGCCGATCGGCGCGCTGATCGCGGGCGAGCGCCTGGCCGGCGTGCTGCGGCCCGGCGACCACGGCTCGACGTTCGCCGGCAGCCCGCTGGTCGCGGCGGCCGCGAACGCCGCGCTCGACGTCCTCGAGGACCCGGCGCTCCACGCGCGCGTGCGCGAGCTGGGCGAGCGGCTGCGCGAGGCGCTCGCCGAGCTGCCGCGCGCCACGGCGGTCCGCGGCCGCGGGCTGATGGTCGCGTTCGACGTCGAGGACGGCGGCGCGCCGGACCTCGTGCGGCGCGCGCTGCTCGAGCAGCGGCTCGTCGCCAACGCGACCGGCCCGGCGACGATCCGCCTGCTCCCCCCACTGATCGTGGACGAGGCGCAGGTCGACGACGCGGTCGCGCGCCTGCGCGCGGTGCTCAGCGCCTAGCGGCCCGCCGCCCGATCGCCGGCGCGCAATGCTAAGCGCGCATCAGGGGCGTACCCTCCGTCGCCGCATGGCCGACGAGACCCCCAGAACCTCCGCTCACATCCTCTCCCAGCCCGACGCGCCCAGCCGCGCGCGCGCGCACGCGATCGCCTCCTACGAGGCCCGGCCCGAGGAAGTGGGCCGCGTGCTGCTCCTGTACTCCGGCGGCCTGGACACGAGCGTGATGCTCAAGTGGATCCAGGACGAGTACGAGGCCGAGGTCGTCACGCTGACCGTCAACCTCGGGCAGCCCGGCGAGGACTACCGCGTCGTGGAGGAGAAGGCGCGGCGGCTCGGGGCGGTCGAGACGTTCGTGGTCGACGCGCGCGAGGAGTTCGCCAACGAGTTCATCGCGCCCGCGATCAAGGCGAACGCGATCTACGGCCTCGGCTACCCGCTCTTCACGGCGCTCGGCCGGCCGCTCATCGCCAAGCTGGCCGTCGAGTACGCCCGCCGGTCGGGCTGCGACACGATCGCGCACGGCTGCACCGGCAAGGGCAACGACCAGGTGCGGATCGAGGCGACGGTCGCGACGCTCGCGCCCGAGCTGAAGCTGATCGCGCCCGTGCGGTCGTGGGCGATGGGGCGCGACGAGGAGATCGCGTACGCGCGCGAGCACGGGATCCCCGTGAAGGGCGGCGTCGAGAGCGCGCCGTACTCGATCGACGACAACTTGTGGGGGCGCTCGTCGGAGGGCAAGTGGATCGAGGACCTCGGCCACGCGCCCGAGGACGACGTCTTCCAGCTCGTCACGCGGCCGGAGGAGGCGCCCGACGAGCCGGAGGTCGTGACGGTCGACTTCGAGCGCGGGCTGCCGGTGGCGCTGAACGGCTCGCGGCTGGCGCTGGTCGACCTGCTCGAGGCGGCCGCCGAGCTCGGCATGAAGCACGGCGTCGGGATCGTCGACCACATCGAGGACCGGATCGTCGGCCTGAAGGTGCGCGACATCTACGAGGTCCCGGCGGCGGCGATCCTCCTTCCCGCGCACGCGGAGCTGGAGAAGCTGGTGGGGACGATCCACCAGAACCAGTTCAAGCCGCAGCTCGACCGGCAGTGGGCGTACCTCGTCTACGCGGGACTGTGGTGGGAGCCGCTGCGGTCGAACCTCGACGCGTACATGGACAGCGTCAACGAGTGGGTGACCGGGCGGATCGGGCTGAAGCTCTACAAGGGCTCGGTGCGCGTCGTGACGCGCGAGTCGCCGCACGCGGTGTACGACGCGCAGCTCGCGACGTTCGCCGAGTCCGGCGGGCTGTTCTCCCAGCAGGCGTCGCCGGGGTTCATCGAGCTGTGGTCGCTGCAGTCGCGGATGGCGTGGCGGCTGCGGGACGCCGCGTCCGGGTGATCCCGCGGCTGACGACCGAGCGGCTGATCCTCCGCGGGTTCGTGGAGGAGGACCTCGACGAGTGGGCGGCGATCGTCGCGGACCCCGAGGTGCAGCGGTTCACCGGGGGCGTCCTCAACCGCATGGACGCGTGGCTCCGGATGGCCGCCTACCACGGCCACTGGGTGCTGCGCGGGTACGGCATCTGGGCGGTCGTCTCGCGCGACTCCGGCCGGCTGCTCGGGCGGGCGGGCCTGTGGTATCCGGCCGGCTGGCCGGAGCTGGAGGTGGGGTGGACGCTGGGCCGCTTCGCGTGGGGCAACGGCTACGCGACCGAGGCGGGCCGCGCGGCGGTGGAGTGGGGGCGCGCGACGCTCGGCCTGCAGCGGATCGCCTCGGTCATCGATCCGCAGAACGAGCGGTCGATCGCCGTCGCGAAGCGCCTGGGGATGACGTACGACCGCGCAGCGGCGATGGACGGCGGGGACGCCATGGCGGTGTACGCGATGGCGCTGTAGGCGGCGGGGGCGCGGGGGCGGCCTCGCTGCCGCCAGCAGGCGGCCGGTGGCGGGCCGCCCGCGTTGCCGCTGACGGCCGGCGGGCGCGCGGGGCGGTCGCGCTGCCGCTGCGCCGGCGCCTGCGCCGGGCCGGTGCGCGGACGGGTCGCGGCCTGCGCGAAGCGTCCGCCCGCGCGCGCATACTCCCGTCGAGTGAACCCCGCCCGCGAGCCGCACGCGCTCTCCGTCCAGCGCGTCGAATGGATCCCCTCGTCCCCCGACGAGATCGAGGTGCGCGTCTACGGCGCATGGCACGGGGCGACGGTGCCGCCGGCGGTCACGCTCGCGATCGGCGACGACGCCGTCGAAGCACTCCCCGACCCGCCGCCCGCGGGCCTCGCGCCCGCGTGGAGCGCCGCGTTCCTCGTCCCCGTCGACGCGCGCGCGGCCGTCGAGGCGGGAGAGGCGCGCCTGTCCGGCCCCGGCTTCACGCTCGCGCTGCCGCCCGCCGAGCCGGGCGCGATGGACGGCCCGCCGGGCACCGTCATCGACCCGGCGGTGCTGGCCGAGCGGCGCGCACGCCGCGCGGAGCTCGCCGAGGAGAGCGCCGCCCGCCGCGCCGCGTCGGCCGAGCAGACCGTCGAGACCCTCCGCGCCCAGCTCGCCCACCTCGAGGAGCGCGCGGCCCGAGCCGGCACCGACCGCGACCGCCTCGCGGCCCGCATCGCCGACGCCGAGCGCCGGCTGCGCCTGACCGAGCAGCGCGAGGAGGCCGAGCGCCGCCGCCGCGCCGAGCTCGAGGAGGAGGTCGCCTCCGCCCGCCGCGGAGCGGAGACCGAGATCCAGGACCTCCGCGCCCGCCTCGCCGGCGCCGAGGAGCTCGTCGACACCCTCGAACGAGAGCTGGTCCACGCCCGCCGCCGAGCGGCCGACGCAACCCGCATCGCCGACGCCGAACGAGCCGCCCGCCGAGCGGAGACCGAGGCCCTCCGCACCGAGGCGGCCGCCCTGCGAGCCGAGGCAGAGCAGCTCCGCACCAGCGCCGCCGAGGCGGACGCGCTGCGCGAGGAGGCGGAGTCGCTGCGCGCCGAGGCGGAGAAGCTGCGCGCACGGGCCGCTGAGGTGGACGCGCTGCGCGAGGAGGCGGAGGGTCTCCGTGCGCGCGCGGCTGAGGCGGACGCGCTGCGGGAGGAGGCGGAGGCGCTCCGCGCGCGTGCCGCTCAGGCGGACGAGCTGCGCGCCGAGGCGGAGGAGCTGCGCGCGCGGGCCGCTCAGGCGGATGCGCTGCGCGCTGAGGCGGAGCGCCTCGGCGCCGCCGCCGGTGAGCTGGACGCGCTCCGAACCGCCGCCGCGGAGGCCGAGGCGCTGCGCGCCCGCGTCGCGGGGCTCGAGCGCCGGCTGGCCGGCGAGCGGGCGGAGGAGGACGGCGTCGATGCCGCTGCCGAGCGGTCCGGGTCCGAGCGCGAGCGGGCGCTGGTCGCGCACGTCGCCGCGCTGGAGCGCGAGCTCGCCCGGAGGGCCGCGGTCCAGGAGCGGGTGCAGGCGGCGATCGCCCTCATCCGCGACGAGCTCGCGCAGGTCCGCGCGCAGGTCGAGGCCGCCGACGCCGGCCGCGCCGGCGACGCCGCGGTCGCCGACCTCCGCGAGCAGCTCGAGGCGCTCGAGCAGCGCGGGCGGGCGCTGGAGGCCGCGCTCCGCGCCCGCGAGGTCGAGCTGGACGCCGCCCGCGCCGAGCTGGAGCGCGCGCGGTCGGATGCAGCGTCGGCACGTGCCGACGCTGCCCGGGAGCGCGACGCGCTCGCCGCCGCCGAGCACAGCGCGGCGGAAGCCCGCCGGGCCGCGGCGGAGCTGCGCGAACGTCTCGCGGCCGAGCAGGCGGCACGGGCCGCCGCGGAGGGCCGCGTCGCGCGCGAGCAAGCCACCGCGCGCCCGGAGCCCGCGCACGACGAGCCGGCGCTCGACGCGCTCATCACCGGCCTGCACGCACAGGTCACGGAGGCGCGGGAGCACCTCGCGCGGTCGGGCGCCGGGGCCACCGGCGCAGCCGAGCCCGACACGACCGCCGCGGCCGCCGGCAGCGACGTCGGCGACCTGCGCGGCGTCGCGGCGGGCGCGTCCCCCGGCGACGCGGGCGCCGCCGGAAGCGGCGGTGCGGAGAAGCCGACCGGCGCTACTGCGGACGAGTCGCCGGGCGCGCTGCCGCCGCTCCATGCGCCGCTCCCGCCGAAGCACGCCGAGCAACGCGCTCCGGGCACTGGTTCGCCGGGAGGGCCAGCCGCGCAGGCCCGGACCGCTCCGTCACTCGACCCCGTCGAGGACGAGACGCGCCGGCGGCTGCACGCGATCGCCGCCGAGCTGCGCGCCGCCGTGCCGGAAGGCCCGAGCTCCGCCTCCCGCCACGACGTGATCGCGGACCTCCAGCGCGCCGCCGAGCGCCTGCGCGCCGCCGCCGAGCAGGAGCTCGAGCGGCTCGAAGGCGGCGAGGCCGGGCAGGCACCCACGGCCGCCCCCGCCGCCCAAGCGCCTCCCACCGGCCCGCCGGGGGCTCCGTCCGACGGCTTCCCCACCGGCCCGCCCGGCGCTCCCTCCACCGGAGGTCCCTACACCGCCCTGCCCGGCGCTCCCTCCACCGAAGGCGCCCACACCGGCCCGCTCGGCGCTCCCTCCACCGAGGGCCCGTACACCGGCCCGCCCGGCGCTCCCTCCACCGACCCGCCCCACGCGAACCCAGCCGCCGCGGCCACAGCCCACCCGGACCCGGCGCGTGCGGTCTCCTCGGACGCGCCCCGCGCCGACCCACCCGGCGCCGCCTCCGCCGCCCGCACCGCGTCGGTCGCCCTCGCCCGCGCGCACGCCGGGTCCGCCGCGATCGAGGAGCTGGGCGCGCGGGCGATGCTGCCGCCGCTGGCCGAGACGCCGTGGCTGCGGACGGGGCTCGAGCGGCTCGCCGTCAGCGATCCCGAGACCGCCGCCCGGCTGCTCGCGGCGCTGCTGCCCGTCCAGGCGCTCGCCGTCGACGACCTCGTGTACGACCTCACCGCGCCCGCCGTCGGGACGCTTCGCGTGGTCCTGAAGGCCGGGCTCGCGCGGGTCGAGCCGCGGCCGGCGCCCGGCGGGCGCGACGAGGTCGACGTCATCGTGGAGGGGCCGCTCCACGCGCTCGCCCCGCTCGCCGCCGGCGGCGCCGGCCGCAGGCTTCGCGGCGTCCGCGTCCGCGGCAGCCGCCGCCGGCTGCGGCGGCTGGTCAGGGCGCAGCGCCAGCCGGTCGGGCTCCTCGAGCTCGGCCGCGCCGGCTCGCCCGTCCATCCCGGGCTGCTGCTCGCCGCGCTCGCCGCCGCGGTCGAGCCCGCCTGGACCCGCGGCCACCGCTTCTCGGTCGCGTACGCCATCGGCGGCGACGGCAGCTTCACCGTCACCGCGGCCGACGGCCGGCCGCTGCAGGTCGAGCCCGACACGCCCGACGACCCGGGTGACCTCGCCGCGACCGTGGTCGTCAGCGCGCCCGCGTTCATGCCGCTCGTCGCCGGCCACGCGCCGCCGCCCGGCCAGCGCGCCGCCGTCGTCGGCGATCGGCGCGCGGTCGACGTCCTGCACGCCTGGTTCGACACCGCCCGCGGGGCCGAGCCGCAGTGAGCATCGAGAGACGGCGCAACGTCCGGCAATCCCCGCCGCGACACCCCCGCGCCATCCGACCCGCCGCCTAGCATCCCTGGTCCCGTGACCTCTCCCGGCTGCGCGCACCTCCACGTCCACTCCGAGTACTCGCTCCTCGACGGCGCGTGCAACATCGACGCGCTCGCCAGTCGCGCCGCGGAGCTCGGCCAGCCCGCCCTCGGCCTCACCGACCACGGCGTCATGAACGGCGCGATCGAGCTCCAGAAGGCCGCGAAGAAGCACGGCGTCAAGCCGATCGTCGGGTGCGAGATCTACCTGGTCGACGACCACGTCGCCGCCCAGACCAGCAAGGTCGAGCGCAACCACCTCACGCTGCTCGCCGCGTCCGACGCCGGCTACCGGAACCTGGTCAAGCTCTCGAGCGCCGGCTTCCTCGAGGGCCTCAACCGCGGCAAGCCGACCGTCGACCTCGAGCAGATCGCCCGGCACAGCGAGGGCGTCATCGCGCTCACCGGCTGCCTGGCCAGCCGCTTCTGCACCCGCCTCGTCGAGGACAAGCCCCACGAGGCGCGCCGGCACGCCGACGACCTGCTCAACGCGTTCGGCCCGGACAACGTCTACTTCGAGATCCAGAAGAACGGCATCGCCGAGCAGGAGAAGGCGAACGAGGGGATCGTCGCGATCGCCCGCGAGGTCGGCAGGCCGCTCGTCGCGACCGGCGACGTCCACTACCTGCGCCGCGAGGACTACCACCACCACACCGCGCTGCTGTGCGTCCAGACCAAGTCGACGCTCGCGCAGCCGAAGATGACCTTCGACACGAACGAGTTCTACCTGCGCTCGAACGAGGAGATGGCGCAGCACTTCGCCGCGTGGCCGGAGGCTCTGCAGTCGACGCTCGAGATCGCCGAGCGCTGCAACGTCGAGATCGAGCTCGGCAAGCAGCTCATCCCCCGCTACCCGACCCCCGACGGCAGCGAGGAGCGCGACTACCTGCGCAGGATCGTGAGCGAGGGCCTGCGCCGCCGCTACGGCGACCCGCCGCCCGCCGAGGCGGTCGAGCGGATGGACATGGAGCTGGCGGTCATCGACCGCATGGGCTTCAGCGCCTACTTCCTCATCGTCTGGGACTTCGTCAAGTACGCCAAGGACAACGGCATCGCGGTCGGCCCCGGCCGCGGCAGCGCGGCCGGCAGCATCGTCGCGTACTGCCTGCAGATCACCGACGTCGACCCGCTCCGCTACGACCTGCTGTTCGAGCGCTTCCTCAACCCCGAGCGCGTGTCGATGCCGGACATCGACATCGACTTCTCGGTCCGCGGGCGCGAGCGCGTCATGCGCTACGTGACCGAGAAGTACGGGCGCGAGGCGGTCGCGCAGATCGTCACGTTCGGCAAGATGTTCCCGCGCGCGGCCACCCGCGACGCGGCCCGCGTGCTGGGCAAGGACTACGGCACCGGCGACCGCCTCGCCAAGCTGATCCCCGACCCGATCATGGGCCGCCCTCCGAGCTTCGACGACTGCCTGCAGCCGGGGCAGGAGCTGCGCAAGGCCTACGACGCCGAGCCCGACGCGCGGCAGATCATCGACGTGGCGAAGGGGCTCGAGGGGATCGTCCGCAACAGCTCGATCCACGCGGCAGCCGTCGTCATCGCGGACCGCCCGCTGACCGACATCGTCCCGCTGCAGCTCGCGGAGGCGGGCACGGACGGCGACGGCAAGAAGATCTTCCGCACGGTCACGCAGTACTCGATGAAGCCGGTCGAGGACCTCGGCCTGCTGAAGATGGACTTCCTCGGCCTGCGCAACCTCGACGTCATCGAGGACGCGCTGGACATCATCGAGCGCTCCACCGGCGTCCGGCCCGACATGGCGACCCTGCCCCTCGATGACGCGAAGACGTACGAGATGCTGGCCAAGGGCGACAGCGTCGGCGTGTTCCAGTTCGAGTCCGAGGGGATGCAGGAGGCGCTGCGCAAGGTCCGTCCGACCGAGTTCGACGACCTCGTCGCGCTCGTGTCGCTGTACCGCCCGGGCGCGATGGACCAGATCCCGACGTACGCCCGCGGCAAGCGCGACCCCGACTCCGTCCAGATCGCCGACCGGCGCCTCGAGCGGATCCTGCGCCCGACGTACGGGGTGATCCTGTACCAGGAGCAGGCGATGCTGATCGCCAAGTCGCTGGCCGGGTTCAGCGGCGCGCGAGCCGACGACCTGCGCAAGGCGATCGGCAAGAAGAACCGCGAGGCGATGGCCAAGCTCAAGCCCGAGTTCTTCGAGGGCTGCCGGGCCAGCGGGACCGACGAGCAGCTGATCGAGCGGCTGTGGGCGACGAACGAGAAGTCGGCCGACTACTCGTTCAACAAGTCGCATGCGGCGTGCTACGCGCTGATCGCGTACCGGACCGCGTGGCTGAAGGCCAACCACCCCGCCGAGTACATGGCGGCGCTGATCTCCAGCGTCATGGACACGAAGGACAAGGTCCCGTTCTTCGTCGCCAAGGCGGAGGAGATGGGGATCGAGATCCTGCCGCCCGACGTGAACCTGTCCGACCACGAGTTCGTCGTCGTCGGCGGGAACATCCGGTTCGGGCTCGACGCGGTGAAGGGCGTCGGCTACGCGGCGGTCGAGGCGATCAAGCGCGCCCGCGAGGAGGGCGGCCCGTTCGAGTCGATCTGGGACTTCTGCTGCCGCGTCGACTGCCGGGCGGTCAACAAGCGCGCGATCGAGGCGCTGATCAAGTGTGGCGCGTTCGGCTCCACGCGCGCCAGCCGCAAGGGGATGCTCGCGGTGCTCGAGCAGGCGCAGGCCGCGGGCGCCAAGCAGCAGCAGGACGCGCAGATCGGCCAGGGCTCGATCTTCGACATGGCGTTCGGCGGTGGAGACGAGAGCGGCGCCGCCGCGGCCTTCGCGGCGCCGTCGCACCCGCCGGTCCCGCCGGAGGAGTTCGACCAGCCCGAGCTGCTCGCCGCCGAGAAGGAGGCGATCGGCGTCTTCATCTCCGCCCACCCGCTCAAGCAGGTGCGCGAGGCGCTGCGCGTGAAGGTCGACGCGTCGCTCGCCGAGCTGCAGCAGTACAAGGACGGCGAGTGGGTGACCGCCGGCGGCATCATCACCCAGGCCAAGAAGATCCGGACCAAGAAGGGCGACCCGATGATGTTCGCCACCCTCGACGACCTCGAGTCGTCGGTGGAGATCCTCGTCTTCGGCAACGCGCTCGCCGAGTACGAGGGCGCGCTCGGCGTCGACCAGGTCGTCCTCGTCCGCGGCCGCGTCGACCACAAGGACGCGGAGAAGACCTGCATCGTCGTCCAGAAGGTCGAGCCGTTCGCACCGACGGACGCCGAGGTCGAGAAGGCGCGCGAGCAGATCGCGAAGATGCAGGTCGGCCCGCTGCCGTTCCGCCTGCGCGTCGACGCCGCCCTCCTGCCCGCCACGGCGATCGAGGAGCTCAAGGAGATCCTCGGCAACTCGCCCGGCGAGTCCGACGTCGTCCTCGAGATGGCGACCAGCGCCGGCCGCCGCACGCTCCGCCTCGGCCCGTCCTACCGCGTCAGCGTCACCGCCTCGCTCAAGGCCGAGCTCGACCTCATCCTCGGCTCGGCGTTCCTACCGACCGCACCCCCCGCGGCGCAGCAACGGGCGGAGGCGGAGGAGGCGCGAACGGCCGCTGCCGCGACCGCTGCGGCCTGACTTCCTTGCACGCGCTGTTGCCTCGGCAGGTCGCCCGCGCTTAGGCGCGAAAGTCCGTGCATTCTCGCGCGCACGAGCGACCTCCTCATCCGCGAAGCTCTCATCCGCGCTCTGGCTGCCCGTCATGCGGCGGACGGGGAGCCGCTCGCCGTCCTCGACGAGGTTCCAGTCGCTCACGGCCGGGCGCGAGCGGATGTCGTGAGCGTGAACCGCGTCGTTGCTGGCTACGAAATCAAGAGTTGCCGCGACCGCCTAACGCGGCTCGAAACTCAGATCGCTTGGTACGCGCGGGTCTTCGAAGAAGTCGCCGTCGTTGTTGCTGACTGCCACCTCCGGACGGCGCGGCGAATCTTGCCCCGGTCGTGCGGAATCATGCTCGTCCGATCAAATCTTGCAGGCGTCACCATCGAAGCGGTTCGCGCTGCGCGTGGTAGCCCCTCGTGGTCGCCTTCGCTCGCCACAACCTTGCTGCGAAGACACGAGCTCGAGGAACTCGCGCGCAGTGCCGGGCACCCGGCACCGCAACGCGGGGCTCACGCCGACGTAGCGAAGTGGCTAGGCACCAATGTCGGCGACGATGTAATCCGGCGAGGAATTCGAGGAGCGCTTCGATCCCGCTCGGATGTGCGGTGGCCCAGCCGGTCAGTTACAACGATCGTGTGACCACAGATAGGTGGTGGCTTGTCGCGATAGCGATCCACTTCGAGGGAGAGCCACCGAAGGCGTGGTCCTCCGCGTAGCGCGCGATCATCTGGTCCCCCCAGCTGGTTTGCGGGCCGGCGAACGACCCGACAGAGATCAACCGCCTACAGAACTCGTTGAACTGCACGTCGGGCTTCGCGTCCTCTCCTGGAAGCCGCCGCTTACGCGTCACCCCTTTCCAGACAAGCCAGCTGTCGTCGAGGGTGTAGCGCAGGTTCGGGCTGGCACCCCAAGCGGGTTCGTCGCTGTCGGAGGTAGGGCCGGTAATGCCGTAATCCGAGAACGCAGGTGCATCCCGGCCAAGCGCCGCGACGACCCTACGCCAGTAGTACGGCTCGCGACGTGTGAGCCGCAGCGGCTCGTCAGTAGGCAGGATCGCGCTGATCTGGGGTGCGCTGGTTGTTGCCATCGCGATCAGCCACCACGGCGCCTCGGCTCGAAGCGCGCGAACAAGCCGTTCAGCGAGAGCCGGCACCCTTGACTCGTCTGCGGCCACGTGGCCGAAGTCAACGACTAAAGCGGTGTGCGCCGGGACGACCCGCGTCTTTCGTAGTACTTCACGAACCCAGTTGAGGACGTCGGAAACCGGCGCGCGACCGTCCAATCGAAGACCAAGACCATCTGCCGACTCGGCTGCACGCGCTGCAGCGCCGATCGCCGTGGCGGTTGCGCTCATTCTGAGGCATGGGGACGGCCGGAAGCCGCGACTGCGAATCGCGTCAAAGACGAAATCGACCGGGTCGACGCGCTCGTTGCTGCGCACACGCAGCCGTTGGAGATCCAGATAAAAGCGCTGCCCAGGCTCCCAGTGCTTCTCCAAAGCACGTACAAACCTCCGGGTCGCATCTGACAACGTTTCCGGCGTCGGCGGCGGTTTGCCGGAAGCTACCTCGGCCTTCGTCGGCGCGCGTGCGCGACGGAGTGGAGGGAGGTCGAAGATTGGAACCACTCCGAGCGTCCCGGAGGAACCGAGTGCCTCCACCTCGCCAGGCCGACCCGTCAGGATTGGGACGTATCGATCGTCGATCGACATGGGCGGCAACACATACCGCAGTACTCGGACGAAATCGCGCGACCACGCGAACGCGCGAGCTCTCGATCGTCCCTACTCTGAGCGAAATGGAGAAGGTCCTGAAGTCCGAGGGGGAGTGGCGCGCGGAGCTCGCTCCCGACCAGTACGCTGTGCTGCGCGAGGCGGCGACCGAGCCGCCGTTCACCGGCCGGTTCGTCCACACGAAGGACGACGGCGTGTACCGGTGCGCCGGGTGCGGCAACGAGCTGTTCGACGCCCAGACGAAGTTCGACTCGGGCTCCGGGTGGCCGAGCTTCACCGACCCGAGGAACACGGCGAACGTCGAGCTGCGGCGCGACACCAGCCACGGGATGATCCGCACCGAGGTGCTGTGCGCGCGCTGCGGCGGGCACCTCGGGCACGTGTTCGACGACGGTCCCGGGCCCAGCGGGCTTCGCTACTGCATCAACTCGTGCGCGCTCGACCTCGAGCGCCGCTGACGCTGGAGCCCGAGGAGCTGAGGCGCCTCGGGCACCGCGTCATCGACGCGATCGTCGATCACTGGGAGACCGTCGGCGACTGCCCGCCGATCAGGACCGGCGAGGCGGCCGAGCTGCGCCGCGCGATCGGCGGCCCGCCGCCCGACGGCCCCGGCGACCCCGAGGTCGCGCTCGACCGGCTGCTGAACGACGTCCTCCCGTACATGCAGCACGGCGACCACCCGCGCTTCTTCGCGCGGGTCGGCTCGGCGTCCAACCCCGTCTCCGTGCTCGCCGACGCGCTCGGGGCGGGCGTCAACGTCTTCGCCGCGTCCTGGGCCGGCGGCAGCGGGCCGGCCACCGTCGAGCTGACCGTGCTCGACTGGCTGCGCGGCTGGTGCGGGCTCCCGGAGGGCACCGGCGGGATCCTCGCCAGCGGCGGCAGCGTCGCGAGCCTCACCGCGCTCGCCGCCGCCCGGGCGGCGCGCCCGCACGCGACCACCGCGATCGTCTCCGACCAGACCCACGCCTCGGTGACGCGCGCGCTGAAGCTGCTCGGCATCGAGCCGCGCACGCTGCCCACCGACGAGCACTTCCGCCTGCGGCCGGACGACCTCGAGCTCGGCGACGACGTGCTCTGCGTCGTCGCGACCGCAGGGACCACGAACACCGGCGCGGTCGACCCGCTCGAGGCGATCGCCGAGCGCTGCCTGGCCTACGGCGTCTGGATGCACGTCGACGGCGCGTACGGCGCGCCCGCGATCCTCACCGAGCGCGGCCGGGCGCTGCTGCCGGGCCTCGAGCGCGCCGACTCGCTCGTCCTCGACCCGCACAAGTGGCTGTTCCAGCCGTACGAGGTCGGGTGCGCGCTGGTCCGCCACCCGGGCGGCCTGGAGCGCGCGTTCTCGATGCTGCCCGAGTACCTGCGCGACGTCGCGGTGTCGACGAACGAGGAGGTCAGCTTCCGCGACCGCGGCCCGCAGCTCAGCCGCGGCTCGCGCGCGCTGAAGCTGTGGCTGTCGCTGCACACGTTCGGGCTCGACGCGTTCCGCGCCGCGATCGACCGCTGCATCGACAACGCCGAGCGCGCCCAGCGCGCGATCGAGGCCAGCGACGCGCTCGAGCTCGTCACGCCCGCCCAGCTCGGGATCGTCACGTTCGCCCCGCGCGACGGCGACGCGGGGGAGCTGGCCGAGCGGGTCGTCGCCGACGGCTACGCCGCCCCCAGCTCGACCGTGCTGCGAGGCCGTACGGTGCTGCGCATGTGCACGATCAACCCGCGCACGACCGACGACGACGTCGACGGGACGATCGCGCGGATCGCGGAGCTGTCGCGGTGAGGGCGCGCGGCGTCGCGGTCGCGGTTGCCGCCGCGTGCGCGCTCGCGCTCCTGGCGACAGCGGCGGCGCCCGCGCACGCTCAGGAGGAGCCCGCCCCGCCGCCGCCGTCCCCGCAGCGCGTCCTCGTCACCGGCGACTCCCTCATGTACGTGATGCAGGACCCGCTCGCCCGCCGCCTGCGCCACCGCGGCTACGAGGTGACGACCGACTCCCGCGTCGGGACGGGCCTCACGAAGCCGTGGCTGATGGACTGGGCGAAGCTCGCCCGCGAGCACGTCGAGAAGCTCCGTCCCGACGTCACGTTCATGTTCATCGGCGGCAACGACGTCCACTCGATCCGCGGCGAGCGGTGCTGCGGCCCGCGCTGGGTCGAGCGGTACGCCGAGCGCGCGCGCGAGCTGATGGCGATCTACGGCAGGACGGTCTGGCTCACGCTGCCCGCGCCGGTCGACCCCGCGCTCGGGCGCGTCTTCCGCGCCATCAACCGCGCCCTGCGCCTCGCGGCCGCCGGCGACCGCGCGCAGCTCGTCGACATCGTCCCCGTGTTCACGCCCCACTGGCGGTACCGGCGCGCGATGCTCTGGAACGGGGAGCGGGTGATCGTCCGCCAGATGGACGGCGTCCACCTGGGGCACCAAGGCGTCAAGATCGCCGCGGACCTCGCAACCGCCGCGCTGACCTGAGAGGGTCGGGCCATGTCAGCGACCGACACCATCAAGCAGCGCCACCGCGCGATGTGGGCGTCCGGCGACTACTCGGTGATCGCCGAGGTCGTCAAGCCGGTCAGCGAGCACCTGGTCCGCGCGTGCGGCGTGCGCGCCGGTCAGCGCGTCCTCGACGTGGCCGCGGGCACCGGCAGCTCCGCCATCCCGGCCGCACAGGCCGGCGCCCACGTCATCGCCTCCGACCTCACGCCCGAGCTGTTCGAGGTCGGCCGCGCGCGCGCCGCCGAGGCGGGCGTCGAGGTGGAGTGGATGGAGGCCGACGCCGAGGCGCTCCCGTTCGGCGACGGCGAGTTCGACGTCGTGCTGTCGGCGATCGGCGCGATGTTCGCGCCGCACCACGAGGCGGTCGCGAGCGAGCTGCTGCGCGTGACCCGGCCCGGCGGCACGATCGGCATGGCGAACTGGACGCCCGACGGCCAGATCGGCGAGATGTTCAAGCTCATGCGCCCGTACGCGCCCCCGCCGCCGCCGGGGTCCCAGCCCCCGCCGCTGTGGGGCAGCGAGGACCACGTCCGCGAGCTGCTCGGCGAGGGCTGCAGCGAGCTGCGGCTCGAGCGGCACGTCATGGAGGTCACCGCGTTCGCGACGCCCGAGGAGCACGTCGAGACGTTCGAGCAGAAGTACGGCCCGACGATCGCCGTGCTGAAGAACCTCGACCCCGACCGCCGGGCCGAGTTCGACGCCGCCTACCTGGAGTTCGCCGAGCGGTGGAACCGCGGCGGGGCCGGCGGCCCGGCGCGGTTCGAGTACGAGTACCTGCTCGTGGTGGGGACCCGCGCCTAGCCCGCGCCGCCGCGCCGCGCCAGCCCCTCCTCGCGCAGCCTGCGCGTGTAGGCGATCTGCTCGGCCGACGGCCCCTTCTTGTCCGGGCCGGGCGTCTCGAGGACCAGCGGGAGGTCCTCGAAGCGCGGCTCGCTGAGGAACACCGCGCAGCCGTCGGGCCCCAGCTCGCCCTCGCCGACGTCGGCGTGGCGGTCGCGGTTGGAGCCGAGCGGGGCCTGGCTGTCGTTGAGGTGCAGCGACCCGAGCCGCTCGAGCCCGACCTTCGACACGCACTCGTCGAGGGTCTCGGTGAGGCCGTCGGCGGTGCGGATGTCGTAGCCGGACGCGAGCAGGTGGCACGAGTCCAGGCAGATCCCGATCCGCTCGTCGCCGCCGGCGGCCTCGAGCAGCGCCGCCAGCTCGGAGAACGAACGCCCGAGCGTCCCGCCCGCGCCGGCGGTGTTCTCCAGGTGGAGCGGGCACGACCCTGACTCGTTCAGCGCCTCGCGGATCACGGCGCCGGCGCGCTCGATCGCCGGGCCGACCTCGCCCGCCTTCGCGCTGCCGGGGTGCAGGACGACGGCCGTCGCGTTCAGCTCCTCGCCGGCGCGCAGGCTGCTGATCAGCGAGGCGAGCGACTTGTCGCGGATCTCTGGGTCGTCGGAGGCGCAGTTGAGCAGGTAGACGGCGTGGATCAGCAGCGCGTCGACGTCGGAGCCGTCCATCGCCGCGTGGAACGCCTCGACGTCGGCGGGGTCGTACTCCCGCGGCTTCCAGGCCCGCGGGTTCTGGTTGAAGATCTGGATGGCGTGGCAGCCGCGCTCGACGCCGCGCTCGACCGCCTTGGCCACCCCGCCGGCGGGCGAGACGTGGGCTCCGATGAGCATGGGCCGGGCATTGTGCCTGCAAACGCGCCACGACGGCGGGCGGACGGCGCGCCTCGACTCAACCGTGCGTCCACACGTGCCGATAACGGGGCAGACCCCGGATTCAGGACACAAGGATGTCAACGCCTCCCACCGCGATCCGCCAGAACCCGCCGCCCCAGAACGCGGTTGGCGCTCAGCGCCGTCACAACGAAGGTCACGGCCGCCGGCTGACCGCTGCCTTCGAGGCGCTCGAGGCGTTTCCGGCGCTGGCCGAGTCGCGCAACCGCCTGCTCCGGCTCGTCTCGCAGGAGCGCGTGTCGGCGGCTGACGTCGTCAACGCCGTCGAGTCCGACTGCGCGCTCGTCATCGCCGTCCTGCGGCTCGCCAACCAGGTCGAGGGGCGCTCCCGCGGCCGCGTGGAGAGCGTCGTCAAGAGCGTCGAGCTCCTGTCCCCCGAGGCCGTCCAGGCGCTCGCCTCGCGCGCGCGGACCTACGACTTCTTCGAGCGCTCCACCGTGTGGGACGCCGCCCCGGAGCGCTTCCGCCTGCACGGCATCGCGACCCAGCGCGCGGCCGACCGCCTGGCGACCGAGACGAACTACGAGCAGCGCGACCGGCTCATGGTCACGGCGCTGCTGCACGACATCGGCAAGCTCGTGCTGATGCACGCGTACCCCGGCTATCCCGGCCAGGTCCACCAGGGCGCCCGCACGCCCGAGGACCGCATCCACCGCGAGCGCCGCGAGCTCGGCGTCGACCACGCGCTGGTCGGCGGCGTCCTCGCCCGCCGCTGGAACCTCCCGCGCGCCGTCGCCTCGGCGATCGAGCGCCACCACGCCGAGGACGCCGACGGCGATGCCGCCTACGTCCGCCTGGCCGACATGATCGCCCACTACGCGCAGGGCGCCGCGGTCTCGCCGACCGAGCTGCTGCGCGCGGCCCGAGCCGTCGGCTTCGGGCCCTCTGAGCTGCGGACGGTCCTCTACGACCTTCCCTACCCGTCGTCGCAGCGGCCGCGGGCGATCGAGCCCTGCCCGCTCTCCAGCCGCGAGCTCGAGGTCCTCAAGCGCCTCGCCCAGGGCATGGTCTACAAGCAGATCGCCCACGAGCTCGCGCTGTCGACGAGCACCGTGCGCACCCACCTGCACAACATCTACGGCAAGCTCGGCGCCGTCGACCGCGCGCAGGCGGTCCTCATCGCGACCGAGCGCGGCTGGCTCTAGCCGGTGCGGCGGCGGCCGGCTCTGGCCGCCAGCACCACGGCCAGGCCGGCCAGGCCGACGCCCAGGGCGTCGATCGCCCAGTCCACCGCCGAGCCGTGGCGGCCGGTCACCACCGACTGG
>DASZEJ010000078.1:0-39684 GCA_035940955.1 Solirubrobacteraceae bacterium
ACCGGTTCGGGCTGCGCGAGGACGCCGTCTGGGTCGACGTGCTGGAGCTGCGCCGGCGCGCGCAGGCCGGCGACGTGGAGGGAGCGCTCGCGCTGGCGGCCGGCGAGCTCCTGCCCGAGCTGGACGACGAGTGGGTCCACGCCGCCCGCGGCGCCCACCACGACGAGGTCGGCGAGCTGCTCGCGCGCCGCGCCGACGCCGCGGCGGCCGCCGGCGACCTCGACGCCGCCATAGCCGGCGCCCGCCGCGCCTTCGAGCACGACCCCCAGTCCGAGCGCGCCGCCCGCGCGCTGATGACCCGGCTCGCGGAGGCCGGCGACCGCCCCGCGGCGCTCGCCGTCTACGCCGCCCTTGGCGACCGGCTGCGCCGCGAGTTGGGCGTGACGCCCTCGCCCCCGACGCGCGAGCTGGCGGAGCGGATCCGCGCGGGGGCCGCGCCGCCCGCCGCCGCGCCGCCCGCCGCCGCTCCGGGCGGCGCCGCCCCGCCCGGCGCGGTCGCTCCGCCCGCCGCCGCGCCGCCCGCCGCCGCTCCGCCGGCCGCCGCTCCGCCGCCCGCCGCCGCTGCTCCGCCCGCCGCCGCCGCTCCGCCGTCCGCTGCCGCTCCGCCGTCCGCTGCCGCTCCGCCGCCCGCCGCCGCCGCGCCGCCGCCCACCGCCGCCCCGCTCCGCCTCCCGCTCCCCCCGCGCCTCGCCGCGCCGCCGCGCTCCCCGTTCCTCGGCCGCGACGGCGCCCTCGGCCGGCTGCTCGCCGCGTGGGACGGCGCCGCCCGCGCCGGCTCGCGACGGCTGGTCGAGCTGTGGGGGGACCCGGGGATCGGGAAGACGCGCGTCGCGCGCGAGCTCGCGCTGCACGTCCACGCGCGCGGCGGGGCCGTCCTGTTCGGGTCGGCCGAGCAGGAGCCGCTCTCGTCGTTCCAGCCGTTCGTGGAGGCGCTGGCCCACGCCGTTCGCGAGCTGCCCGAGGCGGAGCTGGAAGCGGTCGCCGGCCCTGTCGCGAGCGACCTCGCCCGGCTCGTCCCCGAGCTGGCCGAGCGGCTGCCCGCGCCGCCGCCTCCGGCCGCCCGCGACGACCGCCTGCGGCTCTTCGACGCGGTGGCGGCCGTGCTCGGCGCCCTCTCCGCCCGCGCGCCGCTGCTGCTCGTCATCGACGACGCCCAGTGGGCCGGCGGCCCGACCCTCAGGCTGCTGCGGCACGTCCTGCGCTCCGACCGCGGGCCGCAGCGGATGCTGCTCGTGCTCACGCTGCCCACCGGCGCCGCGCCGCCGGTCGAGGTCGAGCGGGAGGTCGCCGTCGAGCGCGTGCGGCTGGGCGGTCTCGCCCCGGGCCCGGCCGAGGCGCTGCTCGCCGCCGCGGGCTGCCCGGCCGCGGACGGCGACCGCGCCCGCATCGCCGCGCGCACCGAGGGCAACCCGCTCTTCCTCGAGCTGTTCGGCGACGGCGGCGCCGACCCGCTCCCCGACGGCGTGCGCGAGGCGGTCGCCCAGCGCGTCGCGGGGCTGTCGGACGACGCGCGCGAGACGCTCGTCCTGGCCGCCGTGGCCGGCCCCGCGTTCGACGTCGCGGTGCTCGACGCGGCGGCGAGCGCCGACGTCCTGGGCGCCGTCGACGAGGCCGTCCGCGCCGGCGTCGTCGAGGAGGAGGCCGACGGGTTCGGCCGCTACCGCTTCCGGCACGCGCTCGTCCGCGAGGTGCTCTACGAGCAGCCCAGCCGCGTCCGCCGCGCGCGCATGCACGTCGCGATCGCCCGGGCGGTCGAGGCGCGCGGCGGCCACGAGGCCGAGGTCGCCCGCCACCTGCTCGCGGCGCTCCCGTCCGGCGACGCTCTGCGCGCCGTCGGCGCCGCCGCGCGCGCCGGGCCGCTGCTCGCCCACGAGGAGGCCGCGAAGCTCTACCGCCGCGCCCTCGCCGCCCAGCCGCCCGGCGCCCTGCCGGACGCCGACCGCGCCGAGATGCTGGTCGCGCTCGGCGAGGCCGAGCAGCGCGCCGGCGCCCGGGACCGCGCCCGCGCGGCGCTCGGGGAGGCGGCGGCGCTGGCTGCCGCGGCGGGCGACGGCCCGCTGCTGGCCCGGGCGGCGCTCGCCCACGGCGGCATCGGAGTCGCCGTCGCCCCGCCCGACCCGGTCACCGTGCGGCTGCTGCGCGACGCGCTCGCGCTGCTCGACGCGGAGGAGCCGCTCCGCGCGCGCGTGCTCGCCCGGCTCGCCGTCGAGGAGCACTGCGCGGACCCGGAGGAGGCCGGCGCGCTGAGCGCCCGCGCCCTCGCCCTCGCCCGCCGCCGCCGCGACCCCGGCGCGCTCGCCGCCGCGCTGAGCGCCCGCCACGTCGCGCTGCCGGCGCCGTCCCACGTCGAGGAGCGCCTCGCGGTCGCCGCCGAGATGGAGGAGATGGCGCTGCGAGCCGGCGACCGCGAGCAGACGCTCCAGGCCCACGCCTGGCTCGTCGTCGACCTGCTCGCGCTGGGCGAGGTGGCCCGCGCCGACGACGCGATCGCGGCCTACGAGCGCGCGGCGCGCGAGCTCGGCCTCCCGGCCTACCTCTGGTACGCGCCGCTGTGGTGGGCGACGCGGGCCACGATGGAGGGGCGCTGGGACGCGGCGGCCAAGCTCGCCCGCGAGGCCCACGCGATCGGGCGCCGCGTGCAGGACGCCCGCGCCGACGCCTTCCGGCTCCTGCAGGAGACGGCGCTGCTGGTCGAGCAGCGGCGGTTCGCGGAGCTGGACGTCGAGTCCGTCCGCCACCAGGCCGCCGTCGGGCCCGCGCACGCGCACGCATGGCTGGCCTGGGTCGCCGCCGAGCGCGGGGACCGCGACGAGGCCCGCGCGATCCTCGCCCCGCTCGCCCCCGGCGGGTTCGCCGCGCTGCGCGAGGACGCCGGCTGGCACACCCTCGTCGAGGCGGCGGAGGCGACCGCCGTCCTCGGCGAGCGCGAGTGGGCGCCCGCGCTCTACGACCGGCTCCTGCCGCACGCGCGGCTGCACGCCGTCGTCGGGCCGGCCGTCGCGACGTACGGCCCGGCGAGCTACTTTCTCGGCCGCCTCGCCGCGACGTGCGAGCGCTGGGCGGCCGCCGACGCGCACTTCGCCGACGCGGCGGCCGCGTGCGAACGGATCGGCGCGGCGCCCCGGCGCGCGCTCGCCCAGCAGCAGCGCGCCCGGCTTCGAGCGGCGCGCGCCGGGTAGGTACCGGCGCCATGAGCAGCGACAGCGAGCACCCGCCCCAGACCCTCGACAGGCCCGGCCACGAGTCGGAGATGGAGCAGCAGCCGCGCGACGAGATGCGCGGCTACGTCGGCAGCGGCAAGCTCGACGGCAAGGCCGCGCTGATCACCGGCAGCGACTCCGGCATCGGCCGTGCGGTGGCGGTCGCGTTCGCCAAGGAGGGGGCCGACGTCGCGATCTCGTACCTGTCCGAGCACGAGGACGCCCGCCGGACGGCCGAGCTGGTGGAGGCGGAGGGGCGCAGGGCCGTCCTGCTTCCCGGCGACCTCAGCGACGAGGCGACCGCCCGAGGGGTCGTCAACGACGCCGCCGCGCAGCTCGGACGGCTCGACGTGCTCGTGAACAACATCGCCCACCAGCGGCCGGTCGAGTCGTTCGAGGAGGTCTCGAGCGAGGACTGGGACACCACGTTCAGGACCAACGTCTACAGCTTTTTCTGGTGCTCCCACGAGGCGATGAAGCACCTGCCGGACGGCGGCGCGATCATCAACACGTCGTCGATCAACGGCCTGCGCGGCAACAAGTCGCTGATCGCCTACAGCGCGACGAAGGGCGCGGTGAACGCGCTGACCTACTCGCTGGCGCAGGCGCTGAACGAGAAGGGCATCCGCGTCAACGCCGTCGCGCCCGGCCCGGTCTGGACGCCGCTGATCCCCGCGACGATGGACGAGGAGAAGGTGCAGAGCTTCGGCCAGCAGTCGCCGATGGGGCGCGCGGCGCAGCCGGACGAGATCGCGCCGTCGTACGTCTTCTTCGCGTCGGGCCAGCTGTCGAGCTACTACAGCGGCGAGATCCTGGCCCCGATCGGGGGCGAGACGCTTCCTGGCTGAACGGCGTTCAAATCCGGCGTTTGCGCCCCCCGCGCACCGGGCAACGCAGTGATCACAGCGAGAGGGTCTGGTTTCGGCGCACACATATCCCCCCAGCCCCGGCCCTCTTAGGCGAGCTCCTAGGGCGGAATCCGAAAGTGCTCGCAGACGCGCCCGGCTTCGTGCCGGGCGCGTCTCGTTTGAGCGAACGGCACGGCGCCGGGAGGACACCCGCGGCGAGGCGTCGAACACACCTGTCGCCGATGAAGCGATCCGCGACGACGACCGCCACGCCGCCCGCCGACGCGGGCCCGCAGAGCCTCTCCACCTACATCCAGGCGCGCTTCGACGAGTTCTCCCGCTCGCAGAAGGACGTCGCCCAGTACATCGTCGACCACCTCGACGAGGTCGCCTTCCAGACCGCCGAGGAGCTGGCCCGCCGCGCCAACACCTCGAGCTCGACCGTCGTGCGCTTCTCGCAGGCGCTCGGGTTCGAGGGCTATCCGGAGCTGCAGGCGTCCGCCCGCGAGGAGTACCGCCGCCGGCACGCCAAGCCCGCCGCGACCGGGGGCGAGCCCGCGCCGCTGTTCGCACTCGACCAGAGCCCGTTCGAGACCGCGCTGGCCGCCGACCACGTGAACGTCGAGGACACGGCGCGCAAGGCGTCGCGGTCCGACGTCGAGGGCGCGATCAAGCTCGTGGTCGGCGCCGAGAAGATCCTGATCGTCGGCACCGACCAGATGGCGTTCTTCGCCTCGTACCTGCGCCACCTGCTGATGCTGCTCGACCTCCGGGCCGAGGTCGCGGCGAGCCCGTCCCAGGAGGCCCTCGGCCGCCTCGGCCGGATCGACGGCTCGACGCTCGTGATCGGCCTGTCCGCCGGCCGCCCGCACCCGCTCGTCACGCGAGCGATGAAGCTCGCCCGCCACCGCCGCGCCCCGACGATCGCGATCACCGACGCGACCCTGTCCGAGGTCGCCAAGCTCGCCCAGATCCGCCTCTACTACTCGTCCAACAGCCCGGCCTACGTCCGCTCCCACGCGGCGCTCCTGTCGCTCATCCAGGCGCTGGCCTACGGCGTCTACGCGCGCGACGAGACGCAGTACGAGGAGCGGATCAAGGCGTTCCGGCTGAAGTAGCGGCGCGCAACTCCGCCGGGCGTGACCCGTCTCAGCGGTCATGTGGCGAGTCGCGGTCGTGGCGGTCCTCGTGCTGGCGGCCCCGGCGGCGGCGCCCGCGGCCGTCGTCGAGGTGCGCACGGGCTCCTCGATCGCGCTGCTCGCCGAACCCGGCGAGGCGAACCGGCTGGCGATCGAGCCCCGCGGCGAGGGCACGCGCGTCCACGACGCGGGCGCGCCGCTGCGGTCGGCGGACTCCAGCGGCGCCTGCCGGCAGGTCGACGAGCACACGGTCGTCTGCACCGACCGCTCGCTTCCCTGGGAGGTCGACACCGGCGACCGCGACGACGAGCTCCGGCTGGCCGTCCCGGCGTCGGTGCGGCTCGGGTCCGGCGACGACCGGATCCTCGGCGACGGCGCCGGATCGCGCATCGAGGGCGGCGACGGCGCGGACGTGCTGCGGGGCCGCGAGCTCGAGGGCGGCGACGGCGACGACACGCTGACCGTCGACCCCGCCGGCGGCGGCTACGAGCGGTGGATCACCCTCCGCGCCGACGGCGGAAGCGGCGACGACGTGGTGACCGGCGCGTCCGGCTCCGATCGGCTCGTGGGCGGACGCGGGAGCGACGAGCTGCGCGGCGGGGGCGGCGACGACGTGCTGCTGGACGCCGGCGGTCCGTACGGCGCTGACGGCGACGATCCCGACGTCGTCGACGGGGGCGACGGCGCCGACGTGGTGTCGTACTCCCTCCGCCCGTCCGGCGTCCGCATCGACCTCCAGGCGGGTACCGCGGGGGAGGCGGGCGAGGACCGGCTGATCGCGATCGAGGAGGCCGCGGGCGGGGACGGCGACGACGTTATCGCGGGGACCGCCGGCGCCGACGACCTGCGGGGATCGCTCGGCAACGACCTGCTCATCGGCGGCGGCGGCGACGACCGCTTGAGCGGCGAGGACGGGCACGACCGGCTCGACGCCGGTGCCGGAGACGACGCGGCGGACGGCGGCGCGGACATGGACGTGGTGGACGGCGGCGCGGGCGACGACCGCGATCTCGTGGGCGGTGCCGGCGCGGACACGATCCTGGGCGGGGCCGGATCGGACCGCCTCGTGGGCGGCGACGGCGTCGACGACCTCGACGGCGGCAGTGGAGACGACGTCCTCTCGACCGACTCCGACCGGCTGCGCGACAGCGCCGGGTGCGGTCGCGGAGCCGACGCCGCGACCGCCGACGTCGGCGACGACCTCGATGCCACGTGCGAGGCGGTCCGCCGCCGCCGGCCCGAGCCGTTCGCGCCGACGGAGCGCCTGGGGCTCGGGCGACGCGGGCTCGTCGTGAGCGGCGGCGAGGTGGTGTTCGGCGCGCAGTGCAACTGCGACGGAGCCGTCTCGCTGTGGGTCGCCGGCCGCCTTGCGGCCCGCGGGCGGATCCTGTGCCACGCCCACCTGCGCGGCGAGTGCGTCGGTCGCGTGGAGCCGGTCGTCCTGGCGCTCGCCGGCTGGGCCGAGCTCCGCGTGTACCGCCGGGTCTGGATGCGCGCGGTGCTCGTCGGTGCGCTGGACCCGCCTGGCATCAGCGGCGGCGCGCTGCGGGTCGTCCAGCGGATCTGGCTGCGCCAGATCTGGCTGCCCCGCTGAACGAGGCGCGGCTCGAGGCGTTCCGGCTTGAAATAGCGGAGCGCGTCGGGCCCGGCGCGTCTACGGCGGGCAGCGAGGGAGGGGGAACCCGCACAACGCACCACTCGCTCGCTCCTCGCGAGGGGTGTGTCCCTTTTTGGTCCTATAGGAACCACAACGCACCACACGTCGACGCCGGAGGGACGTGTGGTGCGTTGTGCGGCCTATACGGGACGAAACGTACGCGCCCCCCGCTCGAAGGCCACGAGTGGTGCGTTGTGCTGGTTCCTCCCCTCCCTCGCTGCCCGCCGTACGGCCCCCGGCCCAAGCGATGCCGCGCGAAGGCGCGCCTGCCGTGCGCATGACGCCGCCGAATTGTGTGACATTCCGCTCCCCCCGCGGCGCTCCTACACTCGCCGGCATGCGCGACGAAGCCACGTTCCGGGTCAAGGCCGGCCTGGCCGAGATGCTCAAGGGCGGCGTCATCATGGACGTCGTCACCCCTGAGCAGGCCGAGGTCGCGGAGAAGGCGGGGGCCGCCGCGGTGATGGCCCTCGAGCGGGTGCCGGCGGACATCCGGCGGGACGGCGGGGTCGCCCGCATGTCGGACCCGTCGATGATCAAGGGCATCCAGGCCGCGGTGACGATCCCGGTCATGGCGAAGGCGCGGATCGGGCACTTCGTCGAGGCGCAGGTGCTGGAGGCGCTCGAGGTCGACTACGTCGACGAGTCCGAGGTCCTGACGCCCGCCGACGAGGCGCACCACATCGACAAGTGGGCGTTCAAGGTCCCGTTCGTGTGCGGCGCGACGAACCTCGGCGAGGCGCTGCGGCGCATCGGCGAGGGCGCCGCGATGATCCGCTCGAAGGGCGAGGCGGGCACCGGCGACATCGTCGAGGCCGTGCGCCACATGCGCTCGATCACCGGCGACATCCGCCGGCTGACGATGCTCGACGACGCGGAGCTCGCGACCGCCGCCAAGGAGCACCAGGCGCCGCTCGACGTGGTGCGGTCCGTCGCCCGTGACGGCAAGCTGCCCGTCCCGCTGTTCAGCGCCGGCGGCATCGCGACGCCGGCCGACGCCGCGCTGATGATGCAGCTCGGCGCCGAGGCCGTGTTCGTCGGCTCCGGCATCTTCAAGTCCGAGGACCCGGAGCGCCGGGCGCGCGCGATCGTCGAGGCGACCACGCACTTCCGCGACCCGGAGCGGATCGCCGCGGCGTCGGAGGCGCTCGGCACGCCGATGTCCTCGCTCGAGGCGCGCAAGCTCGGCGACGAGCAGCTCCTCGCCACGCGCGGTTGGTGAGCGCGGCGCCGGTCGTCGGCGTCCTCGCGCTGCAGGGCGGGTTCGACGCGCACGCGAAGATCCTGCGCCGGCTGGGCGCCGAGGTGCGCGAGGTCCGCGTCCCGAGGGACCTCGAGGGGCTCGACGGCCTCGTCATGCCCGGCGGCGAGTCGACGACGATGACGCTCGGCGTCGAGCGCGAGGGCCTCGCCGAGCCGCTGCGCGCCTTCGACCGGCCGATCCTCGCGACGTGCGCGGGGCTCATCATGCTCGACCGCGACCACCTCGGCGTGCTCGACGTCCGCGCCGAGCGCAACGCGTTCGGCCGTCAGATCCGCTCGTTCGAGGCCGACGTCGAGCTCTTCGGGGAGCCGCTGCACGCGGTGTTCATCCGCGCACCGTGGGTCGCCGAGTCAGGCCCGGACGTCGAGGTGCTGGCGGCGGTCGACGGCCATCCGGTCGCCGTCCGCCAGGGGAGGGTCCTGGCGGTCGCCTTCCACCCGGAGCTCACCGACGACACCCGCCTGCACGAGCGCTTCCTGCGCTCACTCGACGACGAGCCCGTGGCGGACGGTGTTCTCCGACACGACGCGGGGCTCGACGAACTGCAGTAGGTAGTCCGGCCCGCCGGCCTTCGTCCCGGTGCCGGACAGCCGGTTGCCGCCGAACGGCTGGCGGCCGACCATCGCGCCGGTGATCCGGCGGTTGACGTAGAGGTTGCCGACCGGGTTGCGCCGCGCGACCTCGTCCACCGTGCGCGGGTTGCGGCAGAACAGGCCGCTCGTGAGCGCGTACGTCAGCTGGTCGATCCGGGCGAGGGCGTCGTCGACGTCGCGGACCGCCTCGACCGTCAGGAGCGGGCCGAAGACCTCCTCGCGCAGCACCGGCGTGTCCGGGTCGAGGTGCGCCGCCGCGGTCGGTGCGACGAACCAGCCGCGGTCGGGGACGTCGTCCTGGCGCGCGACGACGTGGCCGTCGAACTGCTCGGCGTAGCGCTGGACGCGCTCCTGCGACTCACGCTCGATCACCGGCGGGACGTCGGTGCCGAACGTGTCGGCCTGCCCGACCTGGAGCGTCGCGACCGCCCCGGCGACGCGCTGGATGAGCTGGTCGGCGATCGCCTCGTGGACGAGCACGCGGTCGGCGGCCGAGCACTTCTGCCCGGCGTACACGAACGCCGAGTCGACCAGCGCGGGGACGGCGTCGTCGAGGTCCGCGTCCGAGTCGACGATGACGCAGTTCTTGCCGCCCATCTCGGCGACGACGCGCTTGAGGTGCTTCTGCCCGGGCCGCATGCGGCCGGCGCTCTCGATGATCTTGAGCCCCACCGCGCCGCTGCCGGTGAAGGCGATCGTCGCGATGCGGTGGTCCTCCACCAGCGCCGCGCCGACGTCGCCCTCGCCGGGGAGGAGCTGGAGCGCGTCGGGCGGCAGGCCGGCCTCCCGCAGCGCCCGGGTCAGCTCGTAGCCGCAGCCCGGCGCCTGCTCGGCCGGCTTGAGGACGACCGTGTTCCCGGTGGCGAGCGCCGCGGCGGTCATGCCGAGCGGGATCGCGATCGGGAAGTTCCACGGCGCGATCACCGCGCACACGCCGCGCGGGTAGTAGCGCAGCTCGTTGCGCTCGCCCGGCGGCTCGATCAGCGGCGGGCCGGCGGCCTGGAGGTCGATCGCGCCGCGCGCGTAGTACTCGAGGAAGTCGATCGCCTCGCACACGTCGCCGTCGGCCTCGCCCCAGGGCTTGGCGCACTCGCGGACGGCCAGGGCCGTGAGGACGGGCCGGCGCCCGCGGAGGATGGCCGCGGCGCGGACGAGGATCTCGGAACGGCGCTCGACGGGCGTGTGCGCCCAGGCCGGGAACGCCGCCTCGGCCCGCGCGACGGCCTCCGCGGCGTCGCCGGCGGTCGCCTTGGCGGCCGTCGCGACGAGCCGGTCGGGCTCCCCGGGGTCGGTGCTCGGCAGCTCGTCGCCGTCGCGGCGGTCCTCCCCGATCCACACCGGTACGCGGATCGGCAGCTGCGGGTCGAGCTCCTTCAGCCCGTCGAGCAGCTTCTGCCGGTCGGGGGCGCGGCGCAGCTCGAGGATCGGCTCGTTGCGGAAGGTCTCGATGTGGGTCATGGCGCGGCGAGCAGCTCCTCGAGCGGGCGGCCGGAGTGGATGTCGTTGAGGAACGAGTCGTTGGCGGTGTTCTCCAGCAGGCGCCGGACGAGGTACGCCATCCCGGCGACGAGGTCTCCGACCGGGCAGTACGTGCGGACGCGGAGGTTCCGCTTGGCGAGCGCCTCCTGCAGCTCGTCGCCCAGCCCGCGCAGGACCTGGAACTCGACGTCGCGCTCGTCGGCGCCGAGCCGGCGGTTCACGGCGATGGCGTGGGAGACGCTGCGCAGGTTGTGGGAGGCGATCGCGACGCGGACGGCGGGACGGGCCTCCAGCAGCCGGCGGGTCAGCGACTCGAACGTGCGGTCGGAGTCCGCCTTCTCCTCGAACACCGGCGACTCCCAGCCGTGCTGGCGGGCGGCGACGATCTCGTGGTCCCAGTAGGCGCCCTTGACGAGGCGGATCACGAGCGGGTGGCGCCGGCCGCTGCCCTCGGACCAGTCGAGCAGCCGGTCGGCGAGGTCGGGCGCGTCGCGCAGGTAGGCCTGCAGGACGACGCCGGCGCTCGGCCCGTCGCGGAACTCCGGTTCGGACAGCAGCTCGATCACCAGGTCGGTGACCGCCTCGCGCGTGTCGAGCGACTCCATGTCGATGTGCAGGTGCGCGTCGAGCCGCTTGGCGCGGCGCAGCAGCTCGCGCAGGCGGGGGGCGGCGTCGCGCTTGCCGCGCTCGGGCGCGTCGGGTCGCAGCAGCGGCGTGAGGGCGGAGACCTTGACGCTCAGGTTCGCGCGGGGGAGGGGGCCGAGCGAGTCGCGCTCCAGCTCCGGCCGGGACGGGAACGGCGCGTAGGCCGCGGCGAGCTGGTCGAGCGCCTGCGTGCAGCGGGCGGCGTAGCGGTCGGCCTCGGCCTCGGTGACCGTCGCCTCGCCGAGCAGGTCGACGGTGGCGGCGACCCCGCGCTTCCACAGCGCCTTGAGGACCGGGAGAGCGTCGGCCGCGTCGTCGCCGACGATGAACCGGTGCGCCATGCGGCGGACGCCCGCCGCGGCCGCGGCGCCGAGCGCGGTGCGGCCGGCGCGCGAGTTGCCCATGCGCATCGCGACCTCGATCGAGGGCGGGCGCTCGTCGACCTCCTCGAGGAAGCCGGTGAGGTGCTTGGCGAGGTCGTCGAGGCTGCGGCAGGCGGGGACGACGTCAACGAACCGGAACAGCGCCGCCTTCAGGTCCGCGTCCTGCGAGGCGAAGTCCATCGCCTTGTCGTCGATGGCCTTCAGCGGGTTGCGCGTCGCGCGGGGGAAGGCGGCGGCGAGGTCCCGCCCGATGGCCAGGATTTCGGCGTCCAGCGTTGCGTCGGCCACGCCCTGGAACCTACCCGCCAGCGGCGATCCGCCTCGTCCTCGTCGCGCCGGTCAGGGAGCGTCGGCGGCGGGCTCCTCGCCCGCCGGTGCGTCGTCCGCCGCCGCCTCGTCGTCGGCGCCGCCGGTCGACGCGGGGGGCGCGGCCTCTTCCTCCTCCTCCGCCTCCGGGGCGGGCGCCGGCTCGGCGGGCTGCGGCGTCCGCGCCTCGCCCTCCGGCTCGGGCGCCGCGGGCGGGGTCTCGGCCGGCGCCGCCCCCCGCCGCTCGGCCAGCCGCTGGCGGCGCGCCTCGTCGGCCGCGTGGCGCAGCTCCGCGACGATCGCGCCCGCCTCGCCCTCGGGGACCTCGACCTGCGTCCGCTTCGGGGCGATGCCGGTGTCGACCGGCGGCTGCGCCTCGTTGCCGCCGAAGACGCCGGAGGTCGCGAGGATGCTCACGGCGGCGACGGCCACCACGGCGGCCGCCGGCGCGAGCGCGCCCTTGCCGGGCAGCCCCGGGCGCGGCGCGGCGACGACGGCGGGCCGGGGAGTGGGCGCCGCGACCGGCTCCTCCCCGACGAGCGCCTCGTCGACGGCGCCGGACCCCGTCTGCAGCCGCGCCGCCTCGGCCCCGGTCCTGTCGTCCTCCTCGCCCTCGCCGGGCGCCGCGAGCCGAGCGGCCGCGATCTCGGCGTCGAGCGCCTCGCCCTCGCCGGCGTGCTCCGGAGGGACGTCCCACTCGACGGTCGGATCGCCGACCCCGTCCGCCGCCTCACCGTCGGCGCCGGCCGCCGGAGCCTCCGCCGCGACAGCACCCCACTCGTCCCGCTCCGCCTCGTCCATGCTGACCGCCTCCTCGCCACCCCCGCTCGCAGCGGCATCGCCGCCCGCCGCCTCGTCCACCGCGACCGCTCGGGCCTCCTCCGCCCCGACCGGCGCCTCGTCGCCGGCGCCGGCCGCCGCCTCGTCCACCGCGACCGCTCGGGCCTCCTCCGCCCCGACCGCGTCCTCAGCGTCCGCGACCGGAGCCGCATCGCCGGCCGCGGCCTCCTCCGCCGCGACCGTCCCCTCGCCGCCCGCACCGGCCGGCGCCTCCTCCACCGCGACAGCTCCGCCGCCCTCGACCTCCGCCGCGCCGCCGGCCACCGCCACCGCACTCGCCCCGGCGTCGGCCGCCGGCACCGCCGGCACCGCCCCCGCCGCCTCGCCCGGGCTCGGCACCGCGACCATGGCGGCGACGACGAACTCGACCACCTCGGGCGGCAAGGGGCGGGGTGGGGCGGAGCGGTAGGCGTGCTCGGCGGTCCGGAAGCGCTCCTCCGCGGCGCGGGCCGCCGCCGACGCGTCGAGCAGGCGGTTCAGCTGCTCCTCGCCGTCGGCGTCGAGCGTCCCGTCGGTGCGGGCGATCAGCAGCTCGGGGACGAGCGCGATGTGGTCGGCCGTCGGCCGGCCCGCGAGCAGGCGGCTGAGCCCCGCCCCGCTCGGCGGCGGCTCGGCGCGCGGCGCGCGCTCCGCCGCGGCGTGCCGCGTCGAGGACAGCAGCGCCGCCTCGGGGTCGAGGTCCGCGGGCCGCGGCGCCGCCACGACCAGCGCGCGGAACCGCGCGAAGGCGTCGGCCGCCGCCTCCGCGGCCTGCGCCGGCGCGCACGCGCGCTCGCAGTACGCCAGGACCGCGGAGCCCCGCCGCGCGATCAGCGCCCGCAGCACGGCGGGATCGCCGTCGCGGATGCCGAGCGCAGTGACGGGTCCGGTCACGACGCCCGCAGGCTAGCGGTGCTCGCGGCGGCCCCGGCCACCGCTGCACCGGCCCCGCTCGCCCGCCCGGCGCGCAACGGCTACAGAGCCTTGCGCAGCGACACCGACCGCCGGCGATAGCCGAGCCGCGCCTCGTAGAAGCGCTGGACCATCCCGCTCGCCCAGTTCCCGTCGGCGACGGCGACCGACGCGCCGCGCTCGCGGCCCCACGCCTCCGCCGCGCGAACCAGCCCGATCCCCGTGCCCGCGCCACGGTGCGGCTCGGCGACCGCGACGGCGTCGATGATCAGGCGCGTGGTCGCGAGCTCGCGCTGAAGCTGCCACGGCGCGTCGGCGACCGGCTGCACGAGCCGCGCCGCCACCCACCCGACCACCGTCCCGTCGCGCTCGGCGACCAGCAGCGCGAGGTCCTTGTCGGTGGTCATCGCCTCGACGCCGCACTCCAGCCAGTCGACGAGCCCCCTCTGCTCGGGCACCCGGAAGTCGTCGGGGCTGATGGCGACGTAGAACCGCCCCGCGTCCCGCCACGCGGCGGCCATCGCCGGCGCGTCCTCCCTCCGCGCTTCGCGCACGATCACCCCCGAATGCTTAGCGCACGCGCGGGCCGGCGTGCTCCGCGGCCGAGTGCGTCAACCTTTGCGCGCATGAGAGCCGCCGCGGTCGCCGTGCTCCTCGCCGCGCTCGTGCCCGCCCCCGCCGCCGCCACCGAACCGGACCCGCTGCTGCCGCCCGCCCGCGCCTGCCGCGGGGCCACGAACGTCGACGCCCACTTCCGCACCCAGCGCCTGGCGATGCACTGCCTCGTCAACCTCGTCCGCCAGCGGGCGGGGGTGGGGAAGGTCCACTCGAGCGCCGCGCTCCGGCACTCGGCCACGTACAAGGCGCGCCGGATCGCGGAGTGCAGGCGCTTCACCCACAGCCCGTGCGGCGACGACCTCAGCGCGCCCTTCCACCAGGCCCACCTGACGCTCGGCCGGCCGTGGTACGTGGGGGAGAACCTCGGCTGGCGCCCGCTCAAGGAGGCCACGGCCTACGAGATCCTGCGCGGCTGGCTCGCGTCCGGCCCGCACCGGGACGTCCTGCTCGAACCGCGGTTCACCCACCTCGGCGTCCGCCGGCGGCGGCTGCGGCTCGACGACCTGCCCCGCGGCATCGTGATCTGGGTCGCCCATCTGGGAACCCCGAAGAAGAGCAAGACGAGGAGGAGCACCCGCTAGATGCGCATCGCGGTGTCCAGCGACGAGCGGACCGGCGTCGCCGACGCCGTCGTCGAGGAGCTGCGCCGGCGCGGCCACGAGCCGGTCCCGCACGGCGCGCTGGCCGACGGCGACCGGCCGGACTGGGCCTGGGCGAGCGAGGCCGCCGCCCGCGCCGTCGCCGACGGCCGCGCCGACCAGGCGGTCGTGTGCTGCTGGACCGGCACGGGCGCCTCGATCGCCGCCAACAAGGTGCCGGGCATCCGCGCCGCCCTGTGCGGGGACGCGCAGACCGCCGACGGAGCCCGCCGCTGGAACGACGCGAACGTCCTCGCGCTCAGCCTCCGCACGACCTCCCACGCCGAGCTGCAGGAGATCCTCGACGCCTGGTTCGCCGCCGCGCCGTCCGGCGACGCGGACGACCGCGCGAACGTCGAGCACCTCGCGGAGATTGAGCGCGGCTGATCGCTGCGGTGCGCTTGACATGAAGCGGCGGCGCTTCACACTGAGCGCCACACGAAGGGGAAGAGGGGGCGATGGCGACCATCGGATCGCAGGGCGTGCTGCGCGTCCTTCCGAACACGCGGTACGACTTCAGCGCGCTGACCGGCGCGACGGTCGAGATACCGATCGCGCAGCACATCGACGTGCTCGGCTACGAGAACGCGGCGCTGCAGGTGCGGATCCCGACCGGCTCGTTCCCGAAGGGCTCGTCGATGCGCATCCAGCTCGCCGACGACGGCTTCCACCCGGACGACCCGACGACCCAGTTCTTCCAGACGGCGGTCGACGGGAGCGACATCGGCTCGCTGGAGGTCACCGACAAGACCGTCTTCCCCTTCTACCAGTCGATCTCCGCGCGGATCCCGGGCACCTTCGGGCGGCTGATGGCGATCACCGCCTCGTTCACCGGCGGGGCGGACGGCGGGCCGACCGCCGTGGTCAGCATGGACCTCGTCCTCACCGGCGGCTCGGTCGGCACGACGATCCGCCAGCCGTCCACCTACCTCGGCTACGCGTTCGAGCAGCTCGAGGCCGACGAGCCGGTCGAGCGGCTCTCGTTCGAGCAGCCGCAGGTGACCGGTCGCCTGGAGCCGGGGATCGCCGGCCGGCTGATCGGCGCGGTGCGGGGGGCGATCGGGACCGCGAAGCTCCCGCCCGGCTATCCGCGCTTCGGCAACGTCAACGTGGCGATCCAGCGCGAGCCCGGGGAGCTGCGCACCGACGTCCGCCCGCCCGGCGGCTAGCCCCGCGCGCGCCGCCATGGTCGAGTGGGTCGTCGAGGCGTCGACGTTCTGCAACCTGCGCTGCGCCTACTGCTACCAGTGGGACGGCCTGGCCGACCAGCGGCGGATGCCGCTCGACCTGTGGCGCAGGGTCCTGCGGGCGGCGTGCGACTACCATGTGCGCGAGGAGGAGCGCCGCGGCGAGCCGGTCTCCACCCGCGTCATCTGGCACGGCGGCGAGCCGCTCGCGCTGCCGCTGCCCTACCTGGAGCGGACGTTCGCGCTGAAGGAGGAGGCGGTCGCCGCCGCGCGGATCCCGCCGGAGCGGATGACGACGGCGATGCAGACGAACCTCTACGCCGTCTCGGACGCCGCGATCGAGCTGCTGCGGCGCCACGAGGTCGGCTTCGGGGTCTCGTTCGACGTCGTGCGCGGCGTGCGCATGACCGCGGCGGGCCGGCCGAGCGAGGACCGCGTGCTGACGAACCTCGACCGCCTGCGGGACGCCGGCCTCAGCTGCGGCGCGATCACCGTGCTGGCCGGCCACACCTGCGGGATGGTGCGCGACGTCTTCGACTTCTGGGCCGCCCGCGGGATGTCGTTCCGCGTGCTGCCGCTGTTCGACGGGCCGCCGTCGCGCGACGCCGCGCGGTTCGCCGCGGGGGAGGACGAGCTGGTCGGCGCGCTGTGCCGCCTGTTCGACCACTGGATGCGCTCGGACGCGGACATCGCGGTCGCGCCGCTCGACGAGTGGCTCGCCAACGTCGCGCGGTCGCTCGCCGGCGAGGCGCCGCGCGTCTACGACCGCCGCCGGGAGGGGGAGAGCGTGCTCGTCGTCCGGCCGGACGGCCGCCTGTTCCAGGTGGCCGAGGTCGGCGACGACGCGCTCGCGCTCGGCGACCTCGCGACGCAGACGATGGAGGAGGTGCTGGCGGGCGACGCCTACGCGGCGTCGCTCGCGCGCAGCGAGGCGCTGACCCGCCGCCGCTGCACCGGCTGTCGCTTCGAGCGCGGCTGCGACCGCTGGCCGGCGCACAGCGCGCCGGTCGCGCCGCCGCCGCACGGGCGCTGCCAGGTGGCGTACCGCGTCCAGGCGTACATGGAGCGGTACCTGCGCCGCGCGGGGCTCGACGCCGCGGCGCTGAGCCGCCCCGAGGCGCTCGCCCATGCCTAGCGGCCGGACGGACTGGGCGCGGCTCGCCGAGCCGCAGGAGGACGGCTACGACACCGCGGTCGTCGAGCGGCTGTCGGGCCCCGCGCCCGCCGCGGCGCCGGCCGACGGCCTGTGGTTCGCGGTCGCGCCGGTGTACGCCGGCCGGCCGGACTTCCGGCGCGACTTCGCCCGCTTCGGGGTCGCGGACGCCGGCCACCCGAACCTCGCGGCGGCGGTCGCGCTCGTCGACCGCTGGCCGGTGGGCGCGGCGCAGGCGCGGCGGCTGATCCGCGTCCTGCACGCGGGCCTCGACCCCGAGGTCGCGCCCGACGTGGGGTGGGAGACGATCTCCACCGCCTCGCACTCCTACGAGGACGCGTTCGGCACGATGTGGGCGACCGTCCACTCCGCGCTCGGCCTCGCCGAGGCGATCGTCCACGAGATGGCCCACCACAAGCTGCGGGCCTACGGCGTGCGGTTCGAGAGCGCCGACCGCGTCGTCGCGAACGCGCCGCGCGAGCGTTACCCGAGCCCGCTGCTCGCCGGCCGCCCGCGGCCGATGCCCGCAGTGGTGCACGCCCAGTACGCGGTGCTGCACATGGTCGCGCTCAAGCTCGCGATCCTCGCGTCCGGCCGGTCCCCGGCCGCCGGCCTGGCCCGCGCGCTGCTGCGCCGCGACCTGCGGATCGCGGCCGAGGGAGCGGCCGTCATCCGCCGCAACCTGGTCGTGGACGGGGCCGGCGAGCGCTTCATGCCCGCGCTGTGGGACTGGCAGGCGCGGCTGCTCGCCGAAGCGAGGGCGCACGCGTGAGCGAGCCGGTCGTGGTCGGCGGCCGCTTCCTCCCGCGCGAGCTGTGCGCCCGCGTCGTGGAGGAGGTCGAGCGCGACGCCTGGTGGCAGTGGGGGGAGGTCAACCACGGCGGCGGCTCGCACGTCGACCTCGAGCTGCGCAGCGTCCAGGTCTCCCCGGTCGTGCCGAGCTGCCGCGCACTGATCGCCGAGCGCCTGGCCGCGGTCGTCCGCGGCCTCGTCCCGGCGTTCGGCCGCATCGAGAGCGTCGAGGGCCCGAACCTCCTGCGCTACCGCCCGGGCGACTTCGTCGGCCCGCACCCCGACGAGGACCCCCGAACCCGCATCCGCCCCCGCAGGGTCACCGTCATCGCGTTCCTCAACGACACCGGCTTCGGCGGCGGCGTCCTCAGCCTCCGCCGCCCCGAGGGCGGCCGGACCGTCCACGTCCCACCCCAGGCCGGCCGCTTCGTCGCCTTCCCCTCGCCCACGATGCACGCGGTCAGCCCGACGACCGGCGGCAACCGCTACGCGCTGGTCGCCTGGCTGCACTAGCTCACGCCGCCGCGAACCGCACCACGCCGTCGCCGCCCTCCTCGGCGACCACCTCGCCCCGCTCGATCAGCAGGTCGACGTGCCCGAGCACCTCGGACAGCGTGAGGAACGCCTGCGTCAGCGCGACGTTGCCCCAGATCGCCTGCGCGACCTCGTGCGCGGTCAGCGGGCCGTCGGCCTCGATGCGCTCGGCGATCTTCGCCGCCCGGCGCTCGTGCATCCAGAAGCGCTCGCCGATGAGCGCGGCGTGGTCGGTCACCGGGTCGCCGTGGCCGGTCAGCACGAGGTCGACGTCCATCGCGCGCGTCGCGCGCAGCGACTCCAGGTAGATCGCCAGGGCGCGCGGGCGCTCGTCGCTGCCGTCCAGCGCGCGCGTCATCAGCGGGTTCGAGGAGATGTGCCCGATGAGGTGGTCGCCGCCGATCAGCACGCGCCGCTCGGCGTCGAAGAACACCGTGTCGGTCGGGGAGTGGCCGGGGCGGTGCAGCGCGCGCAACGCCCGGTCGCGCAGCCGCAGCTCCTCGCCGTCGCCCAGCCGCGCGGTGACCGTCGCCGAGCCGCCCCAGCCGCGGAACGCCGCGCTCACGGCCCGCAGCGCGTGGGCGACGTCCCGCCCGACCCCGTGGCGCACCATCAGCTCCTCGGCGAACACGTCGTCGGCCGCCATCCGCTCGCGGTACTCCGCCAGCCAGTCGGCCAGCGGCGCCAGCGCCGCGACCTCCGCGCCCGACCGCCGGGCGAGGATGTCCACGAGCCCCTCGTGGTCGACGTGCTGGTGGGTGACGACGATGAGCCCGAGGTCGGCGATCCGGTGGCCGCGCTCGATCAGCGCCCGGTCGAGCTCGTCGAAGGCCTTGCCGCTGTTCGGCCCGCTGTCGACCAGCGTCAGCGGGTCGTCCTCGATCAGGTACGTGTTGACCCGCCCGACCGCGAACGGCGTCGGCAGCGGGATGCAGTGGATGCCTTCGGCGATCAGGAGCGGATCAGCGCGAGGACCTCGTCGCGACGGCGCTCCATGTCCTCGCGCGAGACCAGCGATTCGAGGTTCAGCCGCAGCAGCGGCTCGGTGTTCGAGGGGCGCACGTTGAAGTGCCAGTCGTCGTAGTCGACCGACACGCCGTCGAGGTGCTCGATCCGCGCGTCGGCGTAGCGCTCCTCGATCGCGCGCATCTTCGCGGCGCCGTCCTCGACGGTCGAGTTGATCTCGCCGGAGATGAAGTACCTGGACCGGAACTCCCCGAGCAGCTCCGACATGCGCCGCCCCTCGACCGAGAGCTTCTCCAGCACGAGCAGCGCCGGCACCGTCCCCGAGTCGGCGTTGTAGAAGTCGCGGAAGTAGTAGTGGCCGGACACCTCGCCGCCGAAGATCGCGCCCTCGTCGCGCATGCGCGTCTTGAAGAAGGCGTGGCCGACCCGGTTGACGCGCGCGGTGCCGCCCGCGCGCGACACCACGTCGGGGACCGCCCGCGAGGCGCGCACGTCGTACAGCACGGCCCCGCCGCCCCGCTTGGCCAGCAGCTGCTCGGCGAGGATCGCCGTGAGGAAGTCGCCGTCCACGAACGAGCCGCCGTCGTCGATGAAGAAGCAGCGGTCAGCGTCGCCGTCCCACGCGATGCCTAGGTCCGCGCCGGTCTCCCGGACCGTGTCGATCACCAGGCGCCGGTTGTGCTCGAGCAGCGGGTTCGGCTCGCCCTCGGGCATGTTCCCGTCGGGCTCCCAGCGCAGCTTGACGAGCTCGACCGGCAGCCGGTCCAGCAGCGGGCCGACCATCGGCCCGGCCATCCCGTTCCCGCCGTCGACCACGACCTTCAGCGGCCGCACGTTCGCGGGGTCGATGAAGCGCATCGCGGCCTCGTGGAACTCGGCGTGGACGTCCACGTCCTCGGCCGAGCCGCCGCCGGGCGGATCGGAGGGCAGCCCGGCCTCGACCAGCCGGCGGATGTCCTGGATCCCCTGGTCGCCCGACAGCGCGACGGCGCCCTCGCGCACGAGCTTCGCGCCCGTGTAGGGCTTCGGGTTGTGCGAGGCGGTGCACATCAGCCCGCCGTCCAGCGCGCGCGAGCCGACGAGGTAGTAGAGCATCTCGGTGCCGACCATCCCCGCGTCGAGGACGGACGCGCCCTCGTCCACGATCCCCTGCCGGTAGCGCGCGCTCAGCTCCGGCGCCGTGAGCCGCATGTCGCGGCCGAGGCCGACGCGCAGGTCGCCGGTCGGCTTGCCGCCGAGGTCGGACAGCACGCGCGCGAACGCGCGACCGATCGCGTACGCGATTTCGGCGTCGATCTGCTCGCCGTGGATGCCGCGCACGTCGTACGCCTTGAAGATCCCGGGGTCCACTCGCACGGCCGGGGACTGTAGGAGGTTCAGGCCCGGCGCAGCCAGAGCGCGGCCGGCTCCGAGCCGCCGCGCCAGCTCGGCACCGCGGCGCGCACCGCCTCGGGCCGATCGCGCGCGAGCGCGTGGTGCGCGAGGAGCACCTCGAACTGGCGGTTGCCGCACAGGAACGCGTGGAGCAGGTCCGGCCACGGCAGCCGCACGGGGTGGACGTGGACGACCACGCCCGGCGTCAGCTCGGGGAGCAGGTCGAGGAGGACGCGGGCGTCCGGCCTCCCGGCGAACAGCACGTCGCGCGCCTGGAGGTCGAGCGGCGCCTCGGTCCGCTCGCAGCTCGGCGGCAGCGCGGCGCGCAGCACCCTGCGCGCCATCGGCGGCGCCCCGGCGACCATCACCCGCCGCGGGCGCAGGCCCTTGGCCATCGCCCACAGCACCTCGGCGTCCACGCTCTCGTACTCGCCGTTCCACAGGTGGAAGCCCTCCGGCGCCCGGAAGCCGCGCACCAGCGGCGCCAGCTGGCGCAGGCGGCGGGCCTGCTCCTCGAGGTCGAACCGCACCCCGCGCAGCGGGCGCGGCGGCGCCTCGACGGCGACCGCCTGAGTGCCGCCCCTCCGACCCCTCGTGAACCGGCGCACAGAGGCAGGTTAAGTGCGCGTCGGACATACTGGCCGCGTGCCGCAGGACCAGCCCGAGCGCGTCGTCATCCTGTGCGGCGGGCGGGGGACCCGGCTGCAGGGCCAGGCCCCCGGGCTGCCGAAGCCGCTGGTCGAGATCGGCGGGCGCCCGATCCTGTGGCACGTCGTCCAGATCTACGCCGCCCAGGGCCTGCGCGAGTTCGTGCTGTGCACCGGCTACCGCGGCGAGCTGATCGAGGACTTCGTCGCGCGCGCGGACTGGCCCGAGGCCGTGCGCGTCGAGTGCGTCGACACCGGCGAGGACACCCCGACCGGCGGGCGCGTCCACGCCGTCCGCGACCGGGTCGGCGACGGCACCTTCCTCGTCACCTACTCGGACGGCCTGGCCGACGTCGACCTGCGCCGGCTGCGCGACTTCCACCGCGGCCACGGCGCGCTGGCGACGATGACCGTCGTGCGCCCCGCGCTCCAGTTCGGCGTCGCCCGGCTCGACGGCGACGACCGCGTGCTCGGCTTCCAGGAGAAGCCGCGGTCCGAGCACTGGATCAACGGCGGCTTCTTCTGCTTCGAGCCGGGGGTCTTCGGCTACCTGACGCCGTCGAGCGTGCTGGAGCGCGAGCCGCTCGAGGGCCTCGCGGGCGACGGCCAGCTGCGCGCCTACCGGCACACGGGCTTCTGGGACTGCATGGACACCTACAAGGACGCCGTCCTGCTCAACGACCTGTGGGCCGGCGGCGACCCGCCGTGGAGGGTGTGGGCCTGAGGGCCGCGGTCACCGGCGCGGGCGGCCTCGTCGGCTCGCACCTCGCGGCGCGGCTCGGCGACGACCTGGTGGAGTCGATCGAGGAGGCCGACGTCGTCTTCCACCTCGCGGCGCAGACGATCGTCTCCGCCGCCTACGCCGACCCCGTCGCCACCTTCGAGGCCAACGTCGCCCTCGCCTGGCGCACCGCCGCCGCCGCGCCGCGCTGCGTCTTCGCCTCCACCGACCAGGTCTACGGCCCGCGCCCGCCGGCGCCGATCACCGAGGACGCCCCGCTCGCGCCGGAGGGCCCGTACGCGACGAGCAAGGCGGCGGCCGACCTGCTCGTCCGCACGCTCCCCGGCACGGTCGTCGCACGGCTGGCGAACGTCTACGGGCCCGGCGACCGCCACGCGAGCCGGCTCGTGCCGGGGACGATCGCCGCCGTCCGCGCCGGGCGCCGCCCGGTGATCCGCGGCGACGGCAGCGCGCGGCGCGACCTGCTGTTCGTGGACGACGCCGTCAGCGCCCTGCTCGTGCTCGCCGCGCGAGGGGAGGAGGGGCGGGCGTACAACGTCGGCACGGGGGAGGCGCACAGCGTCCGCGAGGTCGTCGACGCCGTCCTGCGGGTCGCCGGCAGCGACCTCGAGCCCGAGGTCCTCGGCGGCGCGCCGCCCGGCGAGGGCGGCGGCCGCGCGCTCGACGCGTCGAGGCTGCGCGCGCTCGGGTGGGCGCCGCGCGTCGCGCTCGAGGACGGCCTGCGCCGCACCTGGGACGCGAGCCGCTGACGGGCGCGGCGGGCTATCTTCGTCCCCATGGCCGGTCATTCCAAGTGGGCGGGGATCAAGCACAAGAAGGCGATCGTCGACGCGCGGCGCGGCAAGCTCTTCACCAAGCTCGCCCGGGCGATCACGGTGGCGGCCAAGGAGGGCGGGGGCGACCCGAGCACGAACGCGGCGCTCGGCCTGGCGGTGCAGAAGGCCAAGGACGCCTCGATGCCCAAGGACAACATCGAGCGCGCGATACAGAAGGGCGTCGGCGGCGGGGCGGACGCCGAGACCTGGGAGGCCGTCCTGTACGAGGGCTACGGCCCGGGCGGGGTGGCCCTCCTGATCGAGGCCCTGACCGACAACCGCAACCGCACCGGCTCGGAGGTCCGCCACCTGCTCTCCAAGCACGGCGGCAACCTCGGCGAGCCGGGCTCGGTCGCCTACCTGTTCGACAAGAAGGGCATCCTCGTCGTCGACGCGTCGCGGTACTCCGAGGACGACCTCATGCCGGCCATCGAGGCCGGCGCCGAGGACATCGCGCAGGACGAGGACGTCTTCGAGATCGTCACCGAGCCGTCCGACTTCCAGGCCGTCCACGACGCGCTGGAGCAGGCCGGCGTCGAGCTGGAGTCCGCCGAGGTCCGCTGGCAGCCGAAGACGTCGGTCCCGCTCGAGGAGGACGGGGCGGCGAAGCTCATGCGCCTCATCGAGGCGCTGGAGGACAACGACGACGTCGGCCAGGTGAACGCGAACTTCGACGTGTCGTCGGACGTGCTCGAGAAGGTGGCGGCGGGCTAACCCGAGGCCTCCGCCGCCCGCGCGCGGAACAGCTTCACCTCGCCGACCCCCCGCACCCGCCGCTCGCCGGCGAACGACCAGCGGAACGCGTCGGGCGCCGCGTCGCGCACCTCGACCGTCGCGAGCACCGACCCCGGGCGGGCGATCCCGGTCACCCGGCTGGCGAGGTTCACCGCGTGGCCGTACAGGTCGCCGTCGCGCTCGACGGCGAGGCCGAGCGCGATCCCCGTCCGCAGCTCGGGGAACTCGTCGCCCTCCGCGGCGACCGCGTCGTTCAGCTCGATCGCCGCCTCCACGAGCTTCCCCGCGTCGGCGCAGGCGAGCATCACCGCGTCGCCGATCGTCTTGACCACCCGCACCGGCTGGCGGATCGCGTGCTCGGCGAGCACCTCCAGGCGGCGGGCGAGCGACCCGAGGTCCTCGGCCGCGACCGTGCCGCCCAGCCGCGTGAACCCGACGAGGTCCGAGAAGGCGACCGCCGTCTCGCGCGCCTGCGCCACGCGGCCGGTCGCCAGCACGTCGCGGCCGAGCACGTCGGTCCGGATGAACTCCAGCAGGTGGCGGGCGAAGAAGTACTCGAGCGTCGGGCCGATCGCCGGCATGAGCGTCCGCGTGGCCGCCGCGAGCCGCTCGGCCGCCTCGTCCTCGCGGTCGTTCTCGCGCAGGAACGCGTCGCCGACCATCTGGCGCATCGCGGCGGCGACCTGGGCGAGCGACCGGCCCATCACCCGGTTCGCGTCGAGCAGGCCCTGGAGCGGCAGCCCGGCGTCGAGCGCCTCCTTCAGCCGCCGCGCCATCTCGAGGTCCCGCTCGCCGTACGCGCGCTCGTCGTCCGGCACGACCGGCAGCGCGGCCGCGCGCATGACCGCGGCGAGCGTCTCGGTGTCGAGGCCGACCTCGCGCGCGACGTCCTCGGCCGACCAGCGCGCCTCGCCGTGCAGCGCGCGCTCGACCGGCAGCAGCACGAGCCGGTCCTCGGCGGCCGCCCGGCGCAGCTCCTCCTCCGGCACGCCCCCGGCTCGCAGCCGCTCGACCAGGCGCCGGCGCGCCTGGAGCGCCTCGCCCTCGAGCCCGTCGAGCAGCGGATCCGGCTCGCCCATGGCCGGAGGCGTACCACTTCGGGCCGATCCGCGTAGGCATCCGGGCCGCAGCGCAGAATCCCCGTCGCATGATCGTGCTCGGGATCGACCCAGGCGTCGCCAACACCGGCTTCGGCGTGGTCCGCCGCGACGGCGGGCGGCTCGTCGCGCTCGACGGCGGCGTGATCGAGACGCCGGCCGCGCTCGCGCAGGAGCGCCGCCTGGCGACGATCTTCGCGCGCGTCGAGGAGCTGCTCGCCCGGCACGACCCCGACGCGGTCGCGCTGGAGGACCTCTACTTCGGCGCCAACGCCCGCAGCGCGTTCGCCGTCGGCCAGGCCCGCGGCGTGGTCATGCTCGCGGCGGGCCGGCGCTCGATCGGGTGCGCGTCGTACACCCCGCAGCAGGTCAAGGGCGCGGTGTGCGGCAGCGGCCGCGCGCCGAAGGAGCAGGTCACGCGCATGGTCCAGGCGCTGCTCTCCCTCGACGCGCCGCCCCGCCCCGACCACGCCGCGGACGCGCTCGCGGTCGCGATCTGCCACGCCAACCGCGCGCCGCTGCGCGCGAGCGTCGCCGCGGCGGTCGCCGGATGATCGCCCTGGTCAGCGGCCAGGTCGCCGTCCGCCGCCCCGACAGCGTGGTCGTCGACGTCGGCGGCGTCGGCTACCGCCTCGCCGTGTCGGCCGAGACGCTGCGCCACGTCCCGGCGGCCGGCAGCGACGTCACCCTGCACTCCCACCTGATCGTCCGCGACGACGCGCTGCAGCTCTACGGCTTCGCCACCGAGGAGGAGCGCGACCTGTTCCTGCTGCTGCTCGGCGTGCAGTCGGTCGGCCCGAAGGTGGCGCTCGGGGTGCTGTCCGGGGGGCCGCCGCGCGAGCTGGTCCGTGCGCTCGCCGCCGGCGACGCCAAGCGCCTGCAGGCCGTGCCCGGCATCGGCAAGCGCACCGCCGAGCGGATCGTCGTCGAGCTGCGCGAGAAGGTCGCGCCCGACGCGGGCGCCGGCGCCGACGTCGTCCTCTCCCGCTCCGACGACGACCCGCGCTCGCTGGCCCGCGACGGCCTCGTCGAGCTGGGCTTCGCGCTCGCCGAGGCCGAGCGGCTGCTGGCCGGCGCCGAGGGCGACACCGTCGAGGACCTCATCGGCGCCGCGCTGCGCGAGGTCCGGCGGTGACCCGCATCCAGACGCCGGCGCTGGCCGAGGAGGACGAGCTCGAGGTCACGCTGCGCCCGCAGCGCCTGGAGGAGTTCATCGGCCAGGACGCGCTCAAGGACCAGCTGGCGATCAGCATCGCGGCGGCGCGCGGGCGCGGCGAGGCGCTCGACCACGTCCTGCTCGCGGGCCCGCCCGGCCTGGGGAAGACGAGCCTCGCGCGGATCGTCGCCTCCGAGCTGGACGTGCGCTTCGTCATGACGGCCGGCCCGGCGCTCGAGCGCAAGGGCGACATCGCCGCCTTCCTCACCGACCTCGAGCCGGGCAGCGTCTTCTTCGTCGACGAGCTGCACCGCCTCAGCCGCGCGCTGGAGGAGACGTTCTATCCCGCGATGGAGGACGGCAAGCTGCCGATCACCGTCGGCCAGGGCGCGGGCGCCCGCGTCGTCACCCTCGACCTCCCGCCGTTCACGCTCGTCGGCGCGACCACCCGCGCCGGCCTGCTGTCGACCCCGCTGCGCGACCGGTTCGGCATCCAGCACCGGCTCGAGCCCTACGGCGTCGAGGAGCTGACCGCGATCGTCGAGCGCAGCGCGCGCATCCTCGGCGTCGACCTCGACCCTGACGGCGCCCGCGCGATCGCCTCGCGCAGCCGCGGCACGCCGCGCGTCGCCAACCGGCTGCTCAAGCGCGTGCGCGACTACGCCGAGGTCCGGATGGGCGGCGTCGTCACCGCCGAGGCGGCCGACCGCGCCCTGCTGCTGCTCGAGGTCGACGATCGCGGACTCGACCGCCTCGACCGCGAGATCCTCGGCGCGATCTGCCGGCGCTTCGACGGCGGCCCGGTCGGCCTCTCGACGCTCGCCGTCGCGGTGGGGGAGGAGGCCGACACGATCGAGGACGTCTACGAGCCCTACCTGCTCCAGCAGGGCCTGCTCAAGCGCACCCCGCGCGGGCGCGTCGCGACCGCGGCGGCATTCCGCCACCTCGGCCTCGAGCCGACCACGCTGCTTTAGACGGGATTCACTCCGCGGCCACTACCCTCGGCAGCAGCGATGGCGCACCTGTTCATCTGCCCCAACTGCGGCAAGCGGACGACCGAGAGCGACCGCAACGCCGGCTTCCGCCGGCAGGCCAAGGGCTGCTCGAACTGCGGCTTCGGCTTCCTGTTCGAGCTGCTCGACGACTACTACCCCGCCCCGAACGCGGCCTTCTTCGTCTGCGACCGCCAGGGCCGCATCATCGGCTGCGGCCGCGGCTCGTTCGAGCTGACGGGCCTGGCCGACGAGAACGTGATCGGCCGGCCGGCCAAGGACGTCCTCGGCCTGCGCTTCGAGTCGGGCGACGACTACGTGCAGACCGTGCTCGAGTGGGGCGTCCGCCAGCTCGGCAAGCCCGTCGAGGTCAACGCCGAGGGCGACATCCCCGCCAAGGCGAAGGCCGACCTGTTCCCGGCCTACGACGACGACGGCGGCATGCTCCTCATCCTCACCCCGACCTCGTAAGCTGACCGCCAGTTCGTGACCGATCGCCGGCGCAACCTCTTCATCCTGCTGCTCGTCGCCGGCCTCCTGCTGGCGTCCGGCTGGGTCATCGCGACGAAGGACACGAAGCTTGGGCTCGACCTGCGCGGCGGCGTCGAGCTGGTCTACGAGGCCAAGCCGACGCCCCAGCAGCCGGTCGTCGACGCCGAGGCGCTGGACCGCTCGATCGACGTCATGCGCGAGCGCGTCGACCGCCTGGGCGTCGCCGAGCCGGAGATCCAGCGCTCCGGCGAGAAGCAGATCTCGGTCGGGCTCCCCGACGTCGCGAACGCCGACGAGGCCGTCGACCAGGTCGGCCAGGTCGCCCAGCTGTACTTCTACGACTGGGAGCCCAACGTCATCGGCGAGAACGGCAGGCCGTCGCCGAACGACGTCGAGGTCACGCGCGGGGGCGAGGGCGGCCAGGCCGGCGTCAGCGGCGGCCACCCGCTCTACGACGCGCTGCAGATCGCGCTCAAGCGCCCCGTCGTCAAGGACGGCAACAACTCGCACGAGGGCCTGTGGTACGCGATCGACGAGAAGGACAAGAAGGTCCTCGCCGGCCCGCAGGAGCAGCGCAAGGACGTCGCCGACGACCTCGAGGACAAGCAGAAGCCCCGCAGGGGCGAGCCGGCCGAGCTGACCGCAGAGCAGGCCGGGCGCGCGAAGATCGTCGAGGTCAAGGAGGGCACGACGCTCGTCCGCTGCGAGGAGCCCGACCGGGAGGGCGACGAGGACCGGCCCAAGGAGGACTGCTGGTTCGTCCTGGCCGACAACGTCGCGCTGCGCGGAACGGAGATCAAGGAGCCCGAGCAGACCTACGACGACGGCCCGGGCGGGTCGGGCCAGCCGGTCGTCAGCTTCAAGTTCAGCGACGACGGGCGCAAGACGTGGGAGCGGGTGACGAAGGAGATCGCCGAGCGCGGCTCGCGCAACTTCGTCCCGGGCTCCGACGTCCCGACCGCCTCGCACCACTTCGCGATCGTCCTCGACGACGAGCTGATCTCGGTCCCGTACATCGACTTCCAGGAGAACCCGAACGGGATCGACGCCGCGAACGGCTCGCAGATCCAGGGCGGCTTCACGCTCGACTCGGCCCAGGAGCTGGCGAACCTGCTGAAGACCGGCGCGCTGCCGGTCAAGCTCGAGCTGATCTCGCAGTCGCAGGTGTCGGCGACGCTCGGCGAGCAGGCGCTCGACGAGGGCCTCCTCGCGGGCGCGGCCGGCTTCGGGATCGTCGCGCTCTTCCTGCTGGTCTTCTACCGCATCCTCGGCGTCATCGCCGTCCTCGCGCTGACCGTCTACTCGGCGTACTTCTTCGCGCTGGTCAAGCTCATCCCGATCACGCTGACGCTGCCCGGCATCGCCGGCACGATCCTCACCATCGGCGTCGCCGCCGACGCGAACATCGTCATCTTCGAGCGCGTCAAGGAGGAGATCCGCGCGGGGCGGTCGGTGATGGCCGGCCTGGCCGCGGGCTACAAGAAGGGCCTGACCGCGATCATCGACGCGAACGTCGTCACGATCATGGTCGCGTTCATCCTCTTCGTGCTCGCGACCGCGGGCGTGAAGGGCTTTGCGTTCACCCTCGGCGTCGGCACGCTCGTGTCGCTGTTCACGGCGGTCCTGTTCACGCAGGCGATCGTCGGCACGCTCGGCCGGTCGAAGCTGCTGTCCAGCCCCAGCGCCCTCGGCGCGGGCAAGCCGCGCAAGCCGATCACGTTCGACTTCATGGGCTGGTCGAAGTGGTTCTTCTCGATGTCCGGCGTGATCCTGCTCGTCTGCGCGATCGCGCTCGCCGGCAAGGGCATCGACTTCGGCATCGACTTCGAGTCGGGCACGCGCATCCGCACCGCGCTCGAGCAGAAGGTCGACGAGAACCGGGTGCGCGAGGTGCTCGCCGGCGTCGAGCTGGACGGCGGGCGCAGCCTCGCCGACGCCGAGATCCAGGCGATCCAGGACCCGGGCATCGGCCCGAACGCGTTCCAGGTCTCGACCGAGAAGCTCGCGCCGGACGAGGTCACGGTGGTCGAGGACGCGCTCGACAACGAGATCGGCATCCGCGGCTCGCCGAACACGCAGTCGATCGGGCCGACGTTCGGCCAGACGGTCGCCGAGAGCGCGATCGTCGCGATCATCGCCTCGCTGCTCGTGATCAGCGTCTACCTGGCGCTGCGGTTCGAGTGGAAGTACGCGGTGCCGGTGCTGATCGCGCTGGCGCACGACCTCCTGATCACCACGGGCGTCTACGCCCTCGTCGGCCGGGAGGTGACGACGTCGACGGTCGCGGCGCTGCTCACCATCCTGGGCTTCTCGCTCTACGACACGATCATCGTGTTCGACCGCATCCGGGAGAACGTGCCGCGGATGCCGCGCGCGACGTACTCGCAGATCGTCAACCGGTCGATGTCCGAGGTCATCGTGCGGTCCCTGGCCACGACGTTCACCGCCGGCCTGCCCGTGCTCGCGCTGATGCTGTTCGGCGGCGAGACGCTGCGCGACTTCGCGTTCGCGCTGCTCGTCGGCACCGTGTCGGGCACGTACTCGTCGGTGTTCATCGCGTCGCAGGTGCTCACGCACTGGAAGGAGCGCGAGCCGTTGTGGCGGCGGCGCCGCGCGCTCATCGCCGGCGAGCACGGCGGCGTCGTGCCGGCGTACGCGACGGGCGGCGCGGCGGCGACGGTCGAGCCGGAGGAGCCGCGGCGCCCGCGCCGCGCGCTGACCGCGCCGGACGACCCGCAGCGCGGCGTGTCGCGGGAGGAGTTCGACGAGATGGTCCGCGACCTGCACGCCGACCCGCCGCCCGCGCGCACGGCGGTCAAGGAGCCGCCGGCGCCGGCGCCCGCCCCGCGCGAGCCCGAGCGCGCCCCGGACGCGGACCCGTCCGAGCTCTACATGAAGGGCGACGGCGGCACCGACGGCAAGAAGCGCCCGCCGCGCAAGCCGCGCAACCGCAAGCACGGGAGGCCGCGATGAGGCGCCGCCCGCCCCTCCCGACGGAGGGCGGCCGCTAGTGGGCGCCCTGGCCTGGCTGATGATGGCGATCGCCATCTGGCACTTCACGGTGTTCCTCCCCGACCGCTTCTGGAGCGGGATCGTGGGCGCGTTCCTGTTCTCGATCCTCGGCGCGCTGGCCTTCGGCTTCGCGATCCACGGGCTCCACGTCCCGGGGCAGGACGACACGTCGCTCGTCACCGCGCTCGAGGCGGTGCCGGGGACGGCGCTGGGCCTGGCGGTCTGCTGGGTGCTCGGGGTGCGCTCGGAGGCGGGCGAGCACCGCTCCGACGCGTTCGGCCGCGCCGCGTAGTGCGGCGCGCGCGGCCCGAGGACGCGGCGCGAATCGCGGAGATCTACAACCAGGGGATCGAGGACCGCGTCGCGACGTTCGAGACCCGCCCGCGCGACGCGGACGAGGTCGCGGGCTGGATCGCCGGCTCGCTGCCGGTCGTGGTCGCCGACCGCGACGGCGACGTGGTCGGGTTCGCGCGCGTCAGCCCGTACTCGAACCGCTGGGTCTACGGCGGGATCGGCGAGCACGGCGTGTACGTCGCGCGCGACGCGCGCGGGGGAGGGATCGGGCGGCGGCTGCTCGAGGCGGTGGCCGCCGAGTCGGCGCGCGCCGGCCTCTACAAGCTCACCGCGCGGATCTTCGCCGACAACCGGGCCTCCCTCGCGGTGCACCGCGCCGCGGGCTTCCGCGAGGTCGGCGTCCAGCGTCGCCACGCCAGGCTCGACGGCGAGTGGAAGGACGTGGTCCTCGTCGAGCGGCTGCTCGGCGAGGCCGCGGACGAGTAGGCGCGGCCGCCCCGTCGACGCCCGCTGCTCGTCGACCGCGAGGGCGGCACGATCGTCGGCGTCAGCTGCTTCGAGAGCCGCGAGGCCTCGAGGCGAGCGAGGAGTCGGTGCGCGCGGACCCGGAGGTCCATTTCTTCGAGGTGGCCGTCGACACCGACGCGCAGCCGCCGTCAGCCGTCGTGCAGCCGCGCCTGGCGGCGGTGGCCCTCCTCCCACGGGTGCGGCGCGAACCTCTCGTCCAGCGCGGCGACGATCTCGCGCGTCTCGCCGCTGAGCACGGTGCCGTCGTCGAGCACGAGGGCCGGGATGACGTCGTCGCCGGTCGCCTCCCGCAACCCGTCCCGGTCCGCGGCCTCGGGAGCGACCTGCCGGGCGACGTAGTCGACGCCGAGCTCGGTCAGCCGCTGGCGGACGGCGGAGGAGTACGGGCACCACTCGGCCTGGAAGAGCTGGATCATGCCGCCGGTCCTACCCGGGCGACCGCGCCCCGGCTCGCGTGCCCCGCCGGCCCCGTGGCGTCCTCCCCCCGAAGCGCGACCGCCGCGCGCCCTCGAGGGACGCGCGGCGGCCGGGCTCCCGGCGCGCCCTGAGCACGCGCCGGGAGTCGGGTGTGGATGCGATCAGTGGCGGGAGAAGGGCGCGCTCGCGTGGGCGGCCGAGCCCTCGAACACCACCGCGTCGCTCGACTGCGCGACGCCTCCGCCGGTCGCCGCCAGGGACGCCGTGAACACCGGCTGCGCGAACACGCCGGACGACGGGGCGCTCGCGACCGCGAAGGCCGGGTGCGCGTTGCCGTCGGACCCGAAGGACGACGAGATGTAGTCGCCGACCATCCGGCCCTGCGTCGTGTCCGGGATCCAGCTCATCGACATCGGGCCGGCGACCTGCGTGGGAGTGCTCCACGAGGTGCCGCCGTTGGTCGTCGAGACGTGACCGACGTACAGCGAGCAGGACGTGCCGCAGTTGGTGACGGGGAAGTAGTAGTACGTCACCGATGCGATGTTGCCTGTCGATCCCGCGACCGCGACGCCGGGGATCAGGTGGTCCACGGTGCTCGTCACGGGGTCGATCGGGATGCGCTTGACGGCGCTCCAGGTCGTCCCGTTCGTCGACGTCGTGTAGACGATGTCGTTCGACGAGCAGTTCGTCCGGAACCGGCAGTCCTCCCAGACGACCCAGATCTTCCCGCCGGCGATCTCCGCCGAGGGGAGGGGGCCGGAGCGGATGTTGCCGGGGTCGTCCGCGGCCGAGATCGACGTGATCGAGAACGCGGTGCCGAACTTCACGCCGCCGTTCGTCGACACCGTGTAGCCCAGCGCCGTCTCGTACGCGTTGTCGAGCGGGACGACGACGTTGCCGTTCGGCAGCACGAGCGGCTGGCCGCCGATCACGCCGACGCGCGGCACGCTCGACGCGGCCCAGGTGGCCCCGCCGTCGCGCGAGTACGACATCTTCAGCGCGTTGCCGTTGGCGTGGTCGTCGAACTGCGTGTAGCACGACCCGTAGTACGGGCTCGTGGTCGTGTTGTCGCAGGTGATCCAGTTCTTGTCGAAGTCCTGGTTCGAGGCCGCGACAGCGGTGTTGACCGGGCTGCCCCAGGTCAGGCCGCCGTCGGTCGAGCGGCTCGTGAGCACCGCCCGGCCGCTCGGGCCGCTCGCGGTGTTCGTCAGCACCAGCGTGGAGATGAGCCAGACGTTGTGGCGCCGGTCATACGCGACCGAGGGATCCGTCGCGCGGTCCCACGGGCCGCCGGCGGCCTTCGTGAGCGCGGGCAGCGTGCCCTCGACCCACGTGGCGCCGTTGTTGGTCGACGTGGCCCAGCCGATGCCGGCGGCACCGCCGTCGAAGATTCGACCGATCTGGGCCGAGGCCACGATCGTCGAGCCGAACGCGAACGTGTCGGGCTCGACCGCCGTCTTGTGCTGCCCGACGACCGGGCTGCTGAACGGGTCGTTGATGATGGGCGTCTGCGCGGCGGCTGTCGCCGCGGACGCAAGGAAGATTGCCCCGGCAAGCGCCAGGGTTACGAACCTCATGATGCGACCACCTTTCTTGAGTTGGGGGGTGGTAGGGGATCGCTGACTAATGACGACCCTAACCAGATTGGGACCGCGAAGTCCAGAGCTTTTTTGCGCCAGTTGCGGTTTCGAACGTGGCGGAGGTGTCGCGCGTCTCCACATTCAGCGTTTGTCGACCTAGTGAGATATCGCGATTTGCAGGGCGATCGTCGGGCGCGCGCCCCGGGGCGCGGTCGCGGTTCCGTCCGGTCCCGACTGCACCATCGCGCCGTGACCGTCGGAGCACCGACCCTCTTCGCGACCCCTCCAGAGGAGGAGGCGGCCGCCGCAGCGCGCGGAGGCGAGGGGTCGGCGCCCCCTCCGCGCCCCGTCGCCCGCCTGGAGATCGCTCCGGCCCCGGTCGCCGACGTCCTGCGCCTCGAGCGGCAGCTCGGCGTCAGCCACGTCGTGGCGCAGGCGCTCGTGCGGCGGGGCTTCGGCGACCCCGCCGCCGCGCGGGCCTGGCTGGCCGCCGACGAGCGGCACCCCGCGTCGGCGTTCGCCGGCATCGCCGACGCGGTCGCTCTGGTGCGGCGGCACGTCGAGGCCGGCTCGCGGATCACCGTCCACGGCGACTACGACGTCGACGGCGTGTGCGCGACCGCGATCCTCGTCCGCGCGCTGCGCCGCCTCGGCGCCGACGTGGACTGGTTCCTGCCGAGCCGCACCGACGACGGCTACGGCCTCAGCTCGCGGACCGTCGAGCGGCTCGCGCGGCGCGGCACGCGGCTGCTCGTCACCGCCGACTGCGCGATCACCGCGGTCGAGCAGGTCGCCGAGGCCCGGGCGCTCGGCGTCGACGTCCTCGTCACCGACCACCACGCGCCGCGCGCGGACGGCGCGCTGCCGGCCGCGCCGATCGTCCACCCGGCGCTGTGCGGCTACCCGTGCCCGGACCTGTGCGCGGCGGGCGTCGCCTACAAGCTCGCCGGCGAGCTGGCCGGCGCGGCGGCGGCGGACGAGGACCTCGACCTCGTCGCGCTCGCGACGGTCGCCGACGTCGTGAGGCTGCAGGGCGAGAACCGGCGGCTCGTGCGCGAGGGACTGCGCGCGCTCGCGGCCACGCGCAAGCCGGGGCTGCGGGCGCTCATGCGCGTCGGGAAGGTGGACCCGTCGCGCGTCGACGCGACCGCGTGCGGCTTCCGGCTCGCGCCCCGCATCAACGCCGCCGGCCGGCTCTACCGCGCCGACGCCGCCCTCGAGCTGGTGCTCACTGAGGACCCCGACCGGGCGCGCGAGGTCGCCGAGGAGCTCGACCGCGTCAACGCCGAGCGCCGTCACACCGAGGAGCGCATCCTCTTCGCCGCCGAGGCCCAGGTCGCGCGCCTCGGCGACCGGCCCGCGTACGTCCTCGCGGGCGAGGACTGGCACCCGGGCGTCGTCGGGATCGTCGCCAGCCGGATCGCCGAGCGCTACCACCGCCCGGCGGTGCTGATCGCGCTCGACGGGGACGGCGGGACGGGCTCGGGCCGCAGCGTCCCGGGGTTCGACCTGCTCGCGGGGCTGAACGCGTGCGCCGCGCACCTGCGCCGGCACGGCGGGCACCGCGCCGCGGCGGGGCTCGAGATCGCCCGCGACGACGTCGAGGCGTTCCGCGCCGCGTTCGAGGCGCACGCCGACGCGGCGCTCACGGAGGACCTGCGCCACCCGGTCGAGCGCGTCGACGCCGTCGTGGCGGGCGACGAGCTCGGGCTCGCGCTGGCCGAGGAGCTTGAGCGGCTCGCCCCGTTCGGGCAGGGCAACCCCTCGATCCGCCTGCTCGTCCCGGCCGCCACGCTCTCCGACCCCCGCCCGATGGGCGAGGACCGCCACGTCCGCTTCACGGTCGAGTCCGGCGGCGTCCGCGCCCGCGCCGTCGCGTTCGGCACCGCGGGCCGCATCCCGTGCGACGCCACCGGCCCGGTCGACGCGACCTTCTGCCTGGAGGTCAACGACTACGACGGCACGGTCGAGCCGCGCATCGTCCTGCGCCACGCCCGCCCGGCCGAGCCCGCGCCGATCGTCCTCGTCGGGATGCCGGAGGACTGGCACGAGGCCGCCCGCGCCGAGGCGGCCGGCCTCGCCGACCCGGCCGCACGGCTGACGCTGCGCGACGTGCGGTGCGGCGCCGCCGCCTCCACCGGCCCCCTCGACGCCGCCCGCGACCGCCGCGGCGGCGGCATCGCCGGCGTCGTCGCGTCGCTCGTGGCCAGCGGGGAGCGGGTGCTGGTCGTCGCGGCCGACGCTCCGCGCCGCGCGCGCCACCTGCGGGCGCGGCTCGGCGGCTTCGACCTCACCGACCACCTCGCCCTCGAGCGCGACCCGCAGCTCGCCGCCCGCTACGACCACCTCGTCGTCCTCGACCCGCCGCCGTACGACGGGCTCGCCGCGGCCCCCGGCCCGCTCGTCCACCTGGTCTACGGCGAGCCGGAGATCGCGTTCGCCCGCGCCGCCCTCGAGCACGCCTACGACCTGCGCCAGCCGGTCGCCGCGGTCTACCGGGCGCTGCGCGACGGGCGCTCGCTCGACGGCTTGGACCCAGCGGTCGCCGCGCGCGCCGTGGTCGTCCTCGCCGAGCTCGGGCTCGTCGACGAGGATGCACTTTCCGTCCATCCGGCGCCGAGCCGCACGTCGCTGGAGGCGTCGCCGGCCTACCGGGCCTATACCCTGAGACTGGAGGACGGAAGGCGATACCTGAGCAGCCTCACAACGGGAACGGGAGCGGGAACGGCGCCGCGCGCTCCGGCGCCGGCGGCGGCGGCGTGACGACGCGCCGCAAGCCGGTCGATCGCCTCGAGCACCCCGAGCAGCACGCGCCCCAGGCCGGCAGCGCCACGTTCACGCCGCTCGAGCGCCGGCTGCTCGGCGACGTGTTCGCGATCGTCGAGGAGCACGCGGACGACAGCGTCGTCGAGATCGACCGCGAGCGGGTCGAGAAGGCGTTCCTCTTCGCCTGCGAGCACCACGCCGACCAGCGGCGCAAGTCCGGCGAGGAGTTCATCGTCCACCCGGTCGGCGTCGCGAAGATCTGCGCGGGGCTGCGGCTCGACACCGAGACCCTGTGCGCCGCGCTGCTCCACGACACGGTCGAGGACACGAGCGCCACGCTCGAGGAGGTCCGCGACGCGTTCGGCGAGGAGGTCGCCTCGCTCGTCGACGGCGTCACCAAGCTCACCGGCATCACGTTCCAGTCGCGCGACGAGGCGCAGGCCGAGAACTACCGCAAGATGATGGTCGCGATGGCCTCGGACGTCCGGGTCATCCTCATCAAGCTCGCCGACCGGCTGCACAACATGCGCACGCTCGAGGCGATGCCGAAGCAGAAGCAGATCGACAAGGCGAAGGAGACGCTCGAGATCTTCGCCCCGATCGCGCACCGGCTCGGCATCCACGCGATCAAGTGGGAGCTGGAGGACCTCGCGTTCCAGGCGCTGCACCCGCGCAAGTACGCCGAGATCAAGGGCCTGGTCAGCCAGCAGCGCGACGACCGCGACGACTACGTCCGCCGCGCCGGCGAGTACCTGCGCCGCGAGCTCGAGGACCTCGGCATCGAGGCCGAGATCTCAGGCCGCGCGAAGCACTTCTACTCGATCTACACGAAGATGACCAAGAAGGGCCGCGAGTTCAACGAGATCTACGACCTCACGGCCATGCGGGTCATCGTCGGCTCGGTGAAGGACTGCTACGGCGCGATCGGCGTCATCCACTCGCTGTGGAAGCCGCTGCCCGGCAGGTTCAAGGACTTCATCGCGATGCCCAAGGTCAACGCGTACCAGTCGCTGCACACGACGGTCATCGGGCCGGAGGGACGGCCGCTGGAGATCCAGATCCGCACGCGCGAGATGCACGACCTCGCCGAGTTCGGCGTCGCCGCGCACTGGATCTACAAGCAGGGCAAGGGCCCGTCGCCCGCCAGCGCCGACCGCGACGCCAAGCTGCGCTGGCTGCGCCAGATGATGGACTGGCAGCAGGACCTGCGCGACCCGGCGGAGTTCATGGAGACGCTGAAGGTCGACCTCTTCGAGGACGAGGTCTTCGTCTTCACCCCGAAGGGCGAGGTCAAGTCGCTGGCCGCGGGCGCCACCCCGCTCGACTTCGCGTACGAGGTCCACACCGAGATCGGCCACCGCTGCGTCGGCGCGCGCGTCAACGGCAAGATCGTGCCGCTGCACTACGAGCTGCAGTCCGGCGACATCGTCGAGATCCTCACCTCCAAGAAGGAGCGCGGCCCGTCGCGCGACTGGATCTCGATGGTCAAGACCACCCGCGCGCGCAACAAGATCCGCCAGTGGTTCAAGGCCGAGAACCGCGAGGACACCGAGCACACCGGGCGCGTCCTGCTCCAGGAGCACCTCGGCAAGCGCGGCCTGCCGGCGCAGAAGATCTCCGGCTCGCCGCTGCTGGCGGACGTCATCCGCGAGATGGGCTTCAGGAAGGCCGACGACTTCTACATCGCGCTCGGCGGCGCCAAGATCTCGCCGAAGGTCGTCGTCAACAAGGTGCTCCAGCGGCTCAAGGAGGGCGAGGCCGCCGAGGACGAGCGCAGCGCGGTCGAGGACCTCGTCTCCACCCGGCGCGACCGCCGCCAGCCGACCCGCTCGGCCAACCAGTACGGCATCCGGGTCGACGGCGTCGAGGACGTCATGCTCCGGATGGCGAAGTGCTGCCACCCCGTGCCGGGGGACCCGATCGCCGGCTACATCTCGCTCGGCCGCGGCATCACGATCCACCGCGACGACTGCCCGAACGTCGCCGTGCTGAAGAAGGACCCGGAGCGCTTCGTCCGCGTGGCGTGGGAGGGCGAGCACGAGACCGCGTTCAAGGTCGAGGTCGAGGTCGACGCGTACGACCGCACGCGGCTGCTCGAGGACCTGTCGCGGACGTTCGCGGAGAGCGGGATCAACATCCTCGAGGCCCGGTGCGTCGTCACCCCGCCGATGGTCAAGAACCGGTTCGTCCTCGAGGTCGCGGACACCAAGGCGCTGAAGAACACGATCACGCGCCTGCGCAACATCGACTCGGTGTTCGACGCCTACCGGGTCACGCCGACCGGCTGAGCGCAGCAGGGGGGTTTCCCCGATGCGCCCGGGGCGCCCGGCGCGCGATGCTGCGCCGCGACGGATACGAGGAGAGCGCAGAGATGTCCAGCGACCACATCCCCCTTCTGTACGTCGACCGCGACGTCGCCGACGGCGTGACGCTCGCGACGTGGCGACGCGACACGGTCGCCGCCGAGGACCGCGTCCGGGAGGCCCGCGCCGCATGGCGCGGCTCGGCCCGCAGGCGCCTGTTCCCCCGACTCGGCACGCGGCCCGCTCTCCGGCCGCGGTTCGTGTAGCGCCCGCCGTCAGGTCCGCTGCGGCGCCGGCGCCGGGGCCACGATCGGCTCGGGTGCCGGCGCCGGGCCGGGCAGCAGCCCGCCGGCCCGCACCAGCGCGACACTGAAGACGCCGACCTCCCAGCCCACCGCCGCGCCGACGGCGACGTCGAGCGGGAAGTGGGCGCCGAACGTGATCCGCGTGACGGCGACCGCCGCGACGTAGGCGAGCAGCGGCCAGCGCAGCCGCGGCGCCAGGTGGATCAGCACCGCCGCCATCGCCGCGGTGACCATGAGGTGGCCGCTCGGGAACGACGGGATGTGGGCCCACGTGCGGCCCTCGACCAGCGCGGCCTGGGCGCCGAGCGCCTCCTCGGGGCGCGGCCGGTCGAACAGGATCTGCCCGATCTCGAGGACCGCGTCGGACGCGAAGGCGGCGAACACGATCGTCAGGGCGGCGCCGAGGGCGTAGCGGGCGCGGCGGGTCGCCAGCCCGGCGAGCACGGCGAGCAGCGTGAGGAGCGCGTAGTTGCGGCTGTGCGGGTCGAGCGCCTGGTAGAGCCACTCGGGGCCCATCCCGAGCGCGTTGACCGCCCGGAACGCGCGCTCGTCGGCGCCCTGCAGCGCGGGCAGCGCGAGGCCGACGGCGATCACCCCGAGGACGCCGAGGCTCAGCCGCGGCGCCCAGGCCCGGACGACGCCGCGCAGGGCCGAGCGGTGGGGGAGGGGGTCGAGCCGCGGCCGGCGGCGGGCCTCCGCCCGGCTGAGCGGGACCGCGGCGAGCACGGCGGCGGCGCCCATGCCGAGCAGCCCGCGGTACGAGCCGGTCGCGGCGACGATCCCGCCCGCCGACGGCAGCGCGACCGCGCTGGCGATCGCCCGGCCGCTGAAGAACACGCCCGAGTACGCGCCCGCCTCGCCCTCGGGGATGAACCGGGCGAAGTACGGGAACCCGAGCGCGGTGACGACGCCCGCGCCGACCGCGGCGAGCGCGAACGGCGCCGCGGCGACCGCGACGCTCGACGCCGGCATCGCGAGCAGCAGCCCGCCGCCGAGGGCGAGCGTGCCCGCGATCAGCGCGCGCCTGACGCGGTCGGGCGCCAGGGCGCCGGCGGCGAGCATCCCCGCCCCGGTCAGCAGGCCGAACGCCGCGAGCAGGAGGCCGGCGGCCGCGGCGCCGAGGTCGAGGACGTGCTTGGCGTAGAGGACCATGAACGGCGTCAGCGCGACGTAGGCGAAGACCCACAGGACCTGGGCCGCGAGCACCTCGCGCGCGCCGGGCGTGCGCGCGGCGCGGAGGACGTCGCGGGCGAGCGTCCGGGCGCCCGCGAGCGGCTCGCGCCCCGCGCGGCTCTC
>DASZEJ010000079.1:0-5865 GCA_035940955.1 Solirubrobacteraceae bacterium
CGGGCAGCGTCGGGTGCAGCCGGCGCAGCCAGCGCTCGAGCGGCGGCCGGACGACCGCGGGCGGCGCGCGCAGCGTCGTCCCGAACGGCCGCGTGCGCAGCACCATCAGGTGCGTCGCGCCGTCCGCGATCGCGCGCGCGAACGGGATCGGCGAGAGCACCGAGCCGTCGACCAGCCGGCGGTCGCCGATGCACACCGGCGGCCCCGCCACGCCGGGCACGCGCGCCGACGCGCGCAGCGCCTCGCGCAGCCGCGCGACGTCGCACGCCTCGCCGTGCAGGTCGACGAGCTCGCCCGCGTCGAGGTCGGCGGCGAACGGGTGGAGCCGGACGCCGTGGTCGACGACGCGCTGCCAGTCCAGCGGCTTGCGACCGCTCATGATCTCGTCGAGCAGGAACTCGAGCGACATCATCGCCCCGCGCGTCAGCACGCGGCGCTTGGCGATGAACTCGGGCGTCGTGAGGTCGTCGAAGTACAGCGACGTGCCGAGCGCGGCCTGGCCGGCGAGCAGGAACGCGCCGCCGAGCGCGCCGGCCGACGTGCCGTAGACGCCGTCGAACGCCTCGACGACGTCGAGCTCCTCCAGCGCGGTCGCCATCCCGCCCGCGACCACGCCGCGCATCCCGCCGCCCTCGGCGACGAGCACCAGCCGCGTGCCGTCGTCGCGCTCCCCCGGCCGGCTTCCCGCCCGCGCGCGGTCGAGCACCAACCGCGCCACGGGGCTCAGACCTTCCATGCTTGTGGCAGTATTGCAACGCCCGGGGCACGATCAGGGGGATTGGAGCGCGATGGCCACGACGACGCGGCGGAGCCTCCCGCCACTGGAACGCATCATCCGGCCCACCGGCACGGCCGGCGCGGCACGGCTGCACGAGCTGGCGCGCATGCTCGAGCGCGTGGGGATGTCGTGCGAGCTGGAGACGCCGGGCGGCGAGGTGATCAGCGCCGGCTCGGGGACGCCGGCGTTCCGCGCGATCTTCAAGGACGAGGAGGCGCTGCGCACGCCGTTCACCGAGTTCTCGCTCGGGCGCGCCTACGTGGACGGCCACATCGACGTCGAGGGCGACTTCCTCGCGATGCTCGACATGCGCGACGCCGTCGGCTTCGGCGCCGCGCTCGGCCAGAAGCTGCGGTTCGCCTACGACCTCTTCCTGCAGGCGCCGACGAAGGTCAACGACCGCGCGATCCACGAGCACTACACGCTCGGCGACGACTTCTACCTGACGTTCATCGACAAGCGCTACCGCTTCTACTCGCACTGCCTCTTCCACTCCGAGGACGAGGCGCTCGAGGACGCGGCCGAGCACAAGCTCGAGAGCATGTGGAACGCGCTGCGGCTCGAGCCGGGGATGCGGCTGCTCGACATCGGCGGCGGCTGGGGCGGCGTGACCGAGTACTGCGGCGCGCGCGGCGTCCACGTGACGTCGCTGACGCTCGTCGAGGACTCGGCGAACTACATCCGGCGGCTGATCCAGGAGAAGGACCTGCCCGGCGAGGTCGTCGTCGGCGACGTCCTCAACTTCCGCGCGCGCGAGCCGTTCGACCACGCGGTGATGTACGGCGTCATCGAGCACGTCCCGAACTACCGGCGCTACACGCAGCGCGTGTGGGACGCGCTCAAGCCGGGCGGGCGCGTCTACATGGACGCGTCGGCGGTCAAGGAGAAGTTCGCGATCAGCCCGTTCACGCGCCACTACACGTGGCCGGGCCAGCACTCGTTCCTCGCCGTCCAGGACCTCGCCGAAGAGCTGATCTTCAACGGCTTCGAGCTGGTCGAGGTCAAGCGCGAGACGCGCGACTACGAGCTGACGATCGCCGAATGGGCCCGCCGCCTCGACGCCGCCCACGACTACATCGCGAGCGGCTGGGGCGAGGAGGTCTGGCGCGCGTTCCGCGTGTTCCTGTGGGGAGGCAAGCACGCGTTCCAGACCAACCGGCTGCAGGCCTACCACGTCGTGGGCGAGCGCCGCCACGACCCCGGCCCGCGGCCGGGGGCGGTGCGGCGGTTCGGGCACTACGTGGCGTCGCTGCGGTGAAGGAGGGCGGTCACCGCGTCGCGGTGGCCGCGGGTCGTGAAGCACGCCGGCTCGGCGAACTCCTCCATCGTGATCGCCTGCTCCCACGTCAGGTCGGCGACGCTGCGCAGCAGCGGCTTGGCCATCGCGAAGGAGTGCGGCGGCAGCTCGGTCGCCTTGCGGGCCCAGCGGCGGGCGCGATCGAGCAGCTCGTCGTGGGCGACGACCTCGTTGACCAGGCCGAGCTCGAGCGCCTCGGCGGCCGACAGGGCGCGGCCGTCGAGGAACAGCTCGACGGCCTTGTGGTAGCCGGCGCGGCGCGTGAGTGTCCAGCCGAGGCCGACCTCGGGAATCAGGCCGACGCGGCCGAACGCGGTGACGAACGTCGCGCGCTCGGACGCGAGGACGAGGTCGCAGGCCTGCGCGAACGCGAGGCCGACGCCGGCCGCCGGGCCGTTGACCGCGGCGACGAACAGCTTGTCGGTGCGCACGATGAGCCGCGCGATCGCGCTGAACCGGTAACGGATCCAGCGCCACATGAACGTCGCGCCCTCGTCCTGCGCGTCGACCGCGGGATGGACGACGTCGCGCATCGAGCGCAGGTCGCCGCCCGCGCTGAACGCGGGGTCGGTGCCGGTGAGGATCACCGCGCGCACGTCGGGGTCGGCGGCGGCCTCCTCCAGCCGGTCGTGGAGCTGAACGGTCAGCGGCGGGTTGAGCGGGTTGAGCGCCGCCGGCTCGTCGAGCCGGACGATCGCGGTCGCGGGATCGGGGCGCTCGGCGACCACGAGGCGCCGGTCGTCGGCGCGCGCGCGGTCGATCAGCTCGCGGTACGTCGTGGGTGCGGTGGGCATGGCGCAACGCTACGCGGCGTTGCTCCGCCTTGCGCTCTTGGAGCGGCAAGGCGCAAGAAACTTTCCCACCGGACGCTGAACATCCATATAGTCGGCACAACGGTGGCGTCGTCGGGCGCTGCAGAAGCGCCGGAGGTGTCGATGGGGTTCGCACGGCTGCTGGTGCTCGCCGAGGAGCGACTGCTCGGACGGGGGCTCGCCTCGCTCCTGGAGCAGCACTTCGAGGCGCACAGCATCGACTCGTTCGAACGGGCCGGGCGCTTCCTGAACGCCGACCGCGCGGAGATCGCGCTGTGGCTCGGCGACCGCCTCGACGCGGACATCGTCGCGCAGCTCTGCGAGCTCAAGCGCGCGCACCCCGGGCTGCGGCTGTGCCTGCTCGCGCGCGCGGCCGACGCCGACGCGCTGCGCCCGCTGCTGCGCTCGCACGCGTGCGGCGTCGGCGTCCTGTTCCGCAACGGCGACCTCGACATCGGCGAGCTGCAGGCGTCGCTGCGCGAGATCCTGGCGGGCCGCTCGACGCTCGAGCCCGCGGTGCTGGAGCGCCTCATCGCCGAGGGCGCGGACGAGGACGCGCTGACCACGCTCACCCCCGGCGAGCACGAGGTGCTCGAGCTGGTCGCGCAGGGCCTGCGCAACCGCGAGATCGCCCGGCGCGTGTGGAAGAGCGAGAAGGCGGTCGAGAAGCAGGTCAGCCACGTCTTCGAGAAGCTCGGCCTCGACCAGCGCACCGCGCCGCACCTGGACCGGCGCGTCGCGGCGGCGCGGATCTTCTTCACCTGCCGGCCGCAGAGCATCCCGGCGATGGCGACCAGGGACACGCCCCCCCGTGCGGGAGGGCATGCCCTTCTGTCGCCGCGCCCCGCGCGCCGGTAGGACCGGTGCATGGCGTCGCTTCCCACCGCGGGCATCGCCGCCGCCCCGCGCGGCGCGCGCGCCGCGAGCGCAGCGGCCCGGATCGTCGCCGTGCGCGACGTCATCGCGCTGATGGTCGCCCACCCGGAGCGGCCGCTCGAGCTGGCCGAGATGGGGCGGGCCGCGCACCTGAGCCCGTGGTACTTCAACCGCGTCTTCCGCGAGATCACCGGGCTGCCGCCGCGGCGCTTCCAGACCGCGCTGCGGATGGCGGCCGCCAAGCAGCTGCTGCTCACCACCGACGTCTCGGTGAGCGACGTCTGCCTCGAGGTCGGCTACCGCAGCCTCGGGACGTTCGTGACGCACTTCCGCGAGCTGGTCGGCGTGTCGCCGCGCGCGCTGCGGCGCCTGGCCGACGAGCCCGTGGCGCGGATCGCGCAGGCGCCGGCGCCCGCGCGCACCCGCTCCGGCGCGGGTGCGGGGGCCGAGGGCGCCGCGGTGGTCGGGACGCTCAGCGCGCCGGACGACGAGCCGCGGGTCATCTTCCTCGGCCTCTTCGAGCACCCCAGCCCCCAGGGCGTGCCGCGCGCGTGCACGATGCTGAGCGGCGCGGGCGCGTACCGCCTCGGCCCCGTCCCCGCCGGGCGCCATCACGTCGCGGCCGCCGCGCTGCCGCTGTCGCACGACGTGCGCAGCTACCTGCTCCCCGACGACGACGCGGTGCTCGTCGCGCGCGCGGACGGCAGCGTCGCGCCGCGCACCGGCGGCACGCTCGTGCGTCACCTGCGCCTGCGGCCGAAGCGCGCGATCGACCCGCCGATCCTCCTCGTCCCCCACGTCCTGATCGCCGACGCGCGCTGACCGCGCGGCCGGCGCGAGCGCGCGTGGGCGTACGCGAGGTCGACGGCCTCGAACGCGAGGTCCAGGCCGGCGGGGTCGCGGACGCGCACCGTCACCCAGCCGAGGCGCCCGACGTAGCGCGCGCGCTCGACCTGCGGGCGGCCGAGCAGGCGCTCGCGATCGCGGCGGCCGACCTTCACGGTCACCTCCGGGTCGCCCTCGGCGCCGAGGAACGCGAACGTCCGCCCCTCGACGGCGTACGCCGTCTCCCCCCAGCGGCGGCGGCGCACGACGCCGGGAAGGCGAGAGCAGTGGGCGGCCAGCTTTCGCAGAGACGGGCTGCGGTCGGCCTCGCTCACGCTGATCCCACTAGACCACGCGCGCGGCGCGGCGGCTTCTCGACGCTTGCCGGGCTCGGACCGCAAGCGGCCGCCCGGCGGTAGGGCACGCCCCCGCCGCGCGCCGGGCGTGCCCTCTATCGCCGCGGCGTGCCCAGCCGGTACGCCTACTCGCCGATGACCGACGACGGCCGCGTCCCCCATCCCCTGCGCGTCCGCCTGCTCGGCATCGAGCCGGGTGAGGCGTCGTTCGCGCGCCGCGGGTTCGCGTCCTGTGACGCGGTCGCGCAGGCGCGGCTGGAGCTGGTGGGACGGACGTTCGTCGCCGGCTACCGGGCCGCGCTGGCGGACGACGACCCGCCCGCGCTCGCCGCCCGGCTCGACGACGTCGACGCCGAGCTGCGCGGCTTCGCGTACGAGGGCGCCGCGATGGCGCTCGCGCTGCTCGACCAGGTGCTGCCCGTGCGGCGCCGGCTCGCGGCGTTCCTCGCCGGGCCGGGCGAGCCGCACGTCTACATGGTCCACGTCGGCGCCGGCTGGGCGCTGGCGCGGCTGCGGCGAGGGCCGCGGGCGCTGGCGGCTCTGGACCCGCTGCTGCGCTCGCTGGCCCTCGACGGCTACGGGTTTCACTCTGGATACTTCGCGCCGCGCCGACACCTCGGCGAGCAGCGCGTCCCGCGACGCCTCACCGGCTACGCGGCGCGCGCGTTCGACCAGGGGCTGGGGCGCTGCTCGTGGTTTGCCACGGGCGGCGAGGCGGCGCGTGCGGCCGGCGTGATCGCGCGCTTCCCCGCGGTCCGCCGGCCCGACCTTTGGAGCGGGCTCGCGCTCGCGGTGACGTACGCGGGGCCGGCGTCGGAGGAGGCGCTGCGCGTGCTGCGCACCGCCGGCGCGCCGCACGCGCCACACCTGGCGCAGGGCGCCGCGTTCGCCGCCGCCGCGCGCGAGCGCGCGGGCAACCCC
>DASZEJ010000080.1:0-2088 GCA_035940955.1 Solirubrobacteraceae bacterium
ACCCCGACGCCGAGGAGGACGAGCACGCCCATCGCCGCCGCGAAGAACAGCCCGAGGACGAGGCCGCCGCCGACGCCGAGCTCGCCCCACGTGTCGTAGCCGCTGCCCTCGATCGCCGCCCTGCCGAAGACGAAGCACACCATGAACGCGATCGGCAGCTGCGCCGCCCACGTGCGGTTGACGAGGGCGCCGGCCGCGACCAGGAGGGCGCAGGCGAGCGCCAAGCCGACCCAGTCCGCGACGAGGGCCTCGTCGTTGTTGACCGTAATGAACCCCAGGACGCACCCCACCGCCGCGAAGACGACGATCGCGCGGCCGGCGCCGATGCGCGCACCGGACCCTCTCATGCCGCGCGCGTCCCCTTGTCGCCTCGGCGGGCGAGCCGGCGGAGCCCCACGCCGATCAGGAGGCAGAGCGGGAGCCCGGCGACGAGAGCGATCACCCACAGAGCCATCTCCCCGCCGGTGATGACGTCGTCCCCGGGCTCGCCGACGTAGGCGAGGAGCACGAAGGCGGCCAGGGCGGCCATCAGCGCGAAGGGCACCGCCGCCGCCCAGAAGCGGTTCACGAGCAGGCCCGTCGCGAGCATGATCACCGCGGCGGCGATCCACGCGGGCGCCTCGGGGCCGGCGTTGAGCAGCGTGAGCGCCAGCGCGGTCGCCGCGAGCACCGCGACGATCCGCTCGACGGTCAGGCGCCTTTGCTCCATGTTCCGGTCCTACCCGCCGGCGGGGGGCTTGCAAACCGGCGGTCAGCAGTGGGTGCGAGGGTCCGACCGCCGCTCAGGTGGTGGTGTCGGGCAGGTGCCGGCCGACGTGGCCGACGTAGATGCCGCGGGGCACGTCGCCGTTGCCGTCGGCGAGGTGGAGGTAGACGCGGGCGACGAAGCCGGCTCCGGAGCCCGAGCCGAGGGCGACGTGCGGGCCGAGGTCGAGCTGGTGACCGTCGTGGGTGACGACGTAGTGCTTGGCCCAGCGGGTGCGGGCGAGCTCGGACACGCCGGCGCGCCAGCTGAGGCCCGCCTCCTGGGCGGCCTGGCCGAGCGACACGCCCATCTGGCCGGCGCTGTAGCGCTCGCCCAGCGCGTCGAGCTTGCGCAGCACGTCGAGGATCTCCTCGGGGCGGCGGTACGGGCTGTCGGCGGCGCTCTCGAACGCCGACTCGGTGAAGACGAGGTTCGGGCAGGTGGCCGCCGCGACGCGGACCGCCTCGAGGACCGACTTTGGCGCCTCCTCCTCCCCCGCGTCGTCGCCGGGCTCGGCGGCCGGGCGGTCGCCCAGCGCGGCGGAGAGCTCGGCGATCGCCTGGCGGTCCCGGGCCGCGGCGTCCTCCAGCTCGTCGACGCGCCGGGCCAGCTCGTCGCGGTGCGCGCGGACCGCCTCGAGCTCGGCGAGCGCGGCCTCGTGGGCGGCGAGCCACTCCTCGCTCGCCTCCTCGCGGGCGCCGGCGGCCGTGGACTCGGCGGCCTCGAACCGCTCGTGCAGGGAAGCCTCGGCGCGGGCGGCGCGGGCCTCGGCGTCGGCGAGCGCGCGCTCGGCGCGCTGCGCGCGGCGGGCCTCCTCGCCCGCCTCGGCCTCGGCGTCGTCGCGCTTGCGGCGGGCGGTGTCGAGCTGGCGGCGCAGGTCGGCGGCGCGCTGCTGCTCGCGCTCGACCTGCTGCTCGCGCGCCTCGATCTCGCGCTCGCGGTCCTCGAGCGCGCGCAGCCGTGCGAGCAGCGGGCTCTCGGGCAGGCCGGAGTGGTCGAGGAACTTCTGCCACGACCCGAAGACCTCCGCCACCGCGTCGGGGTGCGGCATGTCCTCGCGCGGCAGCCAGTCGCGAGCGGTCGGGACCCTGCCCTGCAGCAGCGTCCAGCGGAGGAGGTGGTAGAGCATGTCCGCCTCCTCCGCGTACGCGATGACCTCGCGCAGGCGGGGGTCGTAGACGGCGCCCTTGCCGCTCGGTGGTCGCCGGCGCTCGCCGGCGGCGGCGGGTGCGTCGCCGTCGGGCTGGGCGTCGGTGGGCGCGACCGCCGGCTCGCCGTCGGCGGTCGCGGGCGCGGGCTCGGGCGCGCCGTTGCCGGCGGGCGCCGCCGGCTCCGGCTCGATC
>DASZEJ010000081.1:0-17322 GCA_035940955.1 Solirubrobacteraceae bacterium
GCGGTGTTCGCGCAGGAGGTCCTCGCGGTCGGCGAGGTGCTGCCTGAGCTGCCGCGGGCCAGCCGGCGGCGCACGCCCGGGCTGCCGGTCGACGTCGCGCGGACGGTCGAGGAGCTGCTGGAGGGCACGCCGCTCGACGTCGTGCACGTCCACGAGCCGTTCGCGCTGTCCACCGCGGCGGCCGCGCTGCGCCACTCGCACGCGCTGAACGTCGGCACCTTCCACGCGCCGGCCGAGCGGCTCGTGTCGATGCAGGCGGCGCGGCGGATCGTGGAGCTGCTGTTCGGCCGGCTCGACGCCCGCATCGCGAGCTTCGCGTCGACGGCGAACCTCATCGGCCGCACGTTCCCGGGCGACTACCGCGTGATCCTGCCGGGTGCCGACGCCGTGGAGGCCGCGCCGGGCGACGGCGTCGTGCGGATCGCGTTCGCCGACGAGGAGGACCGCGGCGCGCTGCGCCTGTTCCTGCGCGCGCTGCGCCGGCTCGACCCGCGGGCGCCGTGGGAGGCGACGGTGCTGACCAGCCGCGCGGCGGCCGCGTCGTCGCTGCGCCTGCCCGAGCGGCTGCGCGACCGCGTGCGCTTCCGGTCGGGCGGCTCGTTCGCGGGCGCCGACGTCGTCGTGGCGGCGTCGAGCGGCGCGAGCCCCGCGCCCGGCGTCGTGCTGCGCGCGGTCGCCGCCGGCGCCGTCCCGCTGGCCGCCGCGATCGCCGTCTACGAGGAGCTGCTGGCCGACGGCGACCGCGGGCTGCTCTTCCCGTGCGGCGAGCCGCAGGCGCTCGCCGACCAGCTCGGCCGGCTCGCCGGCGACCCGGCCCTGCGCGCGCGGCTGCGCGCGGGCGGCGACGGGCTGCGCGCGCAGCTCGCGTGGAGCCGCGTGGCCGGCGACTACGAGGCGGTCTACCGCGAGCTGGCCGCCCGCCGGCGCCCGACGGGCGGCAACCCCGCGGTCGCCCGCCGGCTGCGCCGCCGCGCGCGCATCGACGTCGACCTGCACATGCACACCGACCACTCGCCCGACTGCGCGACGCCGGTGGAGGTGCTGCTCGACACCGCCCGCCAGCAGGGGCTCGGCGCGATCGCCGTGACCGACCACAACGAGGTCTCGGGCGCGCTCGAGGCGGCGGCCAAGGCCGACCGGTTCGGCGTGAAGGTCATCGTCGGCGAGGAGGTCAAGACCGCGACGCAGGGCGAGGTCATCGGCCTCTTCCTGACCGAGAAGATCCCCCGCGGGCTGTCGCTGGCCGAGACGGTGGCCGAGATCAAGCGCCAGGGCGGCGTCGTGTACGTCCCGCATCCCTTCGACCGCCTGCACGCGGTGCCCGACTACGAGCACCTGCTGCGGATCCTCGACGACGTCGACGTGCTGGAGATCTACAACCCGCGCGTCGCGATCGGCGCCTTCAACGAGGAGGCCGAGCGGTTCGCGGCCAAGTACCGCATCCTCGCCGCCGCCGGCTCGGACGCCCACGTCGCGCAGGGCCTCGGCTCGGTGCGGGTGCGGATGCCCGACTTCGACGGGCCCGAGGAGTTCCTGGAGGGGCTGCGCGAGGCGGAGATCCTCACCAAGCCGTCGAGCCTGCTGTACGTCCAGGCGCTGAAGTTCCTGGAGACCAAGGCGACCCCCGCGGGCGCCCGCCGGGCGGTCCGCGACCGCCGCGTGCGGCGGGCCACGCGCAACGGCTGATGCAGCGGCAGGGAGACCCGCGGGGAGAGCCGAACACGTTGGGGCCGATGCCGGCCACCGACGACGAGATCCGCGAGAAGTACCTCGAGCGCGCCATCCGCGAGCTCAACGCGCTGACCCGCGAGCTGCAGAGCTGCGACCTGTGCCCGCGCGGCAACCTGATGCCGGTGCTCGGCTCCGGCCACCCGCAGGCCGACGTGATGCTGCTCAAGCACGCGCCGACCGCGAGCGAGGTCGAGGAGGGCGTCGCCTTCTACGGCCGCGCCGGCGCGGCGCTGATGAAGTCGCTGCGCCGGCTGCAGATCGACCCGCTCGCCGTGTACGGGACGCTGTGCGTGAAGTGCCCGGTCAGCGACCCCTCGCTCGCCGACCCCGCGTGCGTGGCGCGCGTCGTCGAGGAGATCGCGATCGTCCAGCCGAAGATCGTCGTCGTGATGGGGCTCGACGCGCTGTACGCGCTCAACGACCTGAACGTCCCCCTCGCCCGCGAGGTCGAGCCGATCCCCGGCGCCGTCCAGCAGCTCACGCCGTCGATCGCCGCTTTGTTCGTGCCGAACATCGACGGGGCGCTCGACGAGGAGCAGGCCAAGCGCGAGTTCTGGTCGGCGTTCCGCGTGCTGGGTCAGTGGTACGCGGAGCTGCCGCCCTACTAGTCGCGGTCGCCTGGTTCCTCGCGGTCGGGGAGCTGGGCGCGGTGTCCGGCGAGGCCGGGCGCTACGTCGCCGGGTGCGCGGGGGCGCTGTCCTGCGCGCTGGCCGCCCTGGCGCTGCTGCCCGGGCGCGACGAGCCGCTGGGCGTGGCGGTGCTGGGCGCGGGCGCGGCGTTCCTCGCCGCGGTGCTCGCCGCCCAGGACGTCGGCGCCGCCGCCAACCCGGTCGAGGCGCTCGCGGGCGCGGCGGCCGGGCTGCTGTTCGCGTGGGCGTTCGCGTCGCCGGTCGCGGTCGTGGCGCTGCCGCTCGTCGTCGCCGGCGTCGACCTGGCGTCGGTGCTCACCGGGCCGGCCGAGCCGCTGCGGGGGTCGGGCGCCGCGGACGTGCTGACGCTCGACCTGCCGCTGCTCGGCGGCGGCGGCTCGGCGGCGCGGCTCGGCGTGCTCGACATGACGTTCCTGGCCCTGTTCGCCGCCTGGTCGGTGCGCTACCGGCTGCGCCCGCGGGTGGCGATCCCGCTGATGGCGCTCGCGCTGTGCGGGTCCGTCGCGCTGGGGATCGCGCTCGACCGGGCGATGCCGGCGCTGCCCTTCCTCGCCGCCGGGCTGCTGCTCCCGGCGGCCGGCCGGCTGCGCGGGCTGCTCGCCCGGCCCGCGGAGCGGTAGGGTTCCCGCACCGATGGACCTCGAAGAGCGCACCCTCGACCCCGCGGTGCCGGAGCGCTGCCAGGTGTGCGGCGCCCAGCTCATCCCGAGCGAGCAGCAGGCGATCCTCGAGTCGGGCAGCGTGCCCCTGTGCTCGATCCATGCGGCAGAGGTGCTGCCGCTGGACGAGGAGCAGGACCCGGCCGAGGCCTCCTAGCCGGCCCGCCCGACGATCACGTCGGCGACGAGCTCGGGCGGGAACAGCCCGTGCTCGACCACGCCCGGCGTCGCGGCCAGGCGCGCGGCAACGGCCGCGGGGTCGCTCAGGTCGGCGCGCACGTCGGCGATGACGCCGCCGTCGGGGCTCGGCGGCGCGCCCTCGCGGACCTTCGCGTCGCCGAGGCGGGCGAGCGTCGCGGGCAGGCCGAACGGCAGCAGCTCGACCGGCACCGGCCAGCTCAGCGCGTCCACGACCTTGGACTCGTCGACGATGACGACGAACCGCTCGGCGGCCGCGGCGACGACCTTCTCGCGCGTGTGCGCGCCGCCGCCCCCCTTGACGAGCCAGCGGTCGGGCGCCACCTCGTCGGCGCCGTCGATCGCCAGGTCCAGGCGCTCCAGGCGGTCGAACGGCTCGACCGGCAGGCCCAGCTCGCGCGCGCTGCGCTCGGTCCGCTCGCTGGTCGCCACGCAGCGCAGGTCGCGCAGCCCGCGCCGGGCGAGCGCGGGGAGCAGCAGGTCGACGGTCGACCCGGTGCCGAGGCCCAGCCGCATTCCGTCCTGCACTAGCAGCGCCGCGCGCTCGGCCGCGTCGCGCTTGGCCGCGTCGCCCGTCATCGCTCCGTCCCGGGGCGCGGCGCCGCGGCGACGCCTCTCACGGCAGGATCACGATCTTGCCCAGCTTCCCGCCGGCCGTGAACCGGTCGTAGGCCGCGGGCGCCTCGTCGAGCGGGAAGGTGTCCGCCACCGGCACCCGGATCGCGCCGCTCGCCAGCAGCGGCAGGACGTGGCGCTCCATCAGCCGGGCGGTCTGCGCCTTCTCCTCCAGCGGCCGCGCGCGGAGCGTCGAGCCGCGCACGGTCGCCCGCTTGGTCATCACCGCGAGCAGGTTGACCTCGGCCTTGAAGCCCGCGCCGATGCCGATGACGACGATCCGCCCGCCGGCGGCCAGCGCCTTCACGTTCCCGTCCATGTTCGGCGCGCCGATCAGCTCCAGCACGACGTCGAACGGGCCGGCGTCGGCGAAGCCCCCGGGGTCGATCGCCTCCGCGGCGCCCAGCTCGCGCACGGCGTCGCGCAGGTCGGGGTTGCGCACGGTCGCGGTCACGCGCGCGCCGGCCGCCGCGCCGAGCTGCACGGCGGCGGTGCCCACGCCCCCGGCCGCGCCGTGGACGAGCAGCCGCTCGCCGGAGCGCAGGTCGCACTGCGTGAAGAGCGCGTCGTGGGCGGTGGTGAAGACCTCCGGCGTCCCGCCCGCCTCGGGCCAGCCGAGGTTCTCCGGCACGGGCATGAGCTGGCGCTCGTGGACGACCGCCAGCTCCGCCTGCCCGCCGCCGCCGACGATCGCCATGACCCGGTCGCCCTCGGCGAACCGGGTGGCGCCCGGGCCAAGCGCGGCGACCTCGCCCGCCAGCTCCAGCCCGGGGACGTCCTGCGGCGAGCCGGGCGGCGCGGGGTAGCCGCCCTTGCGCTGGAGGACGTCGGCCCCGTTCACGCCCGCCGCGCGGACGCGGACGAGCACCTCGCCGGAGCCCGGCTCGGGGTCCGGGTGCTCCTCGACCGTCAGGTTCCCGTCGGAGATCGTGACCGCGCGCATCGGCCCGGCAGTATGCCTCGCCGCAGGGGACCGCCGGGCGATGGCGTCAGGGACTCGTGCCGCGCTCGAGCAGCGCGACGCACTCGATGTGGTGCGTCTGCGGGAACATGTCGACGGGGCGGACGCGGCGCAGGGCGTAGCCGGCCTCGGCGAGCTGGGCGGCGTTCGGGGCGAGGGTGGTCGGGTTGCAGGAGACGTAGACGATGCGCTTCGGCGCGGCCTCGACGACGCGGCGGACGACCTTCTGCGACAGGCCGCTGCGGGGCGGGTCGACGACGATCACGTCGGGGCGGCCGGCGCGCTCGACTAGCTCGCGCAGCGCGAGGCGCACGTCGCCCGCGAAGAACCGCGCGTTGTCGACCTGGTTGCGCCGCGCGTTGGCGATCGCGTCGGAGATCGCCTCCTCGACGACCTCCAGCCCGAAGACCTCGCCGGCCCGCGGCGCGAGCGTGAGCCCGATCGTGCCCATCCCGCAGTAGAGGTCGAAGACGCGCTCCCAGCCGCTCAGCGCCGCGTACTCGGCCGCGACGCCGTACAGGCGCTCGGCCATCTCGGTGTTGGTCTGGAAGAACGCCTCGGGCGAGATCCCGTACTCCAGGCCGCCCAGCTCCTCGCGCAGCTGGGTCGCGCCCGTCGCGAGCTCGGTGCGGCCGCCGGCGGTGACCTCGGCGACGCCGTCGATCCGCGTCCAGAACAGGGCGTCCGCGACGCCGCCGAGCGCGGCCGCCAGCGCGTCGGCGTCCAGCGCGCCCTCGCTCGTCACCACGCGGACCTGGACCTCGCCGGTGCGCCGACCCTCGCGCACGACGAGGTTGCGCAGCAGGCCCCGCTGCTCGCGGCGGTCGTAGGCCTCCAGCCCCGCCTCGCGGCACCAGGCCAGCACCGCCCGCCGCGCCGCGTTGACGCGCTCGGACGCGAGCAGGTCGTCGTCGACGTGGACGATCTCCTCCCACGAGCCGGGCCTGTGGAACCCGCAGACCAGCTCGCCGCCGGAGCCGCCGCCGAACGAGTACTCGACCTTGTTGCGGTAGCGCCAGCGCTCGCCGGCGGGGACGATCGGCTCGAGCTCGTAGCCCTCCAGCCGGCCGATGCGCCGCAGCGCGTCGTCGACCTGCTCGGCCTTCACCGCGAGCTGGCGCTCGTAGGGGAGCACCTGCCACGGCGCGCCGGGGTGGCCGGGCGCGAGCGGCTCGACGCGGTCGGGGCTCGGCTCGAGCAGCTCGACCGTGCGCGCCTCGGCGTACGCGCGCTTGCGCTTGGTCACCACGGCGCTGACGCGGTCGCCCGGCACCGCGCCGGCGACGAACACCACGTAGCCCTCGTGGCGCGCGACGCCGCTGCCGCCGTAGGCCAGCGCGTCGACGACGAGCTCGAGCTGCTGCCCGCGCTCCGGGCGGGTCCGGGTCGAGGCCTCCACGGCTAGCGCAGCCGCCGCTCGATCGCGCCGAGCACCGACTTGCGGTTCGCGGTGCGCTTCTCGTAGTCGCGGACGCGCCGCAGGTCCTCCGCCGACAGCTCGTCGAGGCGCTTGCCGATCTGGGCGGCGGTGAGGTCGTCGTAGGAGGCGATCGGGAACGAGGACCCGAGGCCGGCGGCGCGGCGGGCGCGGTCGACCTCGCGCAGCACGCGGTCGGTGCCCGGCGGCCGGCGCACGCCGCTGCGCCCCCGCGCCGAGGAGCCGTCCCCCGCGTCGCCGCCGCCCCCGCGAGCGCCCCCGCGGCCCAGCGCGGCCTCCATGCGGCTGAGCGCGTCGTCGGTCTGCTGGCGGCCGAGGGCGACGAGCCGCTCGACCAGGTCCTCGGCGTCGGCGCGCGTGATGCGCCCGCGCCGGACGGCGTCGTCGAGCGTCTCGCGCAGGCGGTCGCTCGGCAGCATCAGCGACCGGGTCAGCAGCTCGCGCACGGCGTCCAGCGTCGACCGCGTCGCGTCCTCCGGCGCGCCCCCGCTCGCGCGCGACGACTTCCTGGGCTGCGGCATGGGGCGAGGCTATCGCGCCGATGCTCCGGCGACCGGCGCACGCGCTCAGGCGAACGGCTACGTTCACGCCCATGCTCCGGAAGCTGGTGCTTGCGGCGTGCGTGGCCGCTGCGCTGCCGGCGTCGAGCGCGCTGGCGGCGTTCCCGTACCAGCGCGGCGGCGAGCCGCCGAACGACCTGATCGGCAAGCTCGAATGGATGTACGCCGCGACGCCGGAGCCCGGGAACGTCGCGGTGAACGCCGACCCGCGCGAGCTGAACGGCGTCCGCGGCGCCCACGTCGTCGACGCGGACGACACGGTCGCGACCGCGTGGCAGCTCACCACCGGCCGGCCGGACGTGACGATCGCCGTCCTGGACTCGGGCATCAGGTGGAACTCCGTCGGCGACATGTGGGACCTGCGCGAGAAGACGCGCATCAACCGCGGCGAGGCGCCGGCCCCGCTCGCCGGGCGGGCGACCGCCACCGAGCCGGAGTTCGCCTACCGGGCGGCGCCGGGCGCGGCGACGCTGCGCACCGAGCCGGCGCCGTCGTGCGACGACTACCGCGCGGCGCTCGCGGCCGGCGGCACGGACGGCGACCGCTACGACCTGAGCGGCGACGGCGTCTTCAACGTCCTCGACTACGCCTGCGACGAGCGCGTGGACGCCGACCCGCCGAACGGCGTCGGCGGGCGCTACGGCGCCGCGTACGGGCCCGACGCCAGCGGCCGGCCGATGCTCGACCCGCAGGACGTGCTGATCGCCTTCACCGACGGCGAGGACGACGACGGCAACGGCTACGCCGACGACATGGTCGGCTGGGACTTCCTCGACGACGACAACGACCCGTTCGACGACGTGCAGTACGGGCACGGGACGGGCGAGGCGAAGGACTCAGGCTCGGAGGGCGACAACGCGATCTTCGACGCCGACGGCGACTGCGTCGCCGGCTGCGAGCTGGCGACGTGCCCGAACTGCACGCAGGTCCACATGCGCGTCGGCGACTCCTTCGTCGCCGACGTCAACCGCTTCGCGCAGGCGACGCTGTACGCGGTCGACAACGACGTGCTGGTGGTGCAGGAGGCGCTCGGGACGCTGAACAACTCGCAGCTCGCGACCCAGGCCGTCGAGTACGCGTACGACCACGGCGTCACGGTGATCGCGTCGGCGGCCGACGAGGCGGCGCAGCACAACAACTGGCCGTCGAGCAACCCGCACGTCATCCTCGTCAACTCGGTCACCAAGTACCCGAGCGAGTCGCTCGCGTTCCCCGACGACCCGACCGGCGAGTTCCCCTTCCCGCCGCCCGACCCGGTGCCGGTGCCGCCGCCCGGCTCGCCCGGCCGCTCCTACCTCGAGTTCAACGGCTGCACGAACTTCAACGCCAAGGTGACGCTGGCCATCCCCAGCGTGAGCTGCTCGTCCGACGCGACCGGCCGCGCGGCCGGCATGGCGGGCCTGGTGTACTCGGCAGCGCTGGAGGCGCACGACGCCGGCGACCTCGACCCGCACCCGACGTGCGAGCGCGCGGGCGAGGAGGCCGCGCCGTGCCTCGTCTCCGCCAACGAGGTGCGCCAGCTCATGGCGACCGGCACGGTGGACGGCGCCGAGCAGGCGGACGACGTGCGCTTCACCGGCGTCGACCCGGCGCCCGAGCCGCGCTGCACGCCCGCCACGCCGGAGTGCACGTCGCCGTTCTTCGGCGAGGGCTTCACGACCCAGCTGCGCGTGCCGTTCCCGCCGCGCTCGTACCCGGCGCGCGACGGCCACGACCAGTTCTACGGCTACGGCCGGGTGAACATGCGCAAGGCGGTCGCCGCGGCCGCCGGGGGGACGCTGCCGCCGGAGGCCGAGCTGCTGGCGCCCGACTGGTACGCGATGGTCGACCCCGGGCAGGCGACGCTCACCGTGCGCGGCATGGTCGGCGCGCGCGGGCGGCCGTACACCTGCCGCGTGCTCGTCGCTCCCGGCTCGTACCCGAACAACGCCGAGGACCCGCTGGGCGACTTCGCGGAGGTGGACGGCGGCCACTGCGACGGCACCCAGCGCGAGACCCCGTACACCGGCCCGCTCGCCGACGTCGACCTGAACGCGCTGAAGGCCCGGTTCCCGCCCGACGCCCAGGGCTTCAACGGCCGCGAGACCGGCACCACGGGCAACCAGTCGCACAGCGGGCGCCCGAACGACGACCCGTACGGGTTCGTGGTCAAGGTCGTCGTCGCGACCGCCGACGGCGGCACGGCGCTGACCGGGGAGGACCGGCGCAACCTGCGGCTGCACCGCGACCAGCAGATGCTCGACGGCTTCCCGCGCGACGTCGGGGGCGACGGCGCCTCGTCGCCCGCGTTCGCCGACCTCGACGGCGACAACCGCAACGAGCTGATCCTCGCGGGGTCGGACGGCCTCGTGCACGCGATGCGGCGCGACGGCAGCGAGCTTCCGGGCTGGCCGGCGCGGGTGGACCGAGTCCCGGTGCACGACGAGGCGCCCGCGTTCACGAGCGGCGAGGTGACCGACGACGCCCGCGCGGCGATCCTCGGCTCGGCCGCGGTCGGCGACCTGGACCGCGACGGCATCCCCGAGGTCGTGGTGACCGACCTGGAGGGCGGCGTCACCGCCTTCCGCGCCGACGGGTCGCGCGCCTTCGCGCAGGAGTCCGACATCCGGTTCTCCGGCAAGCCGCTCGCGCCGTTCGAGAACGTCCGGCAGGGGCCGCCCAACCGCACGCAGCACGGCTTCATCGCCTCGCCGGTCCTCGTTGACCTCGACGGCGACGACGGCGGCCGGCTGGAGGTGGTCGCCGCCGGCATGGACCGGCACGTCTACGCGTGGAACGACGACGGCACGGCGGTCGGCGGCTTCCCGGCGCTCGTCGTCGACTACGACAAGGTCCAGTCGATCGACCCGGTCACGCACGCGGTCCGCTTCGACCCCGACAAGCTCGGCCGCGACTCGGGCGGCAGCCCGCTGGCCTTCAACCAGGGCGCGATCGTCGCCACCCCGGCGGTCGGCGACGTGGACGGCGACGGCAGCCCGGAGATCGTCGTCGGCACGAACGAGGAGTACGCCGCGAACGCCGGCAACGAGGGCGGCCACAACGTCGCGCCGTTCAACGCGTTCGTGCTCAAGTTCGCCGTGGGGACGACGCTGGAGCCGGTCAACACGCGCCTGCACGCGCTGACCGCGGCGGGCGACCCGGACGGCGACCCGCGCACGCGGACGCCCGAGCTCGCGAACTGGCCGGTCAAGCTCGCCCAGAGCGGCAAGGAGACGCTGCCGATCGTCGGCGAGGGCGTCACCGGCAGCCCGGCGATCGGCGAGGTCTCGTGCGGCGGCGGGGCCGCGGGGCCGCGGATCGGCGCCCAGGCGCACGCCGGGCCGTCGTTCGTCCTGAAGCCGGACGGCACCTCGTGCTACGGGACGGCGCCCGACGAGAACGGGGACCAGCGCCCGGTGCCGCTGCAGAGCGACGGCAAGACCGGCGCCGAGCAGACCGACACGCCGGTCATCAACGCGTTCGGCCATCCGGCGTTCGCGAACCTGGAGGGCGGGCCGTCGATGACGTTCCTCACCCCGGCGCTCGGGGCGCTGCGCGCGCTCGACATCGCGTTCCCCGAGTACCAGGGCGGCCAGGACTTCCTCGCCGCGTGGACCGCCGAGACCGGCCAGTTCCGGCCCAACTTCCCGGCGCGGATGAACGACCTGCAGTTCCTCACCGGGCCGTCGATCGCCGAGGTCGACGGGGTGACGCCGGCGCAGGAGATCGTCTCGGCCTCGGCGTCGCTCGACCTGCAGGGCTACGGCGCGGGGGGCGAGCCGATCGACCCGCGCTGGCCGAAGCTGACGTCGGACTGGGTCGTCGCGAACCCGCTGGTCGGGTCGTGGGGCGAGGGCGACGAGAAGGTCGTGGTCTCGGCGACGCGCTCGGGCTTCCTGCTCGCGTACGCCGTGGGCGCCGCCGTCTGCGACGGGCCGGACGCCTGGCCGCGCTTCCACCACGACAACTGGAACACGGGCGACGCGCGCAACGCCGGCACGCGCGACACCGTCCTGCCGGGCACGCCGACCGACCTGCGGATCGAGGACGGCGAGATCCGCTGGACCGCGGCGGGCGACGACCTGATGTGCGGCGACGCGGACCACGAGGTGCGCACGTCCGACGAGCCCATCGACGGCCGGAACTTCGACGAGGCGGAGCTGGTCGAGGGGCGGCGGCGCTCGCCGGGCGACGAGGAGTCGGTCCCGGCGCCGGCGGACCTGAAGCGGTTCGTCGCGGTGCGGGCGATCGACGACGCCGGGCAGCCGGGCCGCGTGGCGGCGATCGACACCGCGCCCCCGGCGCCGCCCGGCGGCGGCGGTGGCGCGGGCGGCGGCGGCGGCGGCGGGGCGCAGCCGGGCGGGCCGGGCGGCGGCCCCGGGCAGCCCGGCGGGCCGGGCGGCGGCGGACCGGGAGCCGGCGGCGGAACCTCGTCGGCGTGCATGCCGCTCAGCCTCCTGCGCGGCGCCGCGGTGCGCCCGCGCGGCCGCGGCCTGCGCCTGACGATCCCGCGCGGCGCCGGGCCAGTGACCGTCGACGTGTTCCAGCAGTCGGTCGGCCGGCGCGTCCGCGACCAGCTCGTCGCGCGCTTCACGCGCCGCACCGGCTCGTTCGCCTGGAACGGGCGCTCGAACCTGCGCGGCCGGCGCGTCCGCGACGGCGTGCTCGTCGTGCGCATGCGCGCCCGCCGGGGCACGCAGGCCGAGTCGCGCCGCTTCGCGCTCGTGCGCCGCCGCGGCCGCCTGGCGCGGCGCCCGGCCTACTTCCGCCCCGCGGTCTGCACGCTCGTCGCCAGCGCGAAGCTCGAGCGCGCCGTGTTCGGCGGCCGGACGCGCCGCCCGCTGCGGATCGCCGTCCGCCTCACGGGCGCGGCGCGCGTCACCGTCACCGTCGCCCGCGGGCGCCGCGTCGTGCGCCGCTTCCCGGCGATCGCCGGCCGGGCGAACGTCACCTACCGCCTCCGGCTCGCCGCCCGGCGGCGCCCGCGCGGCGACTACCGCGTGACGATCGCCGCGCGGGCCGGGGGGCGGAGCGACCGGGTCGTGCTCGTCGCCCGGCGACTCTAGCCGCCGGCCAGCAGCTCGAGCAGCGCCTTCTGGGCGTGGCGGCGGTTCTCGGCCTGGTCCCAGATGTGCTGGCGGTCGCCGTAGAGCACCTCCGCGGTGATCTCCTCGCCGGGGTGCGCGGGCAGGCAGTGCAGCGCGATCGCCCCGGGCGCGGCGCGGTCGAGCAGCGCGTCGTCGATGCAGTACGGCGCCAGCGCCGCGCGGCGCCGCTCGGCGGTCTGCTCGTCGTCGCTCATGCTCACCCAGACGTCGCCGTACACCGCGTGCGCTCCCTGGACCGCCTCGGCCGGGTCGTCGGTCAGCGTCGCGGGCAGGCCGTCCTCCAGCTGGTAGCCGTCCGGCGCGGCGACGGCGACCTCCACCCCGGCGCGCGACCCGACCAGCGCCAGCGACCGCGCGACGTTGTTGCCGTCGCCGACGTAGGCCACCTTCAGCCCCTCGACGCGCCCGAACGCCTCGCGCAGCGTCAGCAGGTCGGCGAGCACCTGCACGGGGTGGTGGTCGGCCGTGAGCATGTTGATCACCGGCACCGCGCTGTGCCGGGCCAGCTCGGCGACGTCGGCGTGCGGGCCGGTGCGGATGCCGATCGCCGCGACGTGCCGGGACAGGACGAGCGCGGTGTCGCGCAGCGACTCGCCGCGCGAGACCTGCAGCTCGCCCGACTTCAGGACGATCGGCTGGCCGCCCAGCTCGAAGACGCCGGCCTCGAACGACAGCCGCGTCCGCGTCGAGGGCTTCTCGAAGACGAGCGCGACCGAGCGCCCGGCGAGCGGGCGGGCGTCGAGCGGGTGCGCCTTCATGGTCGCCGCGCGGTCGAGCAGCGCGAGCAGCTCGTCGCGCGACAGCTCGGTTCCGTCGAGGAAGTGCCGGGGCAAGAGGGCAGTGTTGCGCGTCCTGACCTGGAACGTCTTCCACGGCCGCTCGCAGCCGCCCGCCGGCCGTGACCTGTTCGAGGCGTTCGCGACGGCGATCGCCGGCTGGCCGTGGGACGTCGCGCTGCTGCAGGAGGTCCCGCCGTGGTGGCCGCGTCCGCTGGCCGAGCGCGCCGGCGCCTCGATGCGGATGAACGTCACCGGCCGCGTCCTGCTCCCCGCCGCGCAGCGCCGGCTGGCCGACCGCTGGCCGGACGTCATGAAGTCCTGGGGCGGCGGGTCGAACGCCATCCTCGTGCGCGGCCTGCGGATCGCCGAGCACCGCGAGGAGCGGCTGCGCTGGCTGCCCGAGCGGCGCTGGATGCACGCCGTCCGCCTCCACGACGGCTCGTGGATGGCGAACATCCACGCCCAGACCCAGCCGCGCCGGCGGACGGAGCGCGACGTCGCGACCGCCGCCGCGGCGCTCGCGCAGTGGACGCAGGCCGCGCGCGTCGTCGTCTTCGGCGGCGACTTCAACATCCCGGACCCGGTCGTGCCGGGCATGGAGCGGATCGGCGGCCGGGGCGTCGACCACGTCTTCGCGCGCGGGCTGCGGCGCGCGGGCGGCGAGCGGCTCGACGCCGGCCCGCTCTCGGACCACGCGCCGCTGCTCTTCAGCCTGCGCGGTTGATGCGGGTGACGATCTCGCCGAGCACGCGCTCGGCGTCGTCGTTGGCGACCTGGCAGGTCCCGGCCGCGTCGTGCCCGCCGCCGCCGTAGCCCAGCAGGAGCGCGCCGACGTCGACCGGCGACGTGCGGTCGAGGATCGACTTGCCGACCGCGAACACGGTGTTCTGCTGCTTGAGGCCCCAGAGCACGTGCATCGACACGCGGCACTGCGGGAACAGCGCGTAGATCATGAAGCGGTTGGTCGGGTGGATGACCGCCTCGTCGCGCAGGTCGAGCACCACCACGTCGCCGTGGACGCGCGCGAGCCGGCGGATCTGCTCGACCGCCTGCTCGGAGTGCAGCCGGTAGAGCGCGACGCGCTCGGCGACGTCCGGCGTGCGCAGGATCTCGTCCGCCGTCAGCTCGGTGCAGGCGTCGATGAGCTGCATCATCAGCTGGTAGTTCGAGATCCGGAAGTCGCGGAAGCGCCCGAGGCCGGTGCGCGGGTCCATGAGGAAGCTCAGCAGCACCCAGCCCTGCGGGTCGAGGATCTCCGCCTCGTCGAAGTCCGCCGAGTCGGCCTTGTCGACCGCCCACAGCAGCTCCTCCCACGGCCAGCCGCCGAAGCGCGTGTCGCCGCCGAAGTGCTCGTAGACCACGCGCGCCGCCGACCGCGCGGCCGGGTCGATCACGTGGTTGGCCGGCTTGGCGCCGCCGAGCCGCTCGACCTCGCTGTCGTGGTGGTCGAAGGCGAGGTGGACGCCCTCGTTGTACGGCAGGTTCGTCGTGATGTCCGTCGGGCGCAGGTCGACCTTGCCGTCCTGCATGTCCTTCGGGTGGACGAAGAGGATGTCGTCGAGGATCTCCAGCCGCTTGAGCAGGGCGGCGCAGACCAGGCCATCGAAATCCGAACGGGTGACGAGACGGTGACGGATCGCGGTGTCGGTGGCCATGCGCTGAAAGTCGGCACGTTGGCGCGATCCCTTAGCCGCGGCCCGGCCCCATGGACCCTCGCGCGCTCAGGCGGTGTCGAACTGCGGCAGCCCGGCGTCGGGGGTCGACGCCTCGGCGTACAGCCGGCGCGGGATGCGCCCCGCGTGGCGCGCCGCGTGGCCGGCCTCGACCGCGAGGCGGATCGCCCGCGCCATCGCGACGGGGTCCTCCGCGCGCGAGATCGCGCTGGCGGTGAGGATCGCGTCGCAGCCCAGCTCCATGGCCAGCGCGGCGTCCGACGCCGTGCCGACGCCCGCGTCGAGGATCACCGGCACGCCCGCCTGCTCGACGATCAGCGAGAGGTTGTACGGGTTGCGGATGCCCATCCCCGACCCGATCGGCGAGCCGAGCGGCATGACCGCCGCGCAGCCCGCGTTCTCCAGCCGGCGGGCGAGGACGGGGTCGTCGGTCGTGTACGGCAGCACGGTGAAGCCGGCGTCGACCAGCTCCTCGGCGGCGAGCAGCAGCTCGGGCGCGTCGGGCAGCAGCGTGCGCTCGTCGCCGATGACCTCGAGCTTGACCCAGTCGGTCTCGAAGGCTTCGCGGGCGAGCTTGGCGGTGAGGACGGCGTCGCGCGCGGTGAAGCAGCCCGCGGTGTTGGGCAGCAGCTGGACGCCGGCGCGGTCGAGGACGTCGACGAGCCCGGCGCGGCTCGCGGTGTCGACGCGCCGCAGGGCGACCGTGACCATCTCGGTGCCGGTCGCCTCGATCGCCGCGGCGAGCAGGTCGAGGCTGGGGAACCCGCCGGTGCCGAGGATGAGCCGGCTCTCGAACGTGCGGTCCGCGATCCGCAGCATGGCCTAGCCGCCCTGCACCGCGGTGACGACCTCGACGCGCGCGCCGTCCGGGACGACGTGCGTGCCCCACTCCCCGCGCGGGACGACCTCGGCGTCGACCGCCACCGCGACGCCGCGATGGGGCAGGTCGAGGCCGTCGAGCAGCTCGGCGACCGTCGCGCCGCCGCCCTCGGCCGGCTTGCCGTTCAGCACGATCATGCGAGCGCGAGCGCCCCCACGACGCGGTCGGCGGTGACGGGCGCGAGCAGGACGCCGTTGCGGAAGTGGCCGGTCGCGACGATCGTGCGGCCGCGCCGCTCGACGATCGGCACGTTGCCGGGCGTGCCGGGGCGCAGCGCGGCGGCGGCCTCCTCGACCACCAGCTCGGAGATCCCCGGGACGACCTCGCCGGCGTCGCGCAGCAGCTCGTAGAGGCCGCCGGCGGTCACCGTGGTGTCGAACCCGCGCTCCTCGACGGTCGCGCCGAGCGCGTAGCGCCCGTCGCCGCGGGGGACGAGGTAGCCGCCGGGGAAGCGGATCGTGCGCTCGACGAGGCCCGGGCCGGCCGGGTCGCGCAGGCGCAGGATCTGGCCCTTGACCGGGCGGACGGGGACGTCGAGCAGGTCGGCCGACCAGGCGCCGGCGGCGAGCACGACGGTGCCGGCGCGGAGCACCTCGCCGTTCGCGAGGACGACGGCGGGCGCGCCGGCGTCGCCGTCGCGGTCATCGTCGTGGCCGGCGGCGTCGCCGTCGCGCAGCGCGACCACCTCCGTCCCCTCGCGCACCTCGACGCGCTCGCGCAGCGCGGCCACCACCGCGCGCGGGTCGACCGCGCGGTCGTCGGGGACGTGGAGGGCGAGCCGGACGCTCGGCGCGAGCGCGGGCTCCAGCCGGCGGGCGGCGCTGGGCAGCAGCCGCTCGACGCGCAGCCCGAGCCGCTCGCGGTGGGCGCGCTCGCGGTCGAGCGCCTCGGCCTCGTCGCGGTCGCGGGCGACGATCAGCGTCCCGGCAGCGTGCAGCTCGCCGCCCAGCACGCGCGCGAAGCCCGGCCACGCGCGCGCCGCCTCCAGCCCGTCCTCGAGCAGCTCGGCGTGGCCGACCTCGGCCTCGCTCACCGGCGCGAGCATCCCGGCGGCCTGCCCCGACGCCCCGGCGCCCGCGCGGTCGCGCTCGAGGACGACCGCGCGCAGCCCGCGCCGGCCGGCGCGGTACGCGATCGCCAGGCCGACGATCCCGCCGCCGACGACGGCGATGTCCCACTCCTCTTCCTGCGTGGTGCTCAGAACTTCTCCCTTCGCCGGCATGATCCGGATCAGGTGTTGACGGTCGGCGCGGGGCGCGCCCTCTCAGCCCTGTGCGGGCTCCCGTGTCACCCTCCATCGTAGTGCGCGATCTCGAGCACACCCGCCTGTACTTCGTGTGTGGCGCGCGGCCGGGGGGGAAGCCGCTGCCCGACGTGCTCGCGCCGGCGCTCGCCGGCGGCGTCGACGTCTTCCAGCTGCGGGAGAAGGGGGCGCCGGACGAGGCGGTGCTGAGCGCCGCCGCGGTCGCGCGCGAGCTGTGCCGCGACGCGGGCGTCCCGTTCATCCTCAACGACCGGCCGGACCTGGTGGAGCGCGCGGGCGCCGACGGCGTCCATGTCGGCCAGGACGACGCGCCGGTGGCCGAGGCGCGCGCCGCGGTCGGGGACGGGCGGATCGTCGGGCTCTCCACCCACTCGGAGGCGCAGGCCGACGCGGCGCGGGGCGTCGACTACTTCGCGGTCGGGCCGGTGCACGCGACGCCCACGAAGGAGGGCCGCCCGGCGATCGGGCTCGGGCCGGTCCGGCACGCGGCGCGGACGGCCACCGTGCCGTGGTTCGCGATCGGCGGGATCGACGCGGACACGCTCCCCGCGGTGCTCGACGCCGGCGCGCGCCGGGTCGTCGTCGTGCGGGCGATCGGCGAGGCGGCCGACCCGGAGGCGGCGGCGCGGACCCTGAGGGAGATGCTGGATGGGGCGGCGCAGTCGTAAGCGCCGCGACCCGGCGCGCGGCGCGCCCGCGCGCGGGGACCGCGACGCGCTGCGCCGCGGCTACGCCCGCGGCGAGGCGCGCAACGAGCGGATCCGCGAGGGCCTCGAGCCGCTCGGCCCCGGCGAGCGGCCGCGCGCGGTGACCGTGGCCGCGGTCGT
>DASZEJ010000082.1:0-20089 GCA_035940955.1 Solirubrobacteraceae bacterium
CCTGATGAAGACCGTGGACGTGCCGACGACCGGCACGTTCGGCCCCGACAACTGCCCGTACGACACGGCGGGCGGCGCGATCGAGATCGCCACCGAGGGCAACTGGGACCGTAGTCAGTACGCCCAGACCATCCTCGGTGAGACCCATCAGTACAACGAGCGCGACTGGTGGAACTACTGGCTCAACCGGGAGTGGTCGTCGAAGGGCATCTGCGACGCCAGCCAGCCGATCCAGGACGGCGACGAGATCCTGATGATCGTCCAGCGCGACGACGCGAACTTCAACCCGACGGTCTTCCCGCTGTTCATGACCGGCCCGTCGTCGGTCGAGCGCGGCCAGGAGGCCCGGTTCACCGTGACCGAGCACGTCTACAGCTACTCGACGTCGACGACCACGCGCGGGCCGTCCAGCGGCGCGACGGTGGCCGGCGGCGGGGCGAGCGCGGTGACCGGCGACGACGGCACGGCCACGCTGACGTTCTCCCAGTCCGGGACGTTCGAGATGCGCGCCACGCGCACGTCGCGCGCCCGGTCCAACCCGGTCGTGGTGGTCGTCACCGAGCCCGACGAGCCGCCCCCGCCGCCTCCGCCGCCCCCGGAGGAGCAGGGCCCGGCCTGCGCCACCAACGGCGCCGACGGGCGCTGCGGCACGCCGGACCGCCAGGCGCCGACCGCGCTGATCCAGAGCATCCGCGAGGGCGCGGTCTTCCGCCGCGGCCGCGGGCCGCGCGTGCTGGGCGGGACCGTCGGGATCCTCGGCGCCAGCCGGCTGCTGCCCGACGGCTCGGGGATCGCGTCGGTCAAGCTGAAGCTCACGCGCCGGGTCGGCCCGCGCTGCTGGACGTGGAGCCCGTCGAAGGAGCGCTTCGTCCGCCGGCCGTGCGGCGCCGCCAACGGCTTCTGGTTCGACATCGGCAGCGCGACGGACTGGGAGTACCTGCTGCCGGCGCGGCTGGGCCGCGGGCGGTACGTGCTCGACGCCGACGCGATCGACCGCGCGGGCAACCGCCAGGTCGAGCGGCGGCGCGGCGAGAACCGGGTGGTGTTCCATGTTCGCTAGGTCGGCCGCCCTCGGGGTGGCGCTCGCGGTCGTGCTCGTCGCGGCCGTGCCGCCCGCGGTCGCCGGCGCGGCCGGGCCGCGCGTCCGCGCGATGGTCGTCAGCCGGGCCGGCAACGTCGTCGCCGGCGTGCGCCAGGTCCGGCTGGACGCGTTCCGCTACCGCCGCTGCCGGATCCCGAGCGGGGTGCCGCTCGGCGCGCTGCACTTCCTGCGCATGTCGTACCGGGCGCGCGGCGAGTGCGACTCGCTGTACGTCTACCAAGTCCGCGGCGAGCGGGAGCGGGGGACCGGCGGCTGGGTCTACAAGGTCGGCACCCGCGCCGGGACGGCCAGCGCGGTCGACCCGAGCGGGCCGTTCGGCAACGGGCGCATCCGCAGCGGCGCGGAGGTCGTGTGGTTCTGGTGCCGGGAGGCCAACCGGTGCCAGCGCTCGCTGCGCATCCACGGCGAACGGCGGGTGCGCCCGGGCGGGCGGCTGCGGATGCGGATCCGCGGCTACGACGACTACGGGCGCAGCCGGGTGATCCGGGGGGCGGTCGTGAGCGTCGCCGGCCGGCGCGTGCGGACGAACCGCCGCGGGCTCGCCTACGTCCGGATGCCGCGGCGCCGCGGCCTGTACCGGATGCGGGCGAGCAAGCGCGGGCTCGTGCCGGCCTTCCCGGTGGGAATCCGCGTCAGGTGATGCGGATCGCCGGCGTCCTCGCGCTGCTCGCGGCCCTCGCGGGCGCGGGCTGCGGCGTGGGCGCCGGCGAGGCCCCGGAGGCGGTCCGGCTCACGGTCACCGACGGCTTCGGCACGCGGACGCTGATCGAGCAGCCGGCGCCGGACGTCAGCGGCGAGGACACCGTCATGCGCGTGCTCCAGCGCAACGCGAAGGTCAAGACGAGGTACGGCGGCCTGTTCGTCGAGGCGATCGGCCGCCTGTCGGGCGGCAGCGAGGACGGCCGGCCGGTCGACTGGTTCTACTACGTCAACGGCGTGCTGGCGGACGAGGGCGCCGCCGCGGTCACGGTCCGCCCCGGCGACCGCATCTGGTGGGACCGGCGGGACTGGAGCGTCGCGGCCGCCGTTCCGGCTGTGGTCGGCTCGTTCCCCGAGCCGTTCGCCCACGGCGTGGACGGGGACAGGATGCCGACCCGCATCGAGTGCTCGCAGTCTGTCCGCGACGCGTGCGACGTCGTGCAGGACCGGTTCAAGAAGCTCGGGATCGTCGCCGGCAAGGCGCTGAAGGGCACGTCGGAGGCCGGCGGCAAGGTGCTGCGGGTGGCCGTCGGCACGTGGGACGACGTGCGCGGCGACCCCGCGCTGCGCCAGATCGACCGCGGGCCGCGCGTGAGCGGCGTGTACGGGCGGTTCGACGGGGACGAGCTGGTCGTGCTCGACCAGCGCGGGCGCGAGGTGCGCCGGCTCGGGCCCGGCACGGGGCTGGTCGCCGCGACGCGCCTGGACTTCGGCCCGCCGGTGTGGGCGGTGACCGGGACGGACGCGGCCGGCGTGCGCGCGGCGGCACGGGCGCTGGACGAGAGCGTGCTGAACGAGAAGTTCGCGCTGGCGATCAGCGACGCGCTGCCGGTCGCGCTGCCGGCGGTCCGGGGGGCGCGGTGATCTACGAGCGCCGGGCGAGCCCGATGCACGCCGCCCGCGCGGCGGCGTCGGGCGCGTGGTGCGTCGCGCTGGCGGGGGCCGCGCTCGCCTTCCACCATCCGGTCGTGCTCGGCGCGCTGCTCGTCGCCGTGCTCGGCGGCGCCGCCGGCGCGCGGGTCGGCGGGGAGGTCGTGCGCATCCTGCGGTTCGCGCTGCCGTTCGCCCTGTTCGTCGCGCTGATCAACCCGCTGATCTCGCGCAACGGGCTGACGGTCATCGCCCGGCTCGGCGAGGTGCCGCCGTTCGGCGAGCTCGACATCACGCTCGAGGCCCTGGCGTACGGCGCGACGTTCGGGCTGCGGCTGCTCGTCGTGGTGCTGGCCTTCGCGGTCGCGACGTACGCCGTCGACCCCGACGAGGTGCTGCGCCTGTTCCGGCGGGTGTCGTTCCGCTCCGCGCTGACCGCGGCGCTGGCGGTGCGGCTCGTCCCGGTCCTGCACTCCGACGCGCGGCGGCTCGCGGAGGCGCGGCGCTGCCGCGCGGACGGGGAGGCGTCGCGGATGGCGGTGCTGCGCGCGGTGACCGCCGGGGCGCTGGACCGGGCGACCGACGTGGCCGCGACGCTCGAGGTGCGCGGGTACGCGACCGGCGGGCGGTCGCAGGCCGCGGGCCGGCCGCGGTCCCGGCACGACCGCTGGTTCATGGCGTCGGCGGCGGCGGTCGTGGCGCTCGCGGTGGGCGCGAAGGCGGGCGGGATCGCGGCGTTCCAGGCGTTCCCCTCGCTCGAGATGCCGGTCGGGGCGGCCGAGCTCGTGCTCGCCGCGGCGTTCGTCGTCGTCGCGCTGCTGCCCTTCCTGGACCGCCGGGGGATCGCGCCGTGATCTCGTTCGACCGGGTGACGTACACGTACGCCGGGGCGTCGTCCCCGGCGCTGGTCGACGTGTCGTTCGCGGTCGAGCCCGGCGAGTTCGTGGTCGTCGCGGGACTGTCGGGGTCGGGCAAGTCGACGGTCGTGCGGGCCGCGTGCGGGCTCGTGCCGCACTTCCACGGCGGCGAGTTCGGCGGGCGGGTGGTCGTCGAGGGGCTGGACACGCGCGAGCACGGGCCGGGCGAGATCGCCGCGGTGGCGGGGACGCTCGCGCAGGACCCGGAGACGCAGGTCGTGCTGGGGACCGTGCGGGCCGAGCTGGCGTTCCCGCTGGAGAACCGGGGCCACGGGGCGGCGGCGATCGCGCGGGGGGTGGAGGAGGCCGCGCTGGCGCTGGGGATCGCCCACCTGCTCGACCGGCAGACGTCGACGCTGTCGGGCGGGGAGCTGCAGCGGGTGGCGCTGGCGGGCGCGCTCGCGGGTCGCCCGCAGGTGGTGCTGCTCGACGAGCCGACGTCGCAGCTCGACCCGGTGGCGGGGGACGAGCTGGTGTGGCTGCTGCGGCGGCTCAACGAGGAGTGGGGGACGACGGTGGTGCTGGTCGAGCACCGGCTGGAGCGCTGCCTGCCGGCGGCCGACCGCGTGCTCGCGTTCGACCGCGGGCGCCTGGGCTGCGACGCCCCGCCGCGCGCGTTCCTCGAGTGGGCGGCGGCCGAGGCGCCCCCGCTCGAGACCCCGGCCGCCCGGCTGCTGGCCCGAGCCGGCCTGCGCCCGCCGCCCACCGGCGTCAAGGAGGCCCGCGCGACCCTCCGCGCCCACGGCCTCCTCCCCGACGAAGGGGTCAGACCCCTTGAGTCGACCCCGCTCAAGGGGTCTGACCCCGGTCCGGGCGGCCGGGGGCGCGGGCCGCTGCGGCGCCTGCTCGGCGGCGGGCGCTCCGCCGAGCCCGCCGCGCTGCGCTTCGACGGCGTCTGGCACGAGCTGAAGGGCGGGCGGGCGCTGCTGCGCGGGGTCGACCTCGTGCTGCGCCCGGGCGAGCGCGTGGCCCTCGTCGGGCGCAACGGCGCCGGCAAGTCGACGCTGCTGCGCCACGCCGCCGGGCTCCTGCAGCCGACCCGCGGCACGGTGGAGGCCGCCGGCCGCGTCGCGCTGCTGCTCCAGAACCCCAACGACTACCTGCTCCACGAGCGCGTCGGCGACGAGGCGCCCGCCGCCGCCCGGGCCGCCGCCGGCCTCGACGTGGCCGAGGACCGCCATCCCCGCGACCTGTCCGGCGGCGAGCGCGAGCGCCTGGCGCTCGCCGTCGTGCTGGGCGCGGACGCGAGCCCGCCCGCCGCCGTCTGCCTCGACGAGCCGACCCGCGGCCTCGACCGCGCCGCCAAGGACGAGCTCGCCGCCCGCCTGCGCGGCCTGGCGGACGCGGGCAGCGCGGTCCTCGTCGCCGTCCACGACCCCGAGTTCGCCGCCGTGTTCGCCGAGCGCGTCGTCCTGCTCGCCGACGGCCGCCCGATCGCCGACGGCTCGACGAGCGACGTGCTGGCCGGCGGCTGGTACTTCGCGACCGAGACCGCCCGCGTCCTCGGCGGAGCCGGCGGCGCGCTGCTCCCCGACGAGGGCGCCGACCTGCTGCTGCGCACGACGACCGCCCAGATGACGCCATGACCGCCAACCACCCCACCCGCCACCGGAGGCCCCGCCCGTGACCTGGCAGCTCGCGTCGTTCTCGCTCCTCTTCCTCGCGCTCGCCGCAGGCTTCGCCTGGTACGAGCGGGCCCGGCCGCCCGCGAAGGTCGTCGCCCTCGTCGCGACGCTCGCCGCGCTCGCCGCGCTCGGCCGCGCCGCCTTCGCCCCGCTTCCGAACGTCAAGCCGACCACCGACATCGTGCTGCTGTCGGGCTACGCGCTCGGCGCCGGGCCGGGCTTCGTCGTCGGCGCGGTCGCCGCGCTCGCCTCGAACCTCTTCTTCGGCCAGGGCCCCCACACGCCGTGGCAGATGGCGGGCTGGGGAGGGGCGGGGCTGCTCGGTGCCGCACTCGCCCACGCGTTCGGCCGCGACCTCGGCCGCTGGCCGCTGGCCGCCGTCTGCGGGTTCGCCGGCTTCGCGTTCGGCGCGTGGATGGACCTGCACCTGTGGGTGCTGTTCACCGACCACCGGCCCGCGGAGTACCTGCTGATCTTCGGGCGCAGCGTGCCGTTCAACGTCGCCCACGTCGTGGGCAACGTCGTCTTCTGCCTGATCTTCGGCCCTGCGTTCGTGCGCGCGCTGCTGCGCTTCCGCCGCCGCTTCGACATCGTCTGGCGCCCGCTCGCCCCCGCGGGGGCGGCGCTCGCCGCGGTGCTCGTCCTGGCCGCGCCGGCGAGCGCCGCGGACCGCACGGTGGAGCGGGCGGTCGCCTACCTGCGCGCCGCGCAGACGGCGGACGGCGGGTTCGCCGGCGTCAAGGGCGGCGAGTCGTCGAACGCCATCTACTCGAGCTGGGTGATCATCGGCCTCGCCGCCGCGGGCGAGGACCCGGGGGAGGCCGCCGCGCGGTACATCCGCCGGCAGGCCGACACGGTCACCGACGCGGGCGACATCGAGCGCACCCTCCTCGCGCTGCGCGCCGCGGGGGAGCCGGCGGACGACCTCGCCCAGAAGCTCCTGCGCGTGCAGGGGCGCGACGGCTCGATCGAGGGGCTGGTCAACCGGACGGCCTTCCTCGTCATCTCGCTGCGGGCGACCGGCCGGCCGGCGAGCGACCCGGCCGTCCGCAGGGCCACCTCGTGGCTCGTGCGCCAGCAGAACCGCCGCGGCGGCTTCGGCACCGGCGGGCTCGGCTCGCCGCCGAGCATCGACGACACCGCCGCGGCGATCCAGGGCCTGGTGCAGGGCGGCCGCTCGCGCAGGAGCCGCCCGGTGCTGCGGGCGGGGGCCTGGCTGGTGCGGCGCCAGAACGCGGACGGCGGGTTCCCGCTCGGGCCGGGAACGCCGTCCAACGCCCAGTCGACGGCCTGGGCCGTCCAGGCGCTGGTGGCCGCCGGCCGCGACCCGCGCCGGGTGCGGCGCAACCGCAGCCGCTCGCCGATCGCGTACCTGCGCAGCCTCCAGGGCGCGGACGGCTCGATCCGCTACAGCCGGACGAGCCGCCAGGTCCCGACCTGGGTGACGTCGCAGGCGCTCGCGGCGATCATGCGCAAGCCGATGCCCGTCCGGGCGCCGGCCGCCGCGCGTGCGGCGGCCCGGCGCCGGGCCGAGCGCGAGCGGCCGCTGGCCGCGCTGCTGTCGGTCGTCGCCGCCGCGCTCTTCCCGTAGGGACGGCCGGGCGCGGCGCCGCCGAGCTGACCGCGGGCTGGCCGGATCGTCCTATACGGTTCCCCGCCCTCATGCAGGTCGGAGTACCCAAGGAGATCGCCCCGGGGGAGCGGCGCGTCGCGCTCGTGCCCGAGGTCGTCAAGCGGCTGGCGTCCAAGGACGTGCAGGTCGTGGTCGAGCCGGGCGCCGGCTCGGGCGCCCTGCTCCCCGACGAGGCCTTCACCGAGGCGGGCGCCGCGCTCGGCGACCCGTGGGGCGCCGACGTCGTCGCGAAGGTCGCCGCGCCGACCGCCGAGGAGATCCGGCGGCTCGGGCGCGACACGGTCCTCGTCGGGTTCCTCGCCCCGCTCAGCGCGCCGGACTCCATCCGGGCGCTCGCCCAGGCGGGGACGACCGCGTTCGCGATGGAGGCCATCCCCCGCATCACCCGAGCGCAGTCGATGGACGCGCTGTCCTCGCAGTCGAACCTCGCCGGCTACAAGGCGGCTCTGCTGGCCGCCACCGAGCTGCAGCGCTTCTTCCCGATGCTGATGACCGCCGCGGGGACGATCCGCCCGGCGAACGTGCTCGTGCTCGGCGCGGGCGTCGCGGGCCTGCAGGCGATCGCCACCGCCCGCCGCCTCGGCGCCCAGGTCACCGGCTATGACGTGCGGCCCGAGGTCGCCGAGCAGGTCCGGTCGCTCGGGGCCAAGTTCCTCGACGTGGGCGTCACCGCCGCGGGCGAGGGCGGCTACGCGCGCGAGCTGACCGAGGAGGAGCGCGCGCAGCAGCAGCGCGCGCTGCAGGACGCGATCACCACCTTCGACGCCGTCATCACCACGGCGCTCGTGCCGGGGCGGCGGGCGCCGATCCTCGTCACGCGCGAGGCGGTGAACGGCATGAAGCCGGGCAGCGTCGTCATCGACCTGGCGGGCGAGAGCGGCGGCAACTGCGAGGTGTCGATCCCCGGCGAGCGCGTCGTGCACGACAACGTGACGGTCTACGCGCCGCTGAACGTGCCGTCGTCGATGGCCGAGCACGCCTCGCAGCTCTACGCGCGCAACGTGATGGCGCTGCTCGAGCTGTTCCTGGGGGAGGGCGGCGCGGTCGCGCTCGACTTCGAGGACGAGATCATCGCCGGCGCGTGCGTCACCCGCGGCGGCGAGATCGTGCACGAGGGCGCGCGCCGCACGGTGGAGGCCGCCGCGTGACCGCGTTCCTCCTGGCCGCGCAGTCCGAGGGCGCGTCGCAGGTCCCGCTGATCGTCGAGATCGCGATCGTCGTCCTGTCCGGGTTCCTCGGCTTCCAGCTGATCTCCAAGGTGCCGAACACGCTCCACACCCCGCTGATGAGCGGCACCAACGCGATCCACGGGATCGTCCTGCTCGGCGGGCTGCTCGTGATCGGCGTCGCGAGCGGGTTCGTCAACGACCTGATCCTCGTGATCGCGATCGCCTTCGGCACGATCAACGTCGTCGGCGGGTTCCTCGTCACCGACCGGATGCTCGAGATGTTCAAGGGCAGGAAGGACGACGACCGGCCGTGATCGCGTCGTTCCTGCAGGACACCGACTTCATCAACGCGCTCTACATCGTCGCGTTCTCCTTGTTCGTGCTCGGGATCGCCGGGCTGACCGGGCCGCGGACCGCGGTGCGGGGCAACCGGACCGCCGCCGTCGGCATGGCGATCGCGATCGTCGCGACGCTGCTGTACGAGCAGATCGGCGACTGGGAGCTGATCGCGCTCGGGATCGTGCTCGGCACGCTCGTCGGCGTCCCCGCGGCGCGGAACGTGAGGATGACCGCGATGCCGCAGATGGTGGCGCTGTTCAACGGCGTCGGCGGCGGGGCGGTGGCGCTCATCGCGTGGTCGGAGTTCCGCACGCGGGGCGGGGACCTGACCGAGCTCGAGTTCGGGATCCCGCTCGTCTTCGCGGCGATCATCGGGTCGGTCTCGTTCTGGGGGTCGAACATCGCGTTCGCGAAGCTGCAGGAGGTGATCAGCGGGCGGCCGGTGAAGATCCCGGGCGGCGCGATCCTCAACGCGGCGCTGCTGCTGATCGCGGTCGGGTGCGGGGTGGCGATCCTGGCCGGGGAGGACAGCGAGCTGCTGTTCGTCGGCGTGCTCGTCGCGGCGGCGATCCTCGGCAACACGTTCGTCCTGCCGATCGGCGGCGCGGACATGCCGGTCGTCATCTCGACGCTGAACGCCTTCACCGGCCTGAGCGCGGCCGCCGCCGGCATGGCGCTCGACAACATCGCGCTGATCGTCGCGGGCATGATCGTCGGCGCGAGCGGCACGATCCTCACGCAGCAGATGGCCGAGGCGATGAACCGGACCATCGTCAGCGTGCTGATGGGCGGGTTCGGCGGCGAGGCCCCGGCGCCCGCTGGGCCGGAGGGCGCGACGGGCGGGACCGTGCGGTCGACGTCCGCCGCGGACGCCGCGATCCAGATGGCCTACGCCCGCCAGGTCGTCGTCGTGCCGGGATACGGGATGGCCCAGGCCCAGGCCCAGCACGCGGTGCGGGAGCTGGGCAAGGCGCTGGAGTCGCGCGGGGTGGAGGTGAAGTTCGGCATCCACCCGGTCGCGGGACGGATGCCCGGCCACATGAACGTGCTGCTCGCCGAGGCGGACGTCCCGTACGAGCAGCTCAAGGAGATGGAGGAGATCAACGGCGAGTTCGGCCGCACGGACGTCTCGCTGGTGATCGGCGCGAACGACGTGACGAACCCGGACGCGCGGTCCAAGCCTGACTCCCCGATCTTCGGGATGCCGATCCTCAACGTCGACGAGTCGCAGTCGGTGATCGTGCTCAAGCGGTCGATGTCCTCCGGCTTCGCCGGGATCGACAACCCGCTGTTCTACAACCCGAAGACGCAGATGCTCTTCGGGGACGCGAAGGCCTCGGTGTCGGACATCGTGGCCGAGCTGCACTCGATCTAGCCCCGGGTCTTTCTCCGCCCGCCGGGGGGCGAATCTCCGCGCCCGCGGCCCTCTTGCCGTGCGTGACGCGCAACTCGCTGGACGATCGTTCGTTGGACCGCCGCGCGGCGGCCTGGCAGGGTGCGCGCTCTCACCGATCGGCGTCCGTCGATCGCTCCCGTTCCCCTCTCTCCTCGAGGAGTCCCATGCCCCTTCGCTCGGGCCGGCGGCGAGCCGGTCTCCTAGCCGTGCTCGCGTGCGCGGCGCTCCCGTCGCCGGCGCTCGCCGGCGGCGGCACGTACACGCAGGTCCTGTGCGCCAACCCCGACACCGGGCGCGGCGTCGTGGGCGAGAACGGCAAGCTGCCGGACGGCACGACGAACCCGGCGAACGAGCAGTGGGCGGCCGTGTCCGCGGTGCGGTCGCGGTGCAGCGGGCTGATCGACGGCGACGACGGCGTGCCGGTCACCACGGGCGCGGGGTGGACGTCGGCCGAGGCGAACCGCGGCTCGGCGCTGTCCTACCGGGCGCCCGCCGGGCTCCAGTTCGCCGGCGGCGTGATCTACCGCTACGGGGTCATGAGCGGCCGCTTCTCGTGGACGATCTCGCGCAACGGGCGCTGGGACCACATCTTCGGGACGCCCTCGGACGACAGCTGCACCTGGGGGGACGGGTGCTGGTCGCGCGGGACGCCCGCGTCGCCGTGGAGCGCGGCCAACCGCGTGTCGATCGGCGCGAACGAGGTCAACGGGTTCGACGTCAGCGTGCTGTGCGACATCCCGTGGGGCTGGTGGTGCTGGGCCGACGGGTCCCAGACCGTGCGGGTCTACGGCGGGAAGCTGGTGCTCGAGGACCGCTCGGCGCCGTTGCCGGGTCCGGCGTCGGGCAAGCTCGCGACGGCGGACCCGCTCGCCGGCGAGGCGGACGTCGACTTCAACGCCACGGACGCGGGCTCCGGCCTGTATCGCGTCCGGCTGCTGGTCGACGGCGTCGTGCGGCTGACGCGGGCGGTCGACGAGGACCGCGGGCGGTGCGTCGACGTCAACCCGGCGAACGGCGACGCCTACGAGTTCGCCCACCAGCAGCCGTGCCGGCTGAGCGCGGGGGTGTCAGCGTCGTTCGACACGCGCGCGCTGCCCGACGGGCGCAGGAACGTGCGGGTGGTCGTCGAGGACGCCGGCGGTAACGCGGTGACGGTCCTCAACCGGACGGTGACGATCGACAACGTGCAGCAGCCGTCCGTGATCTCGGCTCCCGCGGTGGACGGCGTGGCCCGGAAGGGCGGCGCGCTGGCGGTCGTTCCGGGCGCCTGGGACGACCACGGCGCCGACGGCTCGCCGGCGGTCGCGCACCGGTGGCAGCGGTGCCGGTTCGACGGCTCGGACTGCGTCGACGTCGCGGGTGCGACGGGGCCGACGTTCGTGCTCGGCGCTGACGACGTCGGGCGGCGGATGCGGGTGGTCGAGACCGCGACGAACTCGGAGGGCACGTCGCAGGAGCCGTCGGCGATGACCTCGGTCGTGACGCTGGAGGACGGGACGCTCCCGCCCGACCGCGACGGCGTCGACAACGACGGCGACGGGGTGGTCGACGAGCCGGGCGAGCAGGCGCCGGGCGGCGGCGGCGGCGGCTCGGGCTCGGGCTCGGGGTCGGGCAGCGGCGGGGGCACGGACAACCCGTCCGGGTCGAGCGCCAGCCGCATGCCGCCGGGCGCAGCCAGGCCGGGCGACGGCGCGGCGAACGGCGAGGGCGCGTCGGCGCGAGCTCGGCTGACGGTCGCCTTCGGCGGCGCCGGGGGCGCGGCGTCGCGGACGGTCAGGTTCGGCCGCGGCGCCACGGTGACCGGGCGCCTGCTCGACGAGCACGACCGGCCGATCCGCGGCGCGATCGTGGACGTGCAGTCGGTGGCCGCCGTGCGCGGCGCCGGCCCGGCGGCCGAGCAGCCCGCGGTGACCGGCACCGACGGCGCGTTCAGCTACCGGATCGACGCCCGCGCCAGCTCGCGGACGCTGCGGTTCGCCTACCGGCACGTGCGCGGCGGCGAGGTGGTGTCCGAGGCGTCGGTGGCGCTGCGGGTGCGGGCCGCGGTGCGGCTGACGGTCCGGCTCCGCGGAGCGGTGGTCCGCTACTCGGGCCGGGTGCTCGCCGGCGCGATGCCGCGCGCCGGCAAGCTCGTCGTGCTCCAGGGCCGCGTGCGCGGCGCGCGCTGGCAGACGTTCGCGACGCGGCGGGCCAAGCGCGGCGGCACGTTCCGCGGCGCGTACCGGCTCAAGGTCCGGCGCCCCGGCGTGCGCCTGCAGTTCAGGGCGCGCGCGGTGGCGGAGTCGGGCTGGCCGTACCTCGAGGGCACCAGCCGCACGGTGACGCGGCGGGTCAAGTGATCGAGCCCGCCCGCAAGGCGGGGCGCGCATTTCGGCGCGCCCCGCTGCTCCTGGTCCTCGCCGGCCTCGCCTGCTTCGCCTACGTCGCGGTCCCGCAGACCGCAGCCGCCGAGGACGACGCCACCCCGACCTGGTGGCACGAAGCCGCCGGCCTCACCCCACTCCTCACCGCCCCACCACCCCCGAACCCCGCGACGATCTGCGTCATCGACACGGGAGTGACGCCCACCCCCGACCTCGACATCACAGCCCGCTGGGCCTACGACGGAGGAACCCCCGACGACGTCCGCGCAACCCCCGACTCCCCGGGCCACGGAACCCTCGTAGCCCACTTCGCGGCCGCCGCGGTCAACGGCTGGGGAGGAGCAGGAGCCTTCCCCCACGCCCGAATCTCCAGCGTCCGAGTCTTCCCACGGGAGGGAGGGGCGAGCTGGCGCGAGTACATCGCCGCGATCAGCCGCTGCCTGAAGCTGGACGCGAACACGAAGGTCATCGTCATCTCGATCGGCGGCCAGGACATCGAGCCAGGGCAGGCTGACGAGCTGGAAGCCCATATCGACCAGGCTCGCAACCTGTACGGCGTGAACGTGGTGGCCGCCGCTGGCAACGGGCCCGACGCGCCGGACTTTCCTGGTCGATTCCCCGCTGCGTTCACTACTGCTGCAACTGCGCCTGAGGGTCAGCTCTGTGCGTTCAGCGCTCGCGGGCCGGCCGTCGACATCGGCGCGCCTGGGTGCGATCTGCTCCAGGCAAATTACGAGGGGACGCTGTGGCAGCTGGGTGGGACGAGCTTCGCCGCACCGCTCGTTGCCGGTGCATTGGCTGCCATCCGAAGCTACGTGCCGACGCTGACGGCGGACGCTGCTGAGGCTGCCCTAACGTCTACGGCACGATTCGGGGACCCGCCTCTGCTCGATGCCGCCGCGACGCTTGAATCGCTAGGCGTCGGAGCTTCCGCGAGCACCGCGCCTCTGCCGACCGAGCCGCGCCCGGGTGGCTCGCGCACCAAGGTCGACGTCCGCGCCGTGCCGACGGTGAGCCGACACGACTCACGCATTGTGGTCCCGCGCGTTCGGATCCGGCGGACGCGTCGTGCGGTGCTGCTCGTTGCTCAGAACCGGCCCGCCAGAGCGGTGCTCGAGGTCCGCGTCGAAGGGCGAACCCTACGCGCGAAGCGCCGGATCCGAGTCCGCCGCCACGTCGGATTCGCTCGCTGTCGCTTTACCATCAAGACCGCAGCTTCGCGCTGGATCACCGTCCGGTGGTGACGAAGATGTTCAAGCGCGACTGCGAGAGAACCGAACGCATCCGCGACCATGTTTGGTGGGACCGGGTGGATCGCCGCAACAGCGAGGGTCGTCGGCCTGAGTGTGGCGGTGTGCGTGACCACTGCTGCCCACGCCTACGCCGAGCAGTTCCCGGTCGTCGCGTGCAACGACGCCCCTAGAGGCCAGAATGGAAGTTGGGCTCAGCGAGGGAACATGTCCGTCGAGCAGTTCGAGTTCGTCGCGACATGCCCCAGTGGCGCCCCGGACCCGTACGGGACTCTTATGAACGGAGTAGGGGTCGTCGATCGGACCAAGCAGTACGGGGCGCGGCCCGAGAGCACATACGCCGAGTGGCGATTCTCGGCCCCGCCTGGCACCTCGATCGTCGCCGCTCGAGTGACGCGGGATATCGGAAACCGGGACGAGTGGACGCCGTACGGACGGATCGATGAGGTCGATCAGCAGGGTGAGAGCTGCGTCCGCGGGATGAACCAATCGTTCTGCCGGATCCAGGGAACCCGCACGTTCGCGGGCCTGAACGCCAGCTCCATCGCCTACGGGATTCGTTGCGTCACGGCTCCCTACTGCGCGCACCTGTGGGATCTGCGGGCGGTTTGGGTCCTCGTCCTCGGCGCCACGATCACGCTCGACGATCGCGAGGCTCCGACGGTCTCGGCGGTCGACAAGACCGGGGTTGCCGATGGGCGGTGGTGGAATCGGGTTGGCGGGGTGTCGTTCTTCGGGGCGGACAACACCGGGGTTCGGCGGCGCGCGGTTGTCGTGGATGGGGTCGTTCGGGCGGTGGTCGATGCTCCCGGTGCTGAGGTCGGTGGGTGTGGGGACGTCGGTGTCGGGGACGCCTACTCGTATGTGCGGCCGTGTGCTGACGGGCGGGGGTTGAACGGGTCTCGGTCGGTGTCCGTGAATCCCTGCGCGTGGGGGGATGGGACTCACTCGGTTCGGGGGCGGGTGACCGACACGGGTGGGCTCGAGGCGGTCAGCTCGGTCGGGGTGCCGGTTCGGGTCGACTGCACCGCTCCGACCGTCGGTGTCGACGTGGCGGGGGCGGAGGTCGTGGAGGGGGAGGTGGTCGAGCCGGTCGTCGTCGGGTCGGACTCGGTGTCGGGCCTTTCGACCGCCGAGGTCGAGGTTCGCGTGGACGACGGCGGCTGGGAGGTGCACGACTCGCCGGTGGTGGCGGAGGCGGGGCGGAGCTACGCGTTTCGTGGGCGGGCCTCCGACGTGGCGGGGAACGCGAGCGGCTGGGTCGAGAGCGGGCGGACGGTCGGCGTGGCGGCGCCTCCGGCCGACGAGCCCGAGCCCGACCCCGACCGCCCCGAGCCCGAGCCCGACCCCGAGCAGGTGCCGGACCGGGCGCCCCAGCCGACCCCGGCGGCGCCTGCCGCCCTCGCGCCTCCCCTCGAAGCCCTCCGCGACGGCCCGACGCTCGCGCCTCCGACAGACGCCGCCGCGCGTCGGCCCGCGGCCCCGATGACACCGGCACCAGCCCGACCCAAGCCGCCCTCCCTCCGCATCACCCGCGTCCTCCCCCGACCGCACCGCACCCTCGAGGTCGCCGGCACCGCAGCAGTCACGCTCGCCGCCCGCGCCACCCTCACCGTCCGCACGACGCGAGGCGTCCACAGGCGCCGCGTCGCCATCCACGACGGCCGCTGGCGCGCCCGCATCCGCACCGCCCCGCGGGCTCGCATCCGGAGCGTCCTCATCACGACGCCCGCGACACCGACTCACGCACCCGGCCGCGCCCGCTGGCGTCCGCCCCGCACGAAGCGCACCACGTAAGCCGACAAACCCCGGCGCGCCGGCTGGCCCGCGCCCCTTGCGCATCACCCCGGCCAGTAGCCAAACTCCACTCAGCGATGTCCGGTCTGCCGCTCGCGATCAAGGCGGCCGCCGCCGCCGTCCTGGTGGTGAGCATCTGGCGCGCGGTGTACGGGCCGCCGCCCGAGCAGCGCGACGTCGCCGTCGCCCGCCTGTGGGGGCTGACCAGCGCGGTGCTCTACGCGGGCGGGATCTTCGCCGTCGCCGACGAGCGCGAGGGCGCCTGGCTGCTGCTCATCGCCGGCGTCGTGGCGCTGTGCATGGCGTTCTGGCACGCCCGCGGCGACGACGGGGACGACCCCGGCGACGACCCGGGCGACGACACCGGGCCGATCGACTGGGACCGCTTCGACCGGGCGCGCCGCGACTGGGAGCGCCCGCGCGTCCCCGCGTAGACAGACGCAGGCGGGCCTGCCACCCTCCCGGCTAGTCTGCCGAGCGGCCATGATCGCTCGCCAGGACGCCCTCCAGGCCCTCGCCGCCGAGCACTTCGACGTCGTGGTCATCGGCGGCGGCATCACCGGGGCCGGGGTCGCGCTCGACGCCTCCGCGCGCGGGTACAGCGTCGCCCTCGTCGAGAAGGCCGACTACGCGTCCGGCACCTCCAGCCGCTCCTCCAAGCTCGTCCACGGCGGCCTCAGGTACCTCCAGAACTTCGACCTCGGCCTCGTGCGGGAGGCGCTGCTGGAGCGCCAGCTGATGGTCCAGCTCGCGCCTCACCTCGTCCACCCGCTGCCGCTCGTCGTCGCCGCCTTCGACAACCAGCGCCCCGACCGCACCGTCGGCGCCGGCCTGCACCTGTACGACGTCATGAGCGTCGACAAGCTCCGCGGCCGGCGCGCCCGCAGGCTCCGGCGCCAGGAGGCCGAGCCGGCGGAGTGGAGCCCCGACCGCCACCGCACGATCGACGGCGACGAGGTCGTCCGCCTCATCCCCGCGCTCGCGGGCCGCCAGCCCACCGCCGGCTACCTCTTCTACGACTGCCAGACCGACGACAGCCGCCTCGTCCTCACCGTCCTCGGCGAGGCCGAGCGGTTCGGCACGATCATGGCCAACGGCGTCGAGGTGCTCGAGCTGTGCGAGGAGAACGGCCGCGCGACGGGAGTGTCCGTCCGCGACGTCCACAACCAGGACGGGTTCACGATCCGCGCCGACAACGTCGTCAACGCCACCGGCGTCTGGGCCGACCGCATCCGGCCCGAGGAGCTGCACGACGAGGCCGAGGTACCACGCATCCGCCCCAGCCGCGGCACCCACATCACGCTGCGAACCGAGGACCTGCCGCTCGTCGCCGGCGCGATCGTCCCCGCCGGCGGCGGACGCTCGATCTTCGCCCTCCCGTGGCTCGGCCGCACGCTCATCGGCACGACCGACAACGACTACGACGGCGACGGCCTCGACCACGTCCCGCCCTCCGGCGAGGACGTCGACTACCTGCTCCAAGCGGCAAACGCGTTCTTCGGGAGCGACCTGAGACCGGAGCAGATCACGGGCGCCTACGCCGGGGTCAGGCCCCTCATCAGCACGGGCGACCCGAAGAAGTCGGTCGACATCTCCCGCAAGGCCGAGCTGTACGAGACCAGCAGCGGCATGATCACGATCACCGGCGGCAAGCTGACGACGTGGCGGCGGATGGCGAAGATGGCCGTCGACCGCCTCGTCGAGCGCGACAACCGCGAGGCGCCGTGCCGCACGCACGAGATCCCGCTCGGCTACGCGGTCGCACCGGACGACCTGCCGCGCATCGAGGGCGTCCCCGAGCACGCCTACGGCGCCCTCGCCGGCCGCTACGGCCACGCCGCGCACGACGTCCTGCGCGTCGCGGCGGAGCGCGGCGAGCTGGCGCAGCCGATCGTCCCGGGCCTCCCGGACCTGCTGGCGGAGGCCGCCCACGCCGCCCGCAAGGAGCAGGTCACGAGCGTCGGCGACGTCCTGTTTCGCCGCACCCGCCTGGCCCTGCTGGCGGCCCGCGAGCTGGCCGAGGAGCCCGACCGCGTCCGGCGCGTCGCCCAGGCCGCGGGGCGCGAGCTGGGGTGGGACGAGCGGCGGATCGACGCCGAGGTCGAGCGCTTCGCCGCCGAGGCCGCGGCCGAGGGGATCGTCGTCGCCCCGGCCGCCTAAGCTGCGCTACTTCCCAGCGGCGGCCGTGTTCAGAGACGGTCGCCCGACCCCCCGCCGGAGGAACCGCCCTGCCCATGCGCCGCCGCCTGATCGCCGCCCTCGCCCTCGCCGTCCTCGCCGTGGCGCCGGCCTCCGCCGGCGCCGCCTGGTTCCCCGCCGAGCCGGTCGACGGGCCGAGCGCGGACATCGTCTCGGTCGGCGAGGTCGCGGTCGCGCGGGAGGGCATGGCGGGCGTCGTCTACCTGAGGCGTGACGCCGGGCTGCCGCACGTCTTCGTCGCCCGCCTCGCCGGCGGGGCGTGGGAGGCGCCAGTGCGCGTCGACCAGGGGATCGCGCCGCCGGCCTCCCAGCCGGTCATCGCCGGCGCGAACCCGGACCGGCTGGCGGTCGCGTGGATCAGCAACGGGTCGCTGTTCGCGGCGGTCCGCACCCTGAACGCCCCGGGCTTCGGCGCCCCGCGGCTGATCGCCGAGGGCGGCGTGAGCAACCCGTCCATCGACCTGTCGATCAACGGCGCCACGTACGTCTCGTACACCCAGAACGGCGACGTGAAGGTCGCGCGCGCCGCGCGCGACAGCCAGGACTTCGCGGTCATCACGGCCCCGGTCGACTTCGACCCGGCCCGCGAGGCCGGCACCGGGCCCGACGCCCGCTCGCGCATCGCGGTCAGCGCCGACGGCAGCGCCGTCGTCGTCTGGGGCGAGCGCGGCGCCGACGGGCGCAGCCACGTCTTCGGCCGGCGCATCTTCGAGCAGCGCCTGAGCACGGCGATCGAGGACCTGACGCTCAGCGAGTTCGAGGGCCGCCGCGCGACCGACGCCGACCGGCCGGAGATCGACGTGGAGGACGACTCGAGCTTCGCCCAGGTCGCGTTCCGGCAGATGACGGACGCCGGGCCGCGGGTGATCGGCCGCCGCCTCGTCGGCTCGCAGTTCGACCCGCCGTTCGCGATCGACGCCGGCGCGCCCTCCACCGCGGGCCGGATCGCGCTGACCGGCCGCGGCGAGGGCGTCACGGCGGCGCAGAGCGTCGCGAACCAGATCCACGGCGGCGGGATCTGGAACAACAAGCTCGAGCGGATGCAGCGCTGGGACTCGGACCCGAACGGCGTCGCCCCGCGCCCGATCCCGCTGATCGGCGAGAACGAGGGCGGCGCGCTGGCGTGGTTCGACGGCTCTAGCGCCGCCGACGCGACCGTCCGCGCCAAGCGCTTCGACGCCGTCCAGACGTTCGCGATCGAGCCCGAGGCGCTGCTGAGCAACCCGGCGCTCGGCCCGACCGACGCCGAGGCCGGCCTCGCGGGCGGCTCGACGCGCGTCTCCGACCACGTCGTCGCGTTCGTCCAGGGCGCCGGCGCCGACCGCCGCCTGGTCGTCGCCGTCAACGACGAGCCGCCGGCCCGCCCGCTCGGCCAGAACACGACGAACAAGCGCCGGCTCGAGCGCTTCAAGTGGGCGTCGGCGCGCGACCTGTGGGGCCCGATCGTCTACCGCGTCTTCGTCGACGGGCGCCAGATCGCCGAGACGCAGGAGACCGAGCTGCCGTGGCGCGCGGGGCTGGTCAGCGACGGCCGGCACCTGTGGAACGTCGTGGCGATCGACCGCCGCGGCCAGCAGACCGCCGGCCCGCGCCGCGTCGTGCGCATCGAGAACACGCCGCCGGTGCTGCGCGCCTCGATCGGCCGCCGCGGCCGGACCGTCTCGATCCGGGTCACCCGCTTCTCCGACCGCGGCGTCGGGGCGAGCGGCGCCCACCGCATCGTCGTGAGCTTCGGCAACGGCCGGCGCGTCCGCATCCAGCGCAGCGTCAGCTACACGTATCCGCGCAGGGGCAGCTACACGCTGCGCGTGAGCGGCTTCGACCGGGCCGGCAACCGGACCGACATCACCCGCGACGTCCGCATCGGCTAGCGGTGGCGCCGCGCCGCACGCTGCGCGCCGGCTCGGAGACCTTCGAGCTGGGCGCACGCCCGTGGCTGATGGCGATCGTCAACGCGAGCCCGGACTCGTTCTCGGGGACGGGCGGCGACCCGGCGGGCGCGGACGTCGTGGACGTCGGCGGGGAGTCGGCGATCACCGGCCGGCCGCCGGTGCCGGTCGAGGAGGAGATCGCGCGCGTGGTGCCGGTCGTCGAGCGGCTGGCCGCGCAGGGCGCGCTCGTCTCGGTCGACACCTACAAGCCGCCCGTGGCGGAGGCGGCGATCGCGGCCGGGGCGCGGATCGTCAACGACGTCAGCGGGCTGCGCGACCCGGCGCTGGCGGACGTGTGCGCGCGCACCGGGGCGGCGCTGGTGGTCATGCACACCCGCGCCGCGCCGAAGCAGCGGATGCAGGACCCCGGCGCCTACGACGACGTCGTCGCGGACGGCGTCGCCTTCCTGCGCGAGCGGATGGCGGTCGCGCTCGACCGCGGCGTCGCCGAGGCGCAGATCATCCTCGACCCCGGCCCCGACTTCGCCAAGACGCCGGCGCAGACGGTGGCCGTGCTGCGCCGGCTCGACGCGCTGCACGAGCTCGGCCGCCCGCTGCTGCTCGCGATCTCGCGCAAGGACTTCGTCGGCGCGCTGACCGGCCGCGCACCGCGCGAGCGCGGGGCGGGAACGCTCGCGGCGATCGGCTACGGGATCGACGCCGGAGCGCTACCCGCTACGCTGAGCCGCGCAAGGGTTGCCGGCCGCTGCGCACAACGCGGCCGGGTGCCGACCGACCGATCCGAGACGAAGGGACCCCCGCATGTCTGCCGTACTGGACCGCTCCGCCCTGGAGCAGA
>DASZEJ010000083.1:0-14437 GCA_035940955.1 Solirubrobacteraceae bacterium
GTCGCGGCAGGCCAGCAGCGCCTCCAGCCAGCCCGGCGCGGCGACGCAGTCGGCGTCGGTGAACGCGACGAGCGGGGCGCGCGCGGCGGCGATCCCCGCGTTCCGCGCCCGCGCCCGGTTCGCGACCGGCTCGGTCACCACCCGAGCGCCGCCCTCCCGCGCGACGGCCGCCGTCGCGTCGCGCGACCCGTTGTCGACCACGATGACCTCGAACCGCTCGCGCGCGAGGGTCTGCCCCGCGAGCGACGCGAGCAGCGGCGGCAGCGACGCCGCGCCGTCGCGGACGGGGACGACGACGGTGATCTCGGGCGCGCCGCTCACGCCGCCGCGCCGCTTCGTGCCGCGAGCGCGCCGCTTCGTGCCGCGAGCGCGCCGCGGCCCGCGCAGGACTTCGCGAGCGCGCCGCGGCCCGCGCAGTCCGCGTGAGAGGCGGGTCGTCCGCTCACGCCGGCGCCGCGAGGATCGCCGCGTGGGGGTCGCCGAGGAGAGCGACCGCGAGGTCGCGGCGGGCGGTGCGGCTGGTCGCCAGGGCGCGGGTCGGGCGGGGGATCGGCTGGCCGGGACCGCGGCGGAAGCGGATGAGGCGGGGGCCGGTGAGGACGCGGAAGCCGGCGGCCTCGACCATCCGGACGAGGCCGGCGACGTTGGCCTGCCACCACCACGGGCGGCCGGCGCCGTCGAGCCGCGCGACCGGGCGGCGCGGGAACATCAGGCTGAGCGTGGCCTCGACCGTGTCGACCAGCAGCAGCCGGCCCGCGCACACGCGCCGCACGCGGTCGAGCGCCAGCACCGGGTCGCGCAGGTGCAGCAGCAGCGAGCCGAGGTACACGAGGTCGAACCGCCCCAGCTCGGCCGGGTCCAGCTCGTAGACGCTGCGCTCGACGAGCCGCACGCGCGACCCCAGCGCGCGGTGCGCCAGCGCGAACCCCGCGCCCTCGCGCTTGCGGGCGGCGAGAGCCGCCACGACCTGCGGGTCGCTCCCCGGCGGCCAGTCCCACGCGCGCGGGTCGTTGACGTCGACGGCGACCACCTCGGCCGCCCCCCGCCGCTCCATCTCGAACGCCCAGAAGCCGTCGAACGTGCCGACGTCCAGGCACCGCATCCCCGCCAGCGACGCCGGCAGCGGCACCTTCGCGGCGACGGCGCGCAGGTCGAACCACCCCGGGGTGATCACGCCGGGCGCCAGCTCGAGCGTGTGGTACCACTCCCGCCCGGCGACCTCGGCGCGGAGGTCGGCGGCGTCGTCCAGCCGTGCCGCGCCGGTCACCCCCGCCCCCCGCCACGCAGGTCAGCGGCGGCGTCGAGCCGCGCGGTGCCGGTCACCCGCGCCCCCCGCCACGCAGGTCAGCGGCGGCGTCGAGCGGCGCCACATCGGCGCGGTCAGCGGCGCGCGGCTCGCGAGGCGCGTCGGCCGCGTCCTCCCACGCCGCGAGGAACCCCGGAGCCAGCCGCTGCAGGTAGTACCGGTCGGCGCTCGCCCACGCCCGGCGCCCCACCGGCCCGCCGTCCGGCCCCAGCCAGCGCAGCAGCGGCCGCCCCCACCCGAGCGAGCGCCGCTCGGCCGCCGCGCCGGCGAGCTTGTCGTGGAAGTAGGCCGGCAGCTCGGGGTGCAGCTCGACCCACCGGCGCTCGGCCGGGGCGGTGCTCGCCATCCGCCGCTCCCACTCGGCGATCGTCGTCGGGTGCAGGTGCTCGCCGACCGCCCGGCGGTTGTAGAGCAGCCGCAGGCCCAGCTCGCCGAGCCGGTACCCGAGGTCGAGGTCCTCGTAGAGGAACGGGAACCGCTCCTCGTCGAACCCGCCGGCCGCGGCGATCAGCTCCCGCGGCAGCGACACGTTCGCGGTGTAGAGGTTGAACGGCGTCGCCTGGTCGCCCGTCAGCCCCGAGTAGTCGAACTGGATCCCGCGGTCGAGCCAGCGCATGAACGGGGTGACGCGCAGCTCGCCCGCCCAGCGCACGTGCCCGAGGACGCCGACGCGCGGCCCGCCGCGGCGCGCGTGCCACTCCACGTGCTCGGCGACCAGCCGGGGCGACGCGACGACGTCGTCGCCCAGGAACAGCACGAGCGGCGCCCGCGCCGCCCGCCAGCCGGCGTTGCGCGCCGCCGAGACGCCGCGCGCCGAGCGGTGCAGGTGGCGCACGGCGAACGGCCTGCGCTCCGCCGCCACGACCGCCGCGACCGCGGCCGGGTCGTCCTCCACCGGGTCGTCGACGACGAGCACCTCGAACGGCCCGGCGGTCTGGCGCTCGAGCGCGGCCAGCGTCCGGGCGAGGGCCTCGGGCCGGCGGTACGTCGGGATGACGATCGAGAGCCGGTAGACATTGCCGTCCGTGGACACGCGCCGGAGTGTAAGAAGCGACCCCCTCGTGACCGTCGCGGTCGTGTCGTGGAACACGCGCGCGCTGCTCGAGCGCTGCCTGAACGCGCTGAAGCCCGCCGCCGACGCGGGCCTCGCCGAGGTGTGGGTCGTCGACAACGCGTCGACCGACGGCTCCGCCGACGCGGTGCGCGCCCGCCACCCGTGGGCGCGGCTCATCGCCTCCACGGAGAACCTCGGCTACGGCCGCGCGGTCAACCTCGTCGCCGCGCGCACGACGACGCCCTGGCTCGCCGCCTCGAACGCCGACGTCGCGCTGCGGCCGCACGCGCTCGAAGCGCTGCTCGCCGCCGCCGACGCCGACCCCGGCGCCGGGATCCTCGCGCCCCGGCTCATCCTCCCCGACGGCTCGACCCAGCACTCGGTCTGGCCGTTTCCCACCGCGCGCGTCCACGTCCTCGCGAACCTCGGCCCGCGGCTCGCGCCAAACACCGCCGGCGACCGCCTCGCGCTCCACGGCATGTGGGACGCCGACCGCCCGCGCCGCGTCCCGTGGGCGATCGGCGCGTTCCTGCTCATCCGGCGGGAGGCGTGGGACGCGATCGGCGGCTTCGACGCCGGCCAGTGGATGTCGGCCGAGGACGTCGACCTCGGCTGGCGGGCGCGCGCCGCCGGCTGGGCGACGCGCTACGTCCCCGACGCGGTCGCCGACCACGACGAATCAGCCGCGACCGGCCAGCGCTGGGGCGACGACCTGCCGATCCACTGGCAGCGCTGCTCCTACAGCTGGATGCGCCGCCGGATCGGCCGCCGCAGGACGGCCACCGTCGGCCTCGTCAACCTCGCCGGCGCAGCCGCGCGCCTGGTCGCCTACGCGCTCACCGCCCGCGAGCGCGTCCCCCAGCAGCGCCGCTGGACGCTCGTCCACCTCTACGCCTTCGCGCCCCGGCGCGTGCTCGACCGCTACCGGTAGGCCCCGGCGACCTCGCCGTAGACCGCGTCCATCTCGTCGGCGTGGCGCGCCATCGGCTTGACGAGCTCGTCGCGCCGCGCCCGCAGCGCGGCGTTCAGCTCGACGACCTGGTGCGGGCGCTCGACGATCCCGGCCATGATCCCGGCCAGCTCCTCGGCCGACCGCGACGCGTTCAGCCAGCCGGTCTCGCCCTCGCGCACGTAGTCGGTCATCCCGCCGATCGAGTTGGCGACGACGGGGATCGCCTTGGCCAGGAACTCGATCCCCGCGTAGCCGTAGGCCTCCTCCCACACCGACGGCATCAGGCCGACGTCGACCTCGTCGAGCATCCCGTCCAGCTCGTCCGGCGCGAACGGCGCGCGCAGCTCGATCGCGTCCAGCGCCGCGGCCTCCTTCGCGAACCCGGCCATGATCCAGCCGTAGACGACGACGCGGAAGCGCCCCGCGGCGGCCGAGTCGGACAGCATCCGGACCGCGTCGAGCAGCAGCCGCCCGCCCTTGGCGACCGACTCGAACGCCCCGAGCGTGCCGAACGTCAGCGGCCCCGACAGCGTCGCCTCGCGCGGCGTCAGCTCGTCGATGTGGCCGAGCGTCAGGTGAATCGTGCGCATGACGGCCGGGTCGACCCCGAGCGCGACGTGGATGTCGGCGACGCGCTGGGACATCGCGACCACCCGGTCGGCGGCGTTCAGCCGCGCGACGTTGAGCTGGCGGCGGCGCTGGTAGTCGCGCGCGGTCCCCTGCGGCCCGCTGGTCGGCGCGGCGCGCCGGCCGACCGCGGCGGCGACGCGGCGCACGTGCGGGTCGCGCCGCACGGCGTCGATCCGCTGCACGGCCGGGATCTGCTCGAGGTCGTAGCTGACCGTCGCGTCGAACAGCGCGCCCGCCGGACGCGGGTCGGCGGACAGGGTCGCGATGCAGCTCGCCCCGACCTCCGTGCGGTGGCACACCCGCCCGTTCGCGTCGAGCAGCTTGAAGTTCGGGCAGACGAAGAAGTAGTCCTGGAGCGTGACGACGGTGGGCACCCCGAGCCGCCGGGCGACGTCGAGCACGGAGGAGGGAAGCCCGGCCACCTCCTGCAGGTGCAGCACGTCGGGCCGGAACTCCTCGATGACGCCCGCGAGCAGCCGCTCGACGCGCGGCTCGGCGACCTCGAGCGCCGGCTGGCGGCCGTGGTCGTACAGCGGGGAGTTGACGAGCTCGTACATCGTCACGTCGTCGCGCACCCAGCGGCGCAGCGACGGCCCGCGGTTGCGCGGGTACATGCGGCCGCTGAAGAAGTAGGCGACCTCGTCGCCGCGGCGGACCTGCTCGCGCATGAGGTCCTCGATGTACGCGACCAGGCCGCCCCGCCGCCACGGGCGAAAGCCGCAGCCGACCTGCAGCACCCTCATGCCGCGACCCCCGCGGCGCGCAGCACCGCGCGCTCGACCGCCGCGTTCAGCACGGGCTCGGTGTGCCGCGGCGCGGTGTCCAGGCCGCCGGCGCGCAGCCGGGCGCGGAGCTCCGGGTCGCCGGCCAGGCGCCGCAGCGCGCCGGCGAGCGCCGCCGCGTCGCCGGCCTCGAACAGCAGGCAGTTCTCGCCATCGCGCAGGTACTCGGCCGATCCGCCGCGACCTGTGGCGATCACGGGCCGCCCCTGCGCCATCGCCTCGAGCGGCACGAGCCCCCACGGCTCGTCCCACACGACGGGGAAGACGACGGCGTCGGCGGCGGCGTAGAACGTGGGCAGCTCGGCGCGCTCGCGGTGCCCGTGGAAGGCGACGCGGTCCGCGAGGCCGGTGCGGTCCGCCAGCGCCCGCAGCCGGCGCTCCTCGGCCGCGTCCCAGCCGCCGACCAGGTCGAGCCGCGCCTCGGCCGGCAGGTGCGCGAGCGCCTCGATCGCCGTGGCGACGCCCTTGCGCGGGTCAAGCCGGCCGACGTAGAGCAGCCGCCAGCGCCACTCCCGCTCGGGCGCCGGGTCAAGCAGCGCCGGGTCGATGCCGGAGTGGGCGACGCTGGTGTCGCGCAGCGCCAGGCCGACCGCCTGCGCGCGACGCCGCACGTGCTCGCTCACGAAGACGTAGCTGGCCGCACCGGCGAAGTCGACCCGCGCGGGCAGCCCCGTCAGCCGCTCGCCCAGCCCCGCCAGCAGCCGCCGGCGCGGGCCGGTGAACCGCGACAGCCACGGGTCGACGTACCGGCCGTAGTCCAGCCAGTCGTCGTGCACGAACGCCACCGCCGGGATGCCCCGGCGGCGGACCGTCTCGAGCAGCGTGAGGGTGAGACCGCCCATCGCCCACCACATGAACACGTCAGGACGGTGATTTGCAAGATTCGCGTCCAGGACGCGGTGGTTGTGGCGCGCGATCGCCAGCCGCTCGCGCGGCCGCAGCGGGGCGAACTCCCCTCCCTCCAGGTGCCAGCGCAGCTCGCGGCGCACGTGCGGCGGGTCGGGCTCGCGCGCGCCGGTGCGCGTGTCGGTGGTCAGCACGCGCACGTCGTGCCCGCGGGCGCGCAGGTGCTCGGTCGCCGAGTGCCAGACGTGCTCGTACCCGCCGTAGCTGTGAGGCGGATACATGTTCCCGACGCCCAGGAGCCGCAACGGCCCGGAGGATAGAGTTGCGCGGCGCGTGGGACCGGAGACGAGGGTCACGGTGGTCGTACCGTCGCACGGCCGCCCGCTGCGGCTCCTGTGGCTGCTCAACGCGCTGGAGGAGCAGACGCTCTCGGGCCCGTGGGACGTCGTCGTCGTCCACGACTACGACGCCGGCTTCGCCGAGCGCGTGCTCGACCGCCATCCGCTCGCCCGCGACGGCCGCCTGCGCCACGTCCCGATTCCGCCCGGCACCGGCAGCCCGGCGCGGCAGCGCAACGTCGGCTGGCGCGCGGCGCGCGGGCGGTTCGTGGCGTTCACCGACGACGACTGCCGCCCCGAGCCGGAGTGGCTCGACCGGCTGCTGGCGAGCGTCCGCGACCCGGAGACCGACGTGGTGCAGGGCGCGACGCGCCCCGACCCGCTGGAGGTGCACCTGCTCGCCGCGCCGCACCACCGGACGATGGCGACCGAGCCGCCCGGGCCGTTCTTCCAGACGTGCAACATCCTCTATCCGCGGGCGCTGCTCGAGCGGCTGGGCGGGTTCGACGAGCGGGCGGTGAGCGGCGAGGACGTCGGGCTGGCGTGCCGGGCGAGGGCGGCGGGGAGCCGGATCGTCGGCGCGCGCCGGGCGGTCGTCAACCACGCGGTCGAGTCGCACACGCTGCCCGGGATGGTGCGGGAGAACCTGAAGTGGCGCCACCTCGCCTACCTCGTCAAGCGCCACCCCGAGGTGCGCCGCGACCTGTGCCTGCGGGTCTTCTGGAACGCCGACCACCTGGCGATGACGCTCGCGGTGGCCGGCGTCGCGGGCGCGGCGCGCGACCGCCGGGCGCTGGCGCTGACGGCGCCGTGGGCGGTGCGGGCGTCGCGGCGGCGCGGGGCGGGGGCGCGGGCGCGGGCGACGGCGCTGGCCGAGCTGCCCGGCCAGTCGGTCCGCCAGCTCGCCGAGGTCGCCGGGCTGGCGGCGGGCAGCGTTCGCCACCGCACGCTCCTGCTGTGACGCGGATCGCGCTGCTCGACGACGGCGACGCCGGCGCGCTGGCGGCCGCGCTGCGCGCCGCCGGGCACGACGCGCGGGTGGTGCGCGCGCCGAGCGTGGAGGTCGTCGACCTGCTGCTGGCGCGGCGCGGGTTCACCGGGCCGCTGTCGCACGCGCCGCTGCTCGCCGCGCGGCTGGCCGCCGGCGGGTTCGACGTGGCGCACGCGTTCACGGCGGTCGACGCCGTCGCCGCGCAGGCGTGGCGGGCGCTCGGCGGCGGGCGGGTCGTCTTCACGTGCCGCGAGACGCTCGACCGCTCGTCGCTCGCCGACCGCCGGCTGCGGCTGTGGGCGCTGCGCCGCGCGGTCGAGCGCAGCGACGCGGTCGCGGCGGCCAGCGAGCCGGCGCGCGACGCGCTGTGGCGGTGGATGGCGGTCGAGGCGCCGGTCGTCCCGCTCGACGACGCGCGCGCGCAGCTGCGGCTCTACGGCATCTGAGGCGTTACGGCCACGCCCGGACGGCGCCGCGCAGGCCGCGCCAGTCGCCGCCGGTGCGGAACGGCAGCTCGAACGGCTCGCCGGCCTCGACGCGGCTGAACCCCGCGGCGCGCACGAGCCGCACGAGACCCTCCAGGTTCGTCACCCACCACTCGAAGTTGTCGATCCCGTCGAGCTCGGCGAGCGCCCGCCCGCGGGCGAAGCGGAACCGCTTGATCACGTTGACGATCACCGCGCTGCCGGTGCAGACGCTGCGGATGTTCTCCACCGGCGTGATCGGGTCCTTGAGGTGGAGGAGCAGGTCGCCGCAGAAGACGAAGTCGAAGCTGCCGAGGTGCGGGCCGAGGTCGTAGGCCGACATGAGCACGCGCTCGACGTTCGAGCCGAGCGCCTCGCGCGCCAGCTCGAACCGCGCGCCCTTCGTCTCGTCGAGCGCCTTGTCCTGGCCGCGCAGCGACGCCGGCCAGTCGAGCTCCTCGGGGTCCTCCAGGTCGAGCGCGGTCACGGACGCCGCGCCGCGGCGCTCCATCTCGAACGCCCAGAAGCCGTCCATCGTCGCCACGTCGAGGCAGCGCATGCCGGTCAGGTCGTCGGGGATCGGGTAGCGGTCGAGCACCGGGCGGTGGTCGAACATGCCGGGCGTCACGACGCCGCCGCCGAGGTCGAGCGTGTGGTACCAGGGGTGGCGCGCGACCGCGGCGCTCAGGTCGGCGTCCATCAACGGCCCAGGACGTGCATCGCCGCGTTGTGCCCAGCCACCCCGCTGACGCCGCCGCCGCGGCGCGCGCCCGCCCCGCACAGGACGATCCGCGGGTCGTCGGTCGCCACGCCCCAGCGGTCTGAGTCCTCGGTCCACGGCCAGTCCAGCTCCCCGTGGAAGATGTTGCCGGCGGGCAGGCGCAGCTCGCGCTCGAGGTCGAGCGGCGACTTGACCTCGATGCACGGCTCGCCGTTCGCGTCGCGGGCCAGGCAGTCGCGGATCGGCTCGGCGAGCTGGTCGTCGAGGGCCTGGAGGTAGCGGTCCGCGAGGAGCGCCTTCACCTCGTCCTCCCGGTCCCGGAAGAGCGACGCCGGCGTGTGCAGCCCGAACAGCGTCAGCGTGTGGCCGCCGTCGACGATCGACGGGTCGGTGAGCGAGTGGCAGTACAGCTCGGCGGGCGGCCGGTCGGGGACGTCGCCGTCCGCGGCCTGGCGGTAGGCGGCCTCGAGCTCGTCGTCGCGCTCGTGCAGGCGGAAGGTGCCGGCGAAGGCGTCCTCGGGCGCGACGCCGGAGCGCAGCCGCGGCAGGCGGTCGAGGAGGAGGTTGACCTTGGTCTGGCAGCCCTCGGCGGTCGCGCGCGGGGACGGGGCGCCGCGCAGGCGGGCCAGCTCGGCGGGCGCGACGTTCGCGAGGACGTGCCGCGCGGTGACCGCGTGCTCCGCGCCTTGTTCCGTCCACGTCACCTCGCCGCCGTCGATCCGCTGGACCTCGGCTCGCGTGCGGATCTCGGCGCCCGCGGACTGCGCGGCGGCGGCGAGCGCGCTCGTTATGGCCCCCATGCCGCCGACCGGGACGCGCCACGGCCCGCCGACGACGTGCCACAGGAAGCAGCGGTTCTGCGCGAGGCCGGGGTCGTCCAGGCTCGCGAACGTGCCGATCAGCCCGTCGGTGGCCAGGACGCCGCGCACGAGCGGGTGGTCGAAGCGCTCGGTCAGCGTCTTTCCGAGCGGGCGCTCGGCCAGCAGCGACCAGGCGTCGCCGAGCATCGCCCGGGCCTCGGCGCGCGTGGGCAGCGGCTCGGTGACCGTCGCGAACAGCCTGCGGGCCGGCTCGGCGAGCGTCGCCTGGAACGTCAGCCAGGCCTCGTGGTCGCGCTCGGCGCCGATGGCGGCGAACGACGCGCGCGTGCGGGCCGACGCCGCGTCGGCGTCCACGATGAGCCCGTCGGCGTAGGCGGCGACGTGGCGCTCGCGCAGCTCGACGTGGACGCCGAGGTCGCGCGCGATCCGCGGGGGGAGCAGGCTCACGAGGTAGGCGTAGCGGGAGAGCCGGGCCTCCCGCCCGGCGAACGGCCGCTCGCTGACGGCGGCGCCGCCCGGCTCGGCCCGCCGCTCGAGGACGAGCACCGACCGGCCGGCGCGAGCGAGGTACGCGGCGGCGACGAGCCCGTTGTGCCCGCCACCGGCGATGACGACGTCGACTGCCATGACGGCCATACCCTGACACGCCGTGACCGCGCCGCTCGCTCTCGCGCCGCCCGCGCCCACGCCGCCCGCGCCCACGCCGACTCCCGGAGTTGCGTGACCGCGCCGCTCGCCCCCCTCACGACGCTTCGCCTCGGCGGGCCGGCGCGCCGCCTCGTCCGAGCGGGGACAGAGGACGAGCTGGTCGCCGCGGTCCGCGAGGCCGACGCGGCGGGGGAGCCGCTGCTCGTCCTCGCGGGCGGGAGCAACGTCGTCGTCGCCGACGAGGGCTTCGACGGGACGGTGGTGCTCGTCGCGACGAGCGGGGTCGAGGAGGTCCCACCCCCCGCCCGCTCCGCCCCGCCGCCCAGCGCCGGCGGCGCGCCTCGCCGCGCGGCTCCCGCGCTCACCCTCCGCGTCGCCGCCGGCGAGACCTGGGACCCCTTCGTCGCCCGCTGCGTCGGCGACGGCCTCGCCGGCGTCGAGTGCCTCTCCGGGATCCCGGGGTCGGTCGGGGCGACGCCGATCCAGAACGTCGGCGCGTACGGGCAGGAGGTCAGCGAGACGATCGTGTCGGTCCGCGCGCTCGACCGCCGCAGCGGCGAGGTCGAGGAGCTGCCGCCGGAGGCGTGCGAGTTCTCGTACCGGTCCAGCGCGTTCAAGCGCGACCTCTCCCGCTGGGTCGTGCTCGCCGTCGAGTACGTGCTCGCGCGCGACCCGCTCAGCGCGCCGATCCGCTACGGCGAGCTCGCCCGGGCGCTCGGCCTCCAGCTCGGCGACCGGGCCCCGCTGGCCGACGTCCGCGAGGCGGTGCTGACTCTCCGGCGGGGCAAGGGCATGGTCGTCGACCCCGCCGACCCCGACTCGGTCTCGGCCGGCTCGTTCTTCACGAACCCGGTGCTCACCGCCGACGACTTCGCCCGCCTCGCCGAGCGCTTCGACGGCGCGATCCCCCACTGGCCCCAGCCCGACGGGCGCGTGAAGGCGTCGGCGGCCTGGCTCATCGAGCACGCCGGCTACGGCAAGGGCTACGGCGACCCCCGGACGATCGCCATCTCGTCCAAGCACACCCTCGCGCTCACCAACCGCGGCGAGGGAACGACCGCCGACCTCGTAGCCCTCGCCCGCGACGTCGCCGCGGGCGTGAAGCGCGAGTTCGGCGTCGAGCTCCACCCGGAGCCCGTGTTCGTCGGACACGAGTGGACGCCCGAGGCATAGCGGCGCGGTGCGCCCTCTCCCGCGTCGCTGGCCTTGCCGGCGCTGCGCCCGCCCATGGTCACGGCATCACCTAGCGCCGCGATGCAGGAACGGCCGGTTAGGCTAGGCGGGAACGAGAAGCTTGAGCTCGCCAACCTGCATGGGCTGTCGCACAGGTGGGACCGGCGCGATGTCTCGGATCTTGCCGGCGTCAGGCTCGTCCGTAACGTAAAGGCTGATCGCCTCTTCTAGAGCTTCGAGCAACTCATCCAACGTATCGCCCGAAGCAAAGCATCCCGGCAGCTCAACGACCTCAGCCCAGTACGAGCCATCCTCGGAGTGGATGCGGGCGGTGTACTTGGTGCGCTTAGCCATAAACGGAACCGGTCCTACTGAAGACCGGCTTGCTTCAGGATTCGACTCGTGAGCCCAGGACTGTAGTCGCAGCCCTTGTGCATCGGCAACGTGATGGGACGACAGCCCGGCTTCGTCATCTTCACCACATGCTTGCCCCCGACGGTCTGCGTCCAGCCATTTGACTTCAACAGCTTGATCGCCTTCTTCTGGTTGAGGACCACCCTACTCACGTCCCGCGTCTCTAGGTGCCAGATCCGTTCCGTCCGGCTCGGCCTCCAGAGTTCGCGATGCCACTCACGCCCTGTCCACCGAAACCAGTTTGTCGAGCGCCCGGCCTTCGCGCCGGGTGCTCGGCGTTCGGGAGTCTGCCGCGCGTGTCGGACGGCTTACCGCACAGACGACGCTGCTTAGAGGAAGCATGTAGCGACCCCCAGCCGGCGAGGCTGAGCCGCCGTCATCGAGGTTCTTGCGCCGGAGGCGCTGTGACAAGTTCGCGCGAAGGTCGCGGTAGGAAGGGAGAATCAACGCGGCGGCCGCCGCGGCCACCGGCGCGACTTCGTCGGCCGCGTCGCGCACGGCCGGTAGACCCGCGTCTCGCGCACGATCCGGCCGGACGCCGTCCGGCCGACGACCTTCACCCGAACGCGCCCCCGCGGCAGGCCGCGCAGGTCGATCCGCGCTCGCAGCCGCCGGCCGCGGATGATCTTCGCGCGCCGGCCCGCGTAGGTGACCTTCGCTCGCCGCACGCCCAATGGCAGGCGAATCACGAAGTTCCGCCGGCTGCGGCACGCGCGCCGGTCGCGGGGCAGCATCAGCGCCGCCGCGCCGCAGTCCGCGCCGCGCCCCACCACTCCCTCCGCCGCCGCGTCGCGCGAGTGCTGGCCGGCGACGATCCGGTAGCAGCCGGGCGTCACGCGCCAGCCGTCCGACCGCGTGTCCCAGTGGGAGAACGCTCGCTCGTCGAGCGCGAACCGCATCCGCCGCGTCTCCCCTGGCGCGAGCCGGACGCGCGCGAAGCCCTTGAGCTGCAGCGGCGGCTGGTCGATCCCGCGCTCCGGCATCCCGACGTAGAGCTGCGGCGCCGCCGTCCCCGCCCGCGAGCCCGTGTTCGTCACCGCGACGCTCACCGCCGCGTCGCCGCCCGCCGCCTCCATCCGCAGCCGGTCGACCCGGAACGTCGTGTACGCGAGCCCGTAGCCGAACGGGTACGCCACGCCCAGCCCGCGCTCGTCGAACCACCGGTAGCCGATGTGGACGCCCTCCTTGTAGCGGACGGTCTCGCCGACGCCCGGGTACTTCTCGGGATCGCCCGCGGTCGGCTCGTCCTCCTCGCGCAGCGGGAACGTCGCCGGCAGCCGCCCGCCCGGCTCGGCGTCGCCGAACAGCACGCGGGCGATCGCCGTGCCGCCGTTCTGCCCCGGGTACCAGGCCTCGAGCAGCGCGGGCACCCGGTCCCGCCAGGGCGTCAGGACCGGGCCGCCGGTCTGCAGCACGACCACCGTCCGCGGCTGCGCCGCCACGACCGCCTCGATCAGCCCGTCGCGGTCGACGCGGTCGACCTGCGAGCAGTTGAGCCCCATGCACCGCTTGTCCTCGCCCTCGGTCATGCGGTCGCCGACCACGACGACCGCCACGTCGGCCGCCCGCGCCACCGCCGCGGCGCGCGCGGCGTCCGACCCGTCGTCGTAGACCACCTTCTCCGACCCGACCCGCGCCCTGATCCCCTGCTCCGGAGTCGTGACCCGGAACTCCTCGATCGCCGACGAGCCGCCGCCGTCCTTGACGACGTCCGCCTCCGGCCCGATCACCGCCAGCCGGCCGATCCGCCCCGCGTCGAGCGGCAGGATCGCGCCGTCGTTCTCGAGCATCACGATCCCCTGCTGTTCGAGCTCAGCCGCCGCGGCGTCGTGCCCGGCCTGGTCGATCGAGCGCTCGTCGTCCACGTACGCGGCCCGGTCGAAGAAGCCGAACGCGAACAGCGTCCGCAGGATCCGCCGCACGTGCTCGTCGACCGTCGACTCGCTCACCTGGCTGCTCGCCAGCGCGGCGTTCACCAGCTCGGGCCGGTACGCGAGCGCCGGCCAGACGTCGAGGTCGAGCCCGTTGTTGAGCGAGTTGACCGTGCTCTTGGCGGCGCCGTAGTCGGTCAGGACGAAGCCGCGGAACGCCCAGTCGCGCTTGAGCACCTCCTCCAGCAGGTGCTGGTTCTCGCACGCGTAGGCGCCGTTGACGCGCGGGTACGCGCACATGACCGACCCCGCGCCGCCCTCGCGCACCGCCGCCTCGAACTGCGGCAGGTAGATCTCGCGCAGCGCCCGCTCGTCCAGCCGCGCGTCGACGGTCAGCCGGCTGCCCTGCCCGCCGGCCCCGATCGGCGGCACGCCGCCCTGGCCCTCCTGGTTGTTGACCGCGAAGTGCTTGACGTTGGCGATCACGCCCGTCGACTGCACCCCGCGCGTCCACGCCGTCGCCATCCGCGCCGCCAAATAGGGATCCTCGCCGAAGTACTCGAACGTGCGCCCGTTCAGCGGCGTGCGCAGCATGTTGACCGCCGGAGCGAAGACGACGTCGTTGCCCTTGCGCCGCACCTCGTCGCCGACCACCTCCGCGTGGCGGAACGCGGCCAGGGGGTCGAACGTCGAGGCGATCGTCATCGGCGACGGCATCCCGGTCGCCCGGCCCTGGCGCGGCCCGACCGGCCCGTCGGAGAAGTACACCGGCGGCAGCCCGACGCGCTCGACCCCGTTGCTCGTGCCGGTGTGCGTGCCCTGCTGGCCGAGCACGCCCGTCAGCTCGTCGCCCGCGAGCAGCGAGATCCGCTCGTCGCGGGTCAGCGCCGCGAGGAGCAGGCCGGCGCGCTCGTCGGCCGATTTCGCCGTGTCGCACCACGGCCGGACGCCCGGGTCGCCGCACCTGCCCGCCGCGGCGGCGGGCGCGGCGAGCGCCAGGACCGAGGCGAGGGCGGCCAGCACGAGGCGCACGCGCGCTGAATATAGGGGTGGTCCCGACGCGACGCGAGCGGGTAGCCCGCCGTCATGACCGAATCCCGAGAAGGCGCCGATCGCGTCGGCCACGGCGAGGCCTCGCTCGGCGAGGCCCAGGCCTCCAACCCGCCGGACGACCCGGAGATGATCCTTCCGGACGCCGACGAGCGCGACACCGACGTCGAGTTCGAGGGCGAGGCCCCGCCGCCGCCCGAGGAGCGCGGCAACGAGGACCCGGCGCCGAACGCGCCCTAGATGAGTGATTCCACGGCCTGAGGGTCGTGGGCGGGATTACGGAGAGCAGGTCGAAGTCGGCGGTGCCTAGACGCGCCGTCGACCCAAAAGGGGGCCACGATGCTCGCCGACCTCGACCTGCTGCTCACGGTGGTGT
>DASZEJ010000084.1:0-1740 GCA_035940955.1 Solirubrobacteraceae bacterium
CGCGGTACTCCTCCGCCGACGTGGACCGCGCGTCGCGGCGGCGGTCGGTGAGCGCGTCGCGCAGCCCGACAGGGCCGAGGCCCAGGCGCGTCAGGACGACGAGCGCGATGACGGCGGCGACGACGACGAGCAGCGAGGGCAGGCCGCCGGGCGTGATGCTGACGACGTCGCCGAGCGCCTTGGCGATCTGCTCGAGCACCCACGCGACCGCGCGTTCGAGCAGGCCGGGCTCGTTGACGTGGTAGCGCGGGTCGGCGAGCTCGCGCCGGGCCGCGTCGCGGGCGCCCTCCCGCGTGATGACGTCCCCCGCCTGTGCCGCCAGGGACAGCAGCCGCGGGGTCAGAACCGCCCCGCCTCGGCCGCGGCCGCCTGCGCCAGCGTCACGTCGAGGCCCTCGGCGCGCATGCGGCGGTCGATGTACAGCAGCGAGACGACGCCCGCGTCGAACGGCGCCGTGACCGTCCGCGCGATCACCTGCGAGAGGAACAGCACGAGCAGCGCGATCGCCCCGGCGTTCTCGCCGCCGCCGTCGGCGACGAGCCCCGCGACCATCTGGCCGGGGTAGGCGATGATGAACGCCAGCACGAAGGACACGATGAAGCCGAGCGCGCGGATGCCCCACACGCGCCACCAGTCGGGAACGGCGAGCCGCCAGGAGCGGCGCACGGCCTCCGTCACGCCGGCGCGTTCGAGGATCAGCGCGGGCGTCACGAGCGCGAACGCGCCCCACAGGAAGATGCCGGGGATCGCCAGCAGGACCAGCGCGAGGAACGGCACCACGCCGCCGATGAGGCCAGCGCCGAGCAGCGCCCAGAACCGCGGGCGCACCTTGCGCCACGTGCCGCCCATCGTCGCCTCGCGCCCGAGCACCGCCTCGCCCATGACCGACGTGAGCAGCCCGGCGAGGATCTGGTTGGAGATCGCGGTGGCGATGACGCCGACCGCGGTGCCGGTGGCGAAGACGGTCACGTCGATGTCCACGCTGTCGCCGAGGAACGCGCTCGCCACCCAGGCGACCTGGATGAGGTTCGAGATCGTGACGACGATCGCGGCGAGCCCGAGCGTCACCTTGGGGTAGTGGCGCATCACGGTGAACGCCCCGTCGAGCACCTCGCCGACGGCGAGCGGCCGCAGCGGGATGACGCCGGGCTTGCTCGCGGGCGCGCCCCACGGCGCGTTCTGCTGGCCCCACTGCTGCTGGGCCCACGCGGGCGGCGCGCCCGGCGGAGCGGCGAGCGGCTGCCCCGGCGGCATGCCAGGCACCGACGGCGGCTCCCAGCCAGGGGGCGAGCCCTGCGGCCCGCCGTACCCGCCCCCGTAGCCCCCGCCGTAGCCGCCGCCCTGCGCGGGCGGTTCGCCCCCGGGGTCGACGGGAGGGGTCCAGCCGTCGCTCATGGAGCCATCGTGCCACTTCGTTCCGTACGCTCGCGCCCATGGTGACCCCGACGGTCGCGTGGCGCGACGGCGCGGTGGAGCTGCTCGACCAGACGCGGCTGCCCGCCGAGGAGGTCGTCGTGCGCTGCGAGAGCGTCGGCGCGCTGGTGGAGGCGATCCGCGCGCTCGTCGTGCGCGGCGCTCCCGCGCTCGGCGTCGCGGGCGCGTACGGCGTCGCGCTGGCCGCGCGTTCGGGCGACCTGGAGGCCGGCGCCGAACGCCTCGCCGCCGCCCGCCCCACGGCCGTCAACCTCCGGCGCGGGGTCGAGCACGCGCTCGCCGCCGCGCGCGCCGCGACGGGCGACG
>DASZEJ010000085.1:0-14253 GCA_035940955.1 Solirubrobacteraceae bacterium
GAGAGCAGAACGTCGTCGCCGTCGACCTGCAGCACGACGTAGACGCCGACGTGCGGCGGCCCGGCGACCGCGATCGGGACCCACTGCTCGCCGTCCGGGCCCGCGGGCAGGTCCAGCTCGTCGCGGGCCGCGCCGACGAGCCCGGCCGCCAGCCGCAGCAGCGCGTCGCGCTGCGCCGGGTCGCCGAGGACGCGGCCGAGGTAGTGCGCGGGGCGGGAGAACCAGTCGGTGTTGAGCGTCGGCGGCCCGGCGCCGGCCCCGGGCGTGACGACGCCGACGGCGATGCCGAGGTCGAGCAGCTCGTCGGCGAGCGCCCCGTCGACCGCGAACGAGCTGCTCACGGGCGCGGCACGCGATCGAGCGGGTGGCGCGCCTGCGGGACCACCGCCAGCCGCTGGTTCGGCTGCGCGACGAGCTGCACGGGAACGAGCGGCTGGCCGTCGACGTCCACGAGCGGGCGGCCGTACGTCGCCATCCCCGCGTTGGCCGCCAGCGTCCGCGCGACCTGCAGCAGCGCCCGCCACAGCGTCGCGACGACCGCCTCGCCCCAGCGGTCGACCAGCTCGGCCGGGCCGCGCGGGTGGCGCTCGGTCGCCGCGAACATCGACGCCAGCCGCGTCGGGCTGCCGACCGCGAACGGGACCGTGACGTCGGCCGGGCCGGCCTCCGCCGCATGGAGCTGGATCGCCGCGACGACGAAGCCGTCGGCGACGCCGACCTTCACCCCGCCGAGGTGCGCGACGACCTCCGCGTCCGCGGCGCGCCAGACGACGCTCGCCGGCGCCCCCGCCGGCACGAGCGCCGCCCGGAAGGCGGCGGTCAGCTCGTCGGCGGTGACCTCCACGGCCTCGGCGATCTGGCCGGGCTGGAGCGGCGGCGGCGGGGGAGGCGGGGTCGGGGCGGCTGTCGTGGTGCTCGTCCCGCGAGCCGGGCCACTCATGTCAGGCACCCTCTAGCGCGGAGGGGCCGCCTGTCAAGTCAGAGCGTCAAGCACCGCTTGACGCGCGCTGACCCATCGCACTACGTTGCGCCGCATGCCGCCGACCGTCCGGTTCGCGACGCCCGTGGCCGACCGGCGGGCCGGCGGCTACGACGACTTCGCGAACGCCCTCGCGCGCGGGCGGCCGTTCCGCCAGCCGGTCCTGACGCCCCCCGACGGAGCGGGCTTCTCCGCCGGCCTGGAGCTGTTCCTGAGCTCGGCCGGCGACGTCGCGGCGCTCGCCGCGGTCCTCGACGGGACGCTCACCTGGCGGGCCGGGACGGCCGAGGCGCCGGGCGACCGGCTCGTGCTGGAGGTCGCCGCCGACGTGGCCGGCCGCCCCCGCGGCGTCGGCCGCGTCCGCGGCACCGGGCTCGGCGCGCTGGCACTCGTCGAGGGCCCGCCGCGGGTCGTCGAGTACGAGAACGTGGACGCCGCGGCGGTGGCCGCCGCGCTGCACGACCTGATCGCGGCGGCGTACGCCGCTGCGCAGGCCGACCCGCGCCACCCGGCCCGCTGGCACCCGGTGATGTCGGCGAGGGTCGGCCGCCGGACGCTCAAGCGCCACCTCGACGGTCGCCGCGCGACGGCGGACGCCGAGATCACGCGGCTGACCACCGCGTTCACCGCCGGCGCGGGCGCCCAGCTCGCCGCGGTCCCGGTCCTGGCGGGCGACCGCATCGGGCGCGCGGCGGCCTACCTGACCGCCGACCCGCTGCCGGCGGCGCCCCCGTTCCCGCTCGGCGCCGCCGACGACCCCGCCCGCGCCCGCCGGCTCACGCTCATTGTGCGCGACGCGGCGGGCACGCCGCTCGACCCGCTCCACCACCTGCACGCGCTGCTGGCCGAGGCGCTGGTGCCCGCGGCGACGGCCACCGTCGAGGTGCTCACCGACGTCCTCGACGCCGGCGCGACGGCGCTCGCCCACCCGCTGGTCACCCTGCTCCCCGAGCTGGCCGGCGCCGACCGCCCGCCCGCCCGCCGGCCGGTCGGCGGCGTGACGCCGCTGCCGCTCGGCCCGCTGAACGCGTTCCACGGCTTCCCGCCCGCGGCGCCGGTGTCCCAGCTCGAGTGGCGCTACGACGACGCCGCCGCCTTCGAGGCGCGCCGCCGCCGGCCGCGCCCCGTCGTCGCGGTGCCGGCGCTCGGTACCACCATCGCCGCGACCGACCGCGTGACGACGATCTGGCAGCGCCACGGCGCGGCGATCGTCGACGTCTGCGACCGCCTCCAGCTGCCGTGCGAGCTGGCCGTGAGCCTGCTCGCGGTCGAGTCCACGGCGGACCTCGACGAGCGCATCGCGCGCTTCGAGCCGCTGACCGCGACGGACCGCACCCGGCTGCCCGCGGCGCTCGAGACCGCGTACGACCGCATGGTCGGCCCGCGCGCGACGGTGGACGCCGCCGTGCCCCTCGGCCCGGCCTCCTGGCGGCTCGACGTCACGCTCGACGGCACGCGGACGTGGCCGGAGAACGCGCTCGCCCAGCGCGGCCGCCTCGTCGCGTGGGACGGCGCCCGGCCGCGCGTGATCGCCAACACCGGCGGCGCGTCCACGTCCGCCTACACGATCACGGTCGCCGGCGTCGGGCCTCCGGCGCCCGCCGAGATCTGGGTGCTCGACGGCCACACGACGAGCGTCCCCGACCCGTGGAACGCGGCCGCGCTCGTCCGCCCCGGGGCGAGCACGCTGACGTGGGCCGACGCGGTCACGGCCGCGACGGCCGGCGTGCGGATCAGCGTCGGCGTCCTGCAGACGCTGATCGAGACCGGCGCCTCGGTCGTGCCGTGGCTCGACGCGGTCGACCCGGACGTGTGGGCGGACCTCGGGATCCCGCACCCGCCGGCCGCGCTGGGCGGCTACCTGCAGGACTGGCTGGTCGTGGCGCGGCACTCGATCCTGCTCGGCGTCGCCTACATGCGCTGGGCCTACAACGTGCAGGGCACCCGGTTCGACCTGCCGGTCGTCGGGAGCGCCTACAACCACGGCAACCCGGCCCGCCGGTCGGGCACGCGCTGGGGGCTGCAGTACCACGGGCAGTACGTCGAGCGCGCGGCGCCGCACCTCAACGCCTTCCGCGCGCTGTTCGACGGCGCGGCGCCGCCCGCGCCGGCGCCGTCGGTGCGGCTGATGCGCTGAGCGGACCGCGCCGGCGCTACGCCGGCTGCGGCGTGTGGCGCGCGACGATCGCGCCGAAGTCCGTCCCCGCCGGCAGCGTCCCGTAGGCGAGGCCGCCGTCGCCGGCCAGCCGCGACGCGCAGAACGCGTCGGCCACCGCCGGCGGCGCGTGGCGCACGAGGAGCGCGCCCTGCAGCGCGAGCGCGAGCCGCTCGACGACCCGCCGGGCGCGCACCTCGAGCGTCGCGGCGTCGGCGAAGTCGTCCTTCAGCCCGCGGACGAACGCGTCGAGCCGCGCGTCGGCGCCCTCGGCCTCGCCGAGCTCGGCCAGGAACCGGTCGAGCGCCTCCGGCTGCTTCACGAGCGCGCGCAGCACGTCGAGCGCGTTGACGTTGCCCGCGCCCTCCCAGATCGAGTTGAGCGGCGCCTCGCGGTACAGCCGCGGCATGCCCGACTCCTCCACGTAGCCGTTGCCGCCCAGGCACTCCATCGCCTCGAACGCGTGCCCCGGCAGCCGCTTGCACACCCAGTACTTGCCGATCGCCGTCGCCAGGCGCTTGAACGCGGTGTCCTCCTCGTCGTAGGCGCGCGCCAGGCGCATCGCCAGCGCGGTCGCCGCCTCGCTCTCCACGCACAGGTCGGCGAGGACGTTCTGCATCAGCGGCTGCTCGGCGAGCAGCCGGCCGAACGCGCTGCGGTGCGCGGCGTGCCAGGTGGCGGCGGCGACGCCCGCGCGCATGCCGGTCGCGCTGCCGATCACGCAGTCAAGCCGCGTGTGGGCGACCATCTCGATGATCGTCGGCACGCCGCGGCCGGGCTCGCCGACGAGCCGCCCCCACGTGTGGTCGAACTCGACCTCGCTCGACGCGTTGGAGCGGTTGCCGAGCTTGTCCTTGAGCCGCTGCAGGCGGAACGCGTTGCGGGTGCCGTCGGGCAGCACGCGCGGCACCGCGAAGCACGACACGCCCTCGCCGGTCCGCGCGAGGACGAGGAAGAGGTCGCACATCGGCGCGCTGCAGAACCACTTGTGGCCGGTCAGCAGGTACTCGTCGCCGCCGGCCGGCCGCGCGGTCGTCGCGTTCGCCCGCACGTCGGAGCCGCCCTGCTTCTCGGTCATCGCCATGCCGCACTTGGCCGAGCGCTTGCCGGCCCGCAGCTCGGGCTCGTACAGCGGCGCGGTCAGCCGCGGCACCCACTCCTCGTACAGGTCGGCCGGCCCGTGGCGCAGCGCCGGCACGGCGGCGAACGTCATCGTCACCGGGCAGCCGTGCCCGGCCTCGGCCTGCCCGCTGCACATGTACATCGCGGCGCGCGCCACGTGGGCGGCCTCGTCCGGCCGGTTCCACGGCAGCGCGTGGATCTCGTCCTCCGACGCCCGGCGCATCAGCTCGTGCCAGGCGGGGTGGAACTCGACCTCGTCGACCCGGTTGCCGTAGCGGTCGTGGGTGAGCAGCTTCGGCGGGTGCTCGTTGGCCTGGCGCCCCCAGGCCTGCACGCGCTCCGAGCCCCACGTCCGGCCGACCTCGGCGCAGCGCTCGCGGGCCCAGCCGCCGCCCTCGCGCTCGAGCGCCTCGACGAGCGGGACGTTGGTGGAGAACAGGTCGACGTCGCCGATCGGCGGCGCCTGGTTGGTGACTTCGTGGGTGGTGAACGGCCCCGCGAACGCGTCGATCGCCATGCGGCGAGACTCTACGCCGCGCGGCGGAGGGCGCTCGGGTCCTCGACGGGCTCGAGCAGCGCGCGGGCGTCGAGGCGCCGAAACGCCGCGACGACCTCGGGGTCGAACTGCCGCCCGGCCTGGTCGACGATCTCCTCGACCGCCTGGTCGAGCGGCCACGCCTTCTTGTGCGGGCGCGGGTGGGCGAGCACGTCGAAGACGTCGGCCACCGCGGTGATGCGGCCGGCCAGCGGGATCGCGTCGCCCTCCAGCTGGTACGGGTAGCCGGTGCCGTCCCAGCGCTCGTGGTGCGTGCGCGCGATCTGCTCGGCGAGCCGGAGGATCGGGGAGCGCGAGCCGGTGAGGATCCGCCCGCCGATCTCGGTGTGCTGCTCGAGCATCGTGCGCTCGGCGTCGGTCAGCCGGCCCGGCTTGAGCCACACGGCGTCGGGGATGCCGATCTTGCCGACGTCGTGCAGCGGGGCGGCGTAGCGCAGGTGGTCGACGGTCTCGGCCGACAGCCCGAGCTGCTTGGCGAGCAGCGCCGCCGTGCGGCCGACGCGCTTGGTGTGCATCTGCGTGTCGTCGTCGCGGTACTCGGCGGCCAGCGCCAGGCGCTCGAGGGTCTCGCGCCGCGCGTCCTCCAGGTCGGCGGTCCGCGCGCGGACCCAGCGCTGCAGGTCGTGGTTGCGGTCCTCCAGCGCGCGCTGCAGGCGGCGGGTCTGGAGCAGGTTGCCGACGCGCAGCAGCACCTCGACGCGGTCGAGCGGCTTGGTGACGAAGTCGCGGGCGCCGAGCCCGAGCGCGCGCCGGCGCGTCGTCGGGGTGTCGTCGGCGGTGAGGACCAGGACGGGGACGCCGGTGGCGACGATCCGCTCGAGCATCGCGAAGCCGTCGACGCCGGGCAGCTGCAGGTCGAGCACGACGAGGTCCGGGTCGGCCGTCTCGAGCAGCGTCTCGGCCTCCATCGGCACCGCCGGCACGCGCACGTCCTCGTACCCCGCCGCGGCGAGGATGCGCTGCAGCAGCGCCGCGCTCTCGGGGTCCTCGACGACGACGATGCGCTGCGTGCTGCCAGATCCGTCCGGCATGATGAGCATGGCCCCCGGGTCATCGGCGGGGGGCCTTGCGGGTTGAGCGGCTTCAGCGCGCCGTGGACGGGGTGTCCTCTAGCATCGGCCGCCGCTATGGCGAAGATCAAGGTGAAGACCCCCGTCGTCGAGCTCGACGGCGACGAGATGACCCGGATCATCTGGCAGTTCATCAAGGACCGGCTGATCCACCCGTACCTCGACGTCGAGCTGAAGTACTTCGACCTCGGGATCGAGAGCCGCGACGCCACCGACGACCAGATAACGGTCGACGCCGCGAACGCGATCAAGCAGTACGGCGTCGGCGTGAAGTGCGCGACGATCACGCCGGACGAGGCGCGGGTCGAGGAGTTCGGGCTCAAGCGGATGTACCGCTCGCCGAACGGCACGATCCGCAACATCCTCGGCGGCGTCATCTTCCGCGAGCCGATCGTCATCTCGAACGTCCCGCGGCTCGTGCCCGGGTGGACGAAGCCGATCGTCATCGGCCGCCACGCGTTCGGCGACCAGTACCGCGCCGAGGACTTCGTGGTCCCCGGCCCCGGCAAGCTCAAGCTGACGTTCACCCCCGCGGACGGCGGCGAGCCCAAGGAGGTCGACGTGTTCGACTTCCCCGGCGGCGGCGTGGCGCTCGGCATGTACAACCTCGACGCGTCGATCGTCGACTTCGCGCGCGCGTCCTTCCGCTACGGGCTCGACCGCGGGCTGCCCGTGTACATGTCGACGAAGAACACGATCCTCAAGGCCTACGACGGGCGCTTCAAGGACCTCTTCCAGGAGATCTTCGACGCGGAGTTCAAGGACGACTTCGAGAAGGCGGGGCTCACCTACGAGCACCGGCTGATCGACGACATGGTCGCCGCCGCCCTGAAGTGGGAGGGCGGGTACGTGTGGGCGTGCAAGAACTACGACGGCGACGTGCAGTCCGACACCGTCGCGCAGGGCTTCGGCTCGCTCGGGCTGATGACCAGCGTGCTGATGACCCCCGACGGCGAGACGGTCGAGGCCGAGGCCGCGCACGGCACCGTCACCCGCCACTTCCGCCAGCACCAGCAGGGCAAGCCGACGTCGACCAACCCGATCGCGTCGATCTTCGCGTGGACGCGCGGGCTGGCCCATCGCGGCCGGATGGACGGCACCCCCGACGTCACCGCGTTCGCCGAGACGCTCGAGCGCGTCTGCGTGCAGACGGTGGAGAGCGGCAAGATGACGAAGGACCTCGCTCTGCTGGTCGGCTCGGACCAGGAGTTCCTGACGACGCAGGAGTTCCTGGACGCCATCGACACGAACCTCAAGCAGGAGATGAACGTCTAGTGCCTACGAAGGTCGCCGTCACGGGCGCCGCCGGCCAGATCGGCTACGCCATCCTCTTCCGCGTCGCGTCCGGCCAGCTGCTCGGGCCGGACACCGAGATCGAGCTGTCGCTGCTCGAGATCCCGCAGGCGGTCAAGGCCGCCGAGGGCACCGCGCTCGAGCTGCAGGACTGCGCGTTCCCGCTGCTGAAGGGCGTGGACATCCACGACGACCCGAAGGCGGCGTTCGACGGGGTGAACGTCGCGCTGCTGATCGGCGCGCGGCCGCGCACGAAGGGGATGGAGCGCGCCGACCTGCTGGAGGCCAACGGCGCCATCTTCAAGCCGCAGGGCCAGGCGCTGAACGAGGGCGCGGCGGACGACGTCAAGGTCCTGGTGGTCGGCAACCCGGCGAACACGAACGCGCTGATCGCCGCGCACAACGCGCCCGACATCCCGAAGGAGCGGTTCACCGCGATGACCCGGCTCGACGAGAACCGGGCGGTCGCGCAGCTCGCGAGCAAGCTGGGCGTCGGGGTGGGGGACGTCAACGACCTCGTCGTGTGGGGCAACCACTCGCCGTCGATGTTCCCCGACCTGTTCAACGCGAAGGTGAACGGGGAGCGCGCCGCCGACAAGGTGGACATGGGCTGGTACGAGAACGAGTTCATGCCGCGCGTCGGCAAGCGCGGGGCGGAGATCATCGAGGCGCGCGGGGCGTCGAGCGCCGCGTCGGCCGCGAACGCGGCGATCGACCACGTGCAGGACTGGGCGCTCGGCGCGGACGGGCTGCGCTCGATGGCGGTCTGGACGTCGGGTCAGTACGGCATCGAGGAGGGGCTGATCTGCTCGATGCCGTGCCGGTGCTCCGGCGGCGACTACACGGTCGAGGAGGGTCTCGAGCTCGGCGACTTCGCGCGCTCCAAGCTCGAGATCACGGTGAACGAGCTCAAGGAGGAGCGCGAGGCCGTCCGCAAGCTCGGGCTGGTGGGCTAGTCCCCCTTCGGGAACCAGCCGCGGCCCTCCTTGCGCACCTTGCCGTCCTGCTCGAGCCCGGGCAGCACGCGGTACAGGTAGTTCACCTGGATGCCCATGCGCTGCGCCATCTCGGGGATCGTGATCCCGGGGCTCTCGCCGACCAGCGCGAGCGCCTGCTGGGCGCGGTTGCCCGAGCCGCGCGGGCGGCCGCGTCCTCGGCCGCTGCCGCCGCGGCGCTTGGGGGCCGCCTGCCGGGCCGGCGCGCCGTCGCCCACGCCCTCCAGTGCGCGCTGAGCCGCCTCCAGCCGGTGGAACTCCTCCACCAGCGGCCGCAGCTCCTTCAGTCGTGACGCGATCTCGCGCTTCTTCTCCTCAAGAAAATCCGCCATAGGAAAACTGTAACGGTAAGGCTCAAGTTGGCTGGCAAGATCAGTGTCATCGGCGACGTCCCGGTGAGCGCCACGCTCGCCCCGGGCGCGCGCGGCGCCCAGGCGATCGTCGCCGCCGCGGGCGAGGACGTCCGCCCCGCCGTCAGGCTCGCTCCGGCCGCCGTCGTGCTGATCGTCGACGGCGCCCCGGCCGACGTCGAACGGGTCCTCGCAACGACCCTCCTGCCGCGCCACCGGGTCCTCGGCGTCGCGCGCTCCGATGCCGAGCGAGCGGCCGCGGCGGCCACCGGCGGGGAGCCGATCGAGCTGCGCGCCACGCTCGCCGGCGGCGAGCGCGACGTGACGCTGGGGCGCGGCGGCATCACGGCGGCGCGCTGACGCCCCGTCCCGTATCCTCGGAGACGGATCGGAGACGCGATGGCGGCGACGAGCACCTTCCACATGGGCGGGCGGCAGTTCGCGGTGACGCGGGCGGACGTCGAGCGCGCCGCGCGCTCCGAGCTGCCCGCCCCCGTGCGCGACTACTACGTCGTCGTGCGCGGCCGCCGCTATCCGCCGAAGCAGGTCCTCGCGCTGCTCACCGGCCTGCCGCGGTCGCGGTTCACGACGCACCACGCCGTGCGGACGCTGAGGCGCCTCGGCTTCCCGGTCGGCCGCAAGCCGCGCGCCGCCGGCCCCGCGCGGCCTTCCCCCGCTGCTTCGGCCCCGGACCCGGTCGCGGCGCTGCGCGCCCATGCCGGGCAGTGGGTCGCGGTCCGCGCCGGCGACGTGCTCGTCGCGGCAGCGGACGCGAGGACCGTGGTGAGCTGGCTCTCCGAGCACGGCCAGCGGGCCGACTCGATGTTCAGGGTGCCGCTCGACGCCGCCCAGGCGTCCGGCATCGCGCCGCGGTGAGCTTCCGCTTCCGCCCGATGCCGATCGGGCCGACCGGGACGCTCAGCCGGCCGCTCGTCGACGTCATCGTCGAGGGCCTCGACGCGGCGCCGCAGGCGTGCCTCGTCGACACCGGCGCGACGGCGGTCCGGATGAGCGCGGAGATCGCGGAGGCGGTCGGGCTCGACCTGGCCGGCGCGCCGGAGGACGAGGTGGTGGCCGGCGGGATGCGGGTGCGCGGGCGCGAGGCGAACGTCGACCTGACGATCGTGCTCGACGGCAGGCCGGTGACCTGGGCCGCGCCCGTGTGGTTCTGCGAGGACTGGCCGCAGGCGTTCGGCCTCCTCGGCCTGCGGGGGTTCCTCGACGTGTTCGACCTGACGATGTCGGGCTGCGACGAGACGTTCGCGTTGACGCCGCGCTTCGCCTGAGCCGCTACGGCCGCTCCAGGATCTCCTTCAGCCGGCGCAGCGAGGCGTTGGCCTCCTTCTCCGGGATGCCTCCGGTGACGACGCGGCTCGCCGCCGCGCCGAGGGGGCCGAACGGGGCCTTGAACTCGTTGCGGTAGTCGAAGCGGGTGCCGCCGTCGCGCTCGGTCAGGCGCGACTCGATGACCGCCTTGGACCGGGCGGGGCCCCTGCCCTCCCAGCGGGCGAACCAGGGGGCGTCGACCTCCTCGAGCGTCCAGTGCACCCAGAAGCTGACCCCGCGCAGGCAGAGCTTCTGGTCCATCCGGTAGCCGGGGCGGAACTCGCCGTCCGACCGCTCGCCGACGTCGCGCGCGATCGTGACCCACTCGAGCGTCCGGTCGGGGTCCATCGAGACGTCCCACACCGCCTGCGGCGGCGCGGCGATGTCGATCTGCGCGACCACGACGCTCATCGGGCGGCGACGCTACCGGGTTCGAGCTCCTCCCACTCCCTGAGCGCGTGCTCGACCGCCCGGTCGAAGCGGTGCAGCCGGACGCCGAGCAGCGCCGCGGCGCTGTCGTCGCGCGGCAGCAGGTCGTGGCCGAGGCTGCCCATCAGGGCGCCGACGAACTCGGGGTCCTCGCCGGCGATCGCCGCGCCGACGCGGCTCGCGACGCCGGTCAGGCTCACCGGCAGCGGCAGGCCGGGGCGCCCGACGAGCATCAGGTCGCGGATGCGCTCGACCATCTCCCCCCAGGTGAGGGCGTCCGGCCCGGCGACGTCGAGCGAGCGGCCGGCCGCCTCCTCCACCACCGCCGCGCGCGCGAGGAACGCCAGCACGTCGCGCCCGTCGACCGGCTGCGTGCGCGCCGACGACCACGGCGGCAGGGGGATCACGGGCAGCCGCTCGACCAGGCGCACGAGGAACCGGAACGACCGCGACCGCGCGCCGACCACCACCGACGCCCGCAGCGCGACCGACCCCGGGACCGCGTCGAGCAGCGTCTGCTCGACCTTCAGCCGGCTCGCGAGGTGCGGCGAGATCGGCGCGTCCTGCGGCACCGGCCCGCCGAGGTAGACGATCCGCCCGACGCCCGCGTCCACGGCCGCGCGGGCGACGTTCGCGGCGCTGCGCTCCTCGCGGGCGGCGAAGCCGCCGTCGGGTTCGGCCAGCCGCTCCATCGAGTGGATCAGGTAGTAGGCGACGTCGACCCCCCGCAGCGCCTCCGCCAGCCCCGCGCCGGTCACCGCGTCGCCGCGCACGCACTCCACGCCCGGCACGGCGCAGCGCGCCGGGTCGCGGGCCAGCCCGCGCACGTCGTGGCCCGCGGCGACGAGGCGCGGGGCCAGCGCGCCGCCGACGTAGCCGGTGATGCCGGTGACGAGGATCCGCATCGCGAGCGCCGTTCATACCCTCTCGCCGTGCCCACCGATCACGACGTGGCCGTCGTCGGCGCGGGGATCCTCGGCCTCGCCGTCGCCCGCGAGCTGCTGCTGCGCCGCCCGAGCCTGCGCGTCGCCGTGCTCGACAAGCAGGACGAGGTCGGCTTCCACCAGACCGGCCACAACAGCGGCGTCGTCCACGCCGGGATCTACTACGCGCCCGGCTCGCTGAAGGCCGCGCTGTGCGTCGAGGGCGCGCGCCGGCTGTACGACTTCTGCGACGAGCACGGCGTCGCCTACGAGAGGTGCGGCAAGGTCATCGTCGCGCGCTCGGACGACGAGCTGCCGAAGCTCGACGAGCTCGAGCGGCGCGGCCGGGCGAACGGCGTGCCCGGCCTGCGGCGCGTGGACGCCGCCGGCCTGAAGGAGATCGAGCCGCACTGCGAGGGCGTCGCCGCGCTGCACTCCCCGCACACCGGCATCGCCGACTTCCCGGGCGTCGCGCGCGCGCTCGCGGGGGAGGTCGAGCAGCGCGGCGGCACGCTGCTGCTGGGCCACGAGGTCACCGGCGCGCGCCGCGACGGCGCCGGCGTGACGCTGACCCACTCCCACGGCCGGCTCAGCGCCGGCAGTGCGATCTTCTGCGCCGGCCAGTGGGCGGACCGGCTCGCGGTGGCGCTCGGCGCGCCGGCCGACCCGCGCATCATCCCCTTCCGCGGCGCCTACCTGAAGCTGCGCCCGGAGGCGCGCCGGCTCGTGCGCGGCCTCGTCTACCCGGTGCCCGACCCGGAGCTGCCGTTCCTCGGCGTGCACGTCACCCGGCACATCAGCGGCGAGGTCTGGCTCGGCCCGAGCGCGCTGCTCGTCGGCGCGCGCGACGCCTACCGCCTGCGCCGCGTGCGCCCGCGCGACGTCGCCGAGACGCTCGGCTGGCCGGGGACCTGGCGCGTCGTGCGCCGGTGGTGGCGCACCGGGCTGACCGAGATGCGCATGGCCGCCAGCCGCCGCGCGTTCGTCGAGGCGTGCCGGGCGTACGTGCCCGAGCTGAGCGTGCGCGACCTCTCCCGCGAGACGACGGCCGGCGTCCGCGCGCAGGCCGTCGGGCGCGACGGCCGGCTCGTCGACGACTTCGTGTTCAGCGAGGCCGGCGGCGTGCTGCACGTGCGCAACGCGCCCTCGCCGGGCGCCACGTCGTCGCTCGCGATCGCCGAGCGCATCGCCGACCGCGCGCTGGCCTGAACGAAAACCCCGCTCCGTGCACCCGAAACGACAGAACGCGCGGTAATTCCGTGGTCTTCGTTTTCCCGGCGTTTGCGGGAAGCGGCGTTGCCGGGCGGCTCGGCGGTGTGATCGAGTCGCGGCATGGCGAAGAAGGTGACGTGCGACGACTGCTACTTCCGGTGCAACCTGCTCTGCGCGCTCAGCGAGGACGAGCCGTGCGGCACCTTCCGGCCCGACCACCCCGACGGCCTGCGCCCGCCGCAGCAGCTGCGCTTCACCTTCCGGCAGGAGCGCCGCACCCGCGCGACGTGGGCGTTCCCGTCGGCGCAGGAGCAGGCGGCGCTGCACGCGTAGCTGCCGCCCCGCGGGCGCGCGCGGCTAGCATGCCCGGCCGTGCGCTTGACGGTCCTCGGCAAGTCGCCGTCCTACACCGACGCCGGCGGCGCCTGCAGCGGGTACCTCGTAGAGGACGGCGACACCGTCCTGCTCCTGGACTGCGGCAACGGGGTCTTCGCGAAGCTGCGCCAGTTCGTCGACTACGTGGACGTCGACGCGGTCGTCATCTCGCACCTGCACGCCGACCACGTCCTCGACCTCGTCCCGTACGCGTACGCGCTCGTCTACGCCCCGCGCCAGCAGCCGGTCCCGGTCGACCGCTGGCCCGGCACCGACACCCCCGCGCGGCCGGTGCTGCACGCCCCGCCGGGCGGGCGCGACTTCTTCCGCCGCGTCGTCGGGGCGTGGGGGAACGAGGACCTCATCGAGAAGGCGTTCGACCTGCGCGAGTACGACTGCGACGCCGAGCTCGAGGTCGGCTCGATCCGCGTGCGCTTCCACCCGGTGCCGCACTTCATGCCGACCCAGGCGGTCGAGCTGCGGTCGGCGAACGGCGGCGGGCGGATCGTCTACGGCGCCGACCACCGCCCGAGCGAGGAGGTCGTCCGCTTCGCCGACGGCGCCGACCTCGTGCTGCTCGAGGCGACGCTGCCGCGCCCCGAGCGCGACGGCCAGCGCGGCCACCTCACCCCGGAGGAGGCCGGCGAGCACGGCCGCGCCGCGAACGCCAAGCGGCTCGTCCTCACCCACATCTCCGACGAGATGGACCAGCTCTGGGCGAGCGAGTCCGCGGCCAAGGCGTTCGGCGCGCCGGTCGAGGTGGCCGCCGAGGGCGCGGTCTACGAGGTGTGAAGGTCCGGCTCGAGCGGGTGGCGCTGCAGGCCGCGATGGCCCTGGCCGCGCTGAACATCTGGACCGGCGCGCCGCTGCTCGCCGTGTGGGTCGGCTCGCGCGTCGTCACCTCGTCGACCCAGGTGACGATGGGCGCGGTCCTGCTCGTCGTCGTGGTGCTCTTCGCCGCCTGCCTGGCGCTCGTGTGGGCGCTGAGCTGGGCGTCGGCGACCTACGACCGGATCACCGGCCGGCAGCAGACCGTCCGCCGCCACGTCCCCTGGCTGCGGTCGATGCGCGCCGAGCGCGTCAACTACGAGCGCGCCAAGCACGAGGTCACGGCGCTCGAGCGGATGCTCGTGATCATGGTCGCGGTCGTGGTGATCGCGTTCGAGGTGTGGTTCTTCTTCTTCTCGCCGTCGCCGATCGGGCCGGGGCCGTCGAAGGACTGAGCCGTGGTATCCCTACGGGCGGATGGCGCCGCAGAGGGACCTCTTCGAGAACTTCGAGCGCATGCAGCGCGAGGTCGACGACCTGCTCGGCGGCCGGCGGCGCCGCGGGCCCGCCACCGTCTTCGCGCCGCCGGTCGACGTCTTCTACGTCGGCGACCCGCCGCGCGCGGTCGTGCAGGTCGAGCTGCCCGGCGTCGACCCGGACGCGGTGTCCGTCGAGGTGCGCGGGCGCGAGCTGCACCTCG